>JAQVHV010000016.1 GCA_028696055.1 Sulfurovum sp.
CGCCAGAGTAGACAGAGGGCAGAAGAACGCAGAGAAGATCCTTCAGGCTAACTTCGGTCTGATCAACTGGAACGAGAACTTCGGTTCGGCGGCGGTATTTATCAAATCGCTCCAGGAAGCAAAGTGCGAAGTAGATTGCAGCGGCAGCGAATTTGTCGCAACGATCAATGAAACTTTTGTGAGCAATGCTATGGCAGCATTTGCACCGCTTGTTGCCGAGGCGACGGGTGATGCGCATAAAAATATCCAGGTGATCAAGACACTCAGCAAGATGGGGGATATCGGCAAGGATTTCAGAATCGTATTCCTCTTTGAAGATGCTGCGCCGCAGTCGGTGGAAGCGGTATACCTCAAACTTTATGCGCTCTCGCTCAGTAAAGCACCGCTGAGAGGGGTCAACCTCAATGGCGCATTCGGTATTCTCAGCAATGTCGCATGGGTAGGGAATACACCGTATGAGCTTGACTACCTCAGAGACAATGAGATAGAGATGAAACTCAAAGGAACCTATCCTACCGTGGACAGCGTGGACAAGTTCCCGAGATATCTTCAGCATGTGATCCCTGCGGATAATACACGTATCCTCGAGGCTTCAAAAGTACGTATGGGGGCACAGCTTGCGGCAGGTACGACAGTCATGCCGGGTGCATCCTATATCAACTTCAATGCCGGTACGCTCGGCCCGGTGATGGTGGAAGGACGTATCTCAAGCTCTGCGGTCGTCGGTGCAGGTTCTGATGTAGGCGGCGGTGCGAGTATCCTCGGTGTACTTTCAGGAACAGACGGTAATCCTATCAGTATCGGTGAGAACACACTGCTTGGTGCAAACTCTACCTGCGGTATTCCTCTGGGTGATGCATGTATCATCGATGGCGGCCTTGCGATCTTTGCAGGGACAAAAGTGAAGATCGCACCGGCAGAGCTGGAGAAGATAAGAGCGGCAAACCCGGAAGCGAACCTTGAGGACAAAACGACATTCAGGGCAGATGAGCTTCAGGGGTTGAACGGTCTTCACTTCAGACAGGACTCTACCACGGGTGAGATGATCGTAAGAAGAAGTACGAGAGAAGTAAAGCTCAACGTAGAGCTGCACTAATTCTTTTTCGCCCCGTTATGGGGTGAATATATAGCAGAGTTCAAATGATTAGATTCTTCTATGTATTTGATATGAGGATAAAACGATGGATGATGATAAGATCGTAGAGAAAGTGTGTCTTTTGGCACTTTTCAAAAAGCGTCCAAATGAGACACTGAAAGATATCCAGGCCATGCTTGTGGATACGGGAATGTTTGATATGAAAGAGTGCAAGAGGGTTTTTAAGGAACTGAAAGCCGAAAAATATATCTCGGAGACCAATGAACTCACGCTCAAAGGTATCACCGAGGCAAAAGATGCCGAGGAGATGTTTAAACAGCCATGAGAGTAGATAAATGGTTAAGTGCCGTAAACGTCGTCAAACGCCGTACGGTAGCGACAGATATGCTCAAGTCGGGAGTAGTCTATGTCAACGGTATACAGGCAAAAGCTTCGAAAAATGTCGCAGTAGGTGACAAGATCACGATAGAGTATCTCAAGGGAGCAAAATCCTATGAAGTACTCAAGATACCTGCAACAAAGACGATCCCGAAATCACAGAAAGAAGAGTATGTTAAAGAGCTTTAACTCTTTTGAGTGAGGAATTAGGAAGTAAGAGTGAGGAATTGTGGTATGCTTTTCTATTGAAAAGCTTTTTTTTCTGTCATTCCCGACCCCGATCGGGGTCGGGAATCTGGACGTATAGGAAGTGAAGCGCATTGGTCTCCGGATTATCAAAGTGTATACCTTTAGGTACAAGTCCGAGAATGACAAAATACAGTGTGTACGGTAAACAGTTAAAATAGGGTAAATATGAGTAACAGAACACAGTTTGAAAAGCTATTTGACAATCAACTGAGTGAGGCTGAAGCGCGTCAGTTTCTGATCGATCTTTATATCAAAGGTGAGAGTGCTGAAGATATCGCTGATGCTGCAGCCGTCATGCGTGCACACGCTATCAGGGTTCCTATGAGCGATGAACTGCGGGAAAAAGCCATCGATATCGTAGGTACAGGCGGAGATGAGAGCGGAAGCTTCAATATCTCTACAACGACTTCCCTTATTTTGGCCTCCATGGGCCGCGTGATCGCCAAACACGGAAACCGCAGTGTCACCTCGAAATCGGGTTCGACCGATGTGCTTGAAGCACTTGGCCTGAAACTGGATATGACGCCGGAAAACAAGATCAAGATGCTCGAAGAGACAGGGTTCTGCTTCTTCCCGGCAACCGATCATCATCCTGCGATGAAGTATATCATGCCGATCCGCAAGTCCATTCCCCACCGTACGATTTTCAATATCCTCGGGCCGCTGAGCAACCCGGCTGGTGCCCAGAAGTATCTCCTCGGTGTTTTTAACCCGGACTTTGTGCGAAGGATCGCCGAAGCGCTTCTGCAGCTTGACGCAAAAAGAGCCTGTGTCGTAAGCAGCCAGGATGGGATGGATGAGATAGGGCTTGCAACCAATACGAACTTTGCTTATCTGGAAAACGGACGTATTATTGAAGGGGAGATCAACCCAGAGATCTACGGTATCAAAAAAGTACCCAAAGAGGCGATACTCGGCGGAGATCCGCTCCAAAATGCACAGATCACCAGAGATATTCTGGCGGGAGCAGAGAAGGGTGCCAAAAGAGATATCGTGGTGCTGAATGCTGCCTTTGCGCTCTTTGTGGACGGCAGCGTGCGTGATGTCCGTGAGGCGATCGAACAGGTAGAAGCGATCCTTGACAGCGGTACAGCCAGGGAGCATCTGGTGCGTATGGCAAAGATCAGCGAACAGCTGAGTAAGTAGCAGAGTATAAGGAGCAGGGAGCAGTGAAAGAGATCGTCGCTTCGCTTGAAGCGTTGGAGAATGTGGTAGATTATCTGAATGAGGTATTGCCCTCCAATGCCGTGGTCTTTCTGCGGGGTGACCTGGCAGCAGGCAAGACGACACTCACCCAGGCGATAGCAAAGCAGAGAGGGATCACAGGTGATGTCACCTCTCCCACCTTCTCGTTGCAGCACTGCTACGGCAATGACCTGTATCATTATGATCTGTACCGGCTTGACCACGAAGCATTTATGCAGATGGGTCTTTATGAAGAGTTTGATAAACCGGGATGGCATATGGTAGAGTGGGGAAGCGATGCGCTCAAAATATTTTTGGAGTCTGCAGGGTATCATGTAGTCTTGATCGAGATAGAGCCAGCCGGTGATGCCAGAAAATACAGGATCATAGACTAATGCATACACTTGAAGCCAGAAACCTTGCAAAGACGATCAAAAAGACGAAGATCGTGCACGACATCTCATTGACGGTAAGAAGCAAAGAGGTCGTCGGGCTCTTGGGGCCCAACGGGGCAGGGAAGACCACCTCGTTTTATATGGTCTGCGGACTGACCGGGGCCACGGAGGGGGAGGTCTTTCTTGACGGGGTGAATATCACCAAACTGCCTCTCAGTGCAAGGGCAAAACTCGGTATCGGCTACCTCCCTCAGGAGTCCAGTATCTTCAAAGACCTTACAGTGGAAGAGAATCTGCTCATTGCGGCAGAAGCACTGGGGATGGAACAGGAAAAGATACAGCCCCGCATCGAAAAGCTGCTTGAGATCTTCAATATCGAACCGATAAGAAACCGCGAGGGTATCCGTCTGAGCGGGGGCGAGAGAAGACGTGTTGAGATCGCGAGGGCTTTGGTGGGAGAGCCGAAGTTCCTGCTGCTTGATGAGCCGTTTGCAGGGGTGGATCCTATCGCCGTACTCGATATCCAAAACATCATCAGACAGCTCGTAGCACTGGATATGGGCATTCTGATCACCGATCACAACGTCCGCGAGACCCTGGGTATCTGTGACAGGGCCTACGTGATGCGGAGCGGGGAGATGCTTGCCAGCGGTACAAGCGAAGAGATCGCCCATGACGAGAATGTCAGAAAATACTATCTGGGTGAACATTTTATATTTTAGCATGTAGGGTGCATAATCACGCATCTTTTTTAGAAATATTTTTGGTGCGTGATTACGCACCTGTGCGAAGGTCAAAGGGTTTTTAGTTTGAAATTATCTGAAATAAAACACCTTTTAGATAATGAAGTTAAAGCTAGAGACTCAATTTCCGAGCTCTGCTATGAAAAACCCGACCCGCTTTTTATCGCGCAGAAATACCAGGATGAATCCATTGCGCTGGTCTGTGCGCTTTTTGCCTATGGCAATGCCCATCAGATCATTAAATTTTTAGAAAGTTTAGATTTTTCTCTGCTCGATGAGAGTGAAAGCAAGATAAAAAAAGCCCTGACGTCTCACTACTACCGGTTCCAAAAAAGCGAAGATGTGACCGCCCTTTTTATCGCACTGAAACGTCTTAAAGAGAGAGATACTCTGGAAAATATTTTTTATCAAGGGTATCAAAAAGAGGCCAATCTTCTTGATGGGCTCTGGGCTTTGATTGAAACGATAAGGGCATGCTATCCGCTTGAGAGCTACGGATACAATTTTCTGGTGGGCAACCCGCCGCGAAGTCTCCCATCGGCAGGTACCTATAAACGCTATCTGATGTATCTCAGGTGGATGGTGCGCAAGGACAGCCTGGATATGGGGCTTTGGTCGAAAATAAATAAAAAAGATCTTCTGATGCCGCTGGATACACATACCTTTCATGTGTCACGCAGGATAGGGCTGTTGCAGCGAAAAAGCTGCGACATGAAAGCTGCCATCGAATTGACTGAAACACTGAAAGCGTTTGACCGGAGTGATCCGGTAAAGTATGATTTTGCGCTTTACAGACTGGGGCAGGAAAAATTGGTATGAACATTTACCTTAATTTGTACCTGAAAGAAATCTCTCCGGGTGCAAGTTCAGGATGAGAGGGAGTGAATTGAAAGAGTGGATAGAGATAAAACGATCGTATGAGTTGTTCCTCATTGTCTGTTTTTCTGAGCAAGACTGTGTGAATAGACTGCACCCCTGCTGTTTTCCTCCAAAGAGTGCGTCCGATGAGCCCTTGAACGAGGCAAATTTAAGTTCAAAAAAGGTATAATCCACGCAATAATTTACGTAAGAGGATGTTTTATGGAAGGTATTTTTACTTACCTGGGTGCGATATTCGGGCACGGGCAGATGCTGTTTGTTTCTCATATGATCTTGGTGGCAGGAATTGTCCTGTTGATTGCAAAAATGGCTACAAAGAGTCTTAGAGCTGTACCGGGTGGTACACAAAACGTGATGGAGTCATACCTTGGCGGTGTGATCGCTATGGGTACGGATGTACTGGGTGAAGAGAATGCAAGAAAGTATCTTCCGTTGATCGCAACGCTGGGTCTGTTCATCTTTACATCAAACATGATCGGTGTCATTCCCGGATTTGAGTCCCCGACTTCAAACATCAACATTACATTGACACTCGCATTGATCGTTTTCTTCTACTACAACTATGAAGGTATCAGAAAGAACGGTGTGGTTCACTACTTTGCGCACTTTGCGGGCCCGGTAAAACTGCTTGCACCGTTGATGTTCCCGATCGAGATCATCTCACACCTTTCACGTATCGTTTCTCTCAGCTTCCGTTTGTTCGGTAGTATCAGAGGGGATGATATGTTCCTGTGGGTACTTTTGATGCTGACACCTTGGATCGTGCCTTTGGCGCCATTCTTCCTTCTTACGGTAATGGGTGTACTTCAGACTTTTGTCTTTATGATCCTTACGTTCGTCTACCTTGCAGGCGCAGTTGCGATCGAAGAAGATCACTAAGAATCCTTTTACGATGAGACTCAAAGAGAAGCCGCTCGGTTTTGTGATCAATTTCTTTTTAGGCATTGCATGGGCTTCTGTGCTCATCGGTGCCGTTACTCCGTTTTTTTCATCTTTTCATTCCGGTTTTTTTGAGACGTTTCTATTTGCCGTGATAGGCGCTTTGCCCGGTTTGGTAGCGATCCTGCTACTGGAGCATATCATTACGGTCAAAGAGAAACACTCTGAACTCCAAAAGCAGACCAGGCTTTTGGAGCAACTCCTGGAAAAACTGGATCAACAAAGACCAAAAGAGTAGCGATGCTCTCTTATGCGATTACCGACCCCTCAATCCTCTCTTCCGACCATCCGGATATCTACCTGTCGCATATCGACGGCAAAGCAGATATGGTGCTTTACCGTGACAAACAAAACGATCACTACAGTGAAAATGCCAAAAAATTTATATACGCTGCCAAGGCATACCCCTTTGATAAAATAGTGCTGCACAATGATACCCTCCTTGCAAAGAAATTGAATGCGGACGGCGTACACCTGAGCAGTGACCGAATGGAAGCGATACCTTTTGCCAAAGCGCAGGGACTCTTTGTCATTATCAGTACCCATACATTGGATGAAGCCCTGAGAGCTGAAAAGCTGGGGGCGGATATGGTGACATTCAGTCCGATCTTTGACACGCCGGGCAAAGGCAGGCCGGTGGGCTTGGAAAAATTAAGCGAAGTATGCAGTGCTGTTAGCATTCCTGTGATAGCATTAGGGGGTATTTTGACACCGGAACAGATCGGTGCATGTCAGAAAGCCGGAGCAAAGGGATTTGCTTCAATACGCTATTTCAAACCAATAGAGGACGACCAATGGAAGATGTGAAAGAGTATCAGATCAAAGAGCTGAAAAAACGGATCTTTATCTCAAATCTCAAAGCCTGGATCATCGGTATCATACTGATCGCTGAGATCGCATTTTTTGCGATGTATTTTTCAAGATCGGGTATGTTCAAAAAACCGGTAATAGGGGACAATAAAGTAGCAGTGATCCATTTTGACGAGATGATCACAGAACAATATACGACCAGGGTCATGGAGAAGATGGACGATGTGCGCAAAGACAAGAACTTCAAGGAAGTACTCTTTGTCATGGGCTCTCCGGGAGGATCTCCGACGGCGAGCGAGGAGCTCAGCGAGTATCTTAAAGCCTATCAAAAAGACAAGAATATCACGATGTATATCGGTAGTATCGCTGCAAGCGGCGGCTACTACATTGCTTCAGCGGTCAAGCCGCTGCACGCGAACAAGAATGCGATCGTAGGCTCTATCGGTGTGATCATGCCGCACTATAATATCGGAGAATTGGCAGAGAAGATTGGGGTAGAGGAGGATAACCTGGCAGCCGGGAAGTATAAACAGCCTCTCTCCTTTTTCAGGAAAGTAGAGGGTGAAGAGAAGAAGTATATCGAAGACCATCTCCTGATGCCAACTTATGAGAACTTTATCAATGCCGTGGTAGAAAACAGAGGGATCAGTAAAGAGCAGCTACTGCCGTTTACCGAAGGCAAGATCTATGTAGCCAATGCGCCTGAGATACAGGGGGTGCTGGTTGACAAGATCACTTCGCTCTACCAGATCAAAAAAGAGATCCGTCAGAGACTGGGGGAGAAAACGGTAAAGTTTGAGACGATCGATATGAAAGACAAACCCTCTTTCTTCCCCAAAGTCGAGGTGGATATGGGGGTTGAAAAACTCCTGAACCAGCTTAGCTACAGACAATAACAGACTTACGGGAGAGCCATTTGACTCTCCCGTAAACTCCCTCAAATAAGCAAATGGGTATAATAATTACGATTATAAATATGAACTATTTTTATAAGGAATCTCCCGATGTTTGAAACCGTTATCGGTCTTGAAGTACACGTACAACTCAATACAAAAACAAAACTTTTCTGTTCCTGTGCAACCAGCTTTGCTGAGCACCAAAACTCCAATACCTGTCCCACCTGCCTGGCGCTTCCCGGTGCACTGCCGGTCGTGAACAAGGAAGCGGCGATCAAAGCGATGCGTTTGGGCTATGCGGTCAATGCCAATGTGCAGCACAGCTCGAACTTTGACAGAAAATCCTACTTCTACCCCGACAGTCCGATGGCCTACCAGATCACGCAGCTGCATAACGCGATCGTGCAAAACGGTGAGCTTTTTATCGACCTGGATGACGGTACGCAGAAAAGAGTAGGGATCACGCAGGCGCACCTTGAAGCGGATGCAGGAAAAAATATGCATGAGGGCGATCATTCCAAAGTCGATCTCAACCGTGCGGGTACCCCGCTGCTGGAGATCGTATCCGCGCCGGATATGAGAAGCTCTGACGAGGCTGTGGCCTATCTGAAAAAGCTTCATGCAACGGTACGTTACCTTGATATTTCCGATGCAAACATGCAGGAGGGTTCTTTCAGGTGCGATGTTAACGTCTCTATCCGTCCGAAGGGGCAGGAGGCGTTCGGGACCAGAGTAGAGATCAAGAACATTAACTCCTTCAAATTCGTTGCGGCAGCGATCGCGTATGAAGTGCAGCGTCAGACCGAAGCCTATGAAGATGGCGTATATGACCAGGAGGTAGTCCAGGAGACAAGACTCTACAACGTGGCTGAAGGCGTAACGAAATCCATGAGAGGGAAAGAGGAAGCGGCAGATTACCGTTACTTCCCGGACCCTGACCTTCGTCCGTTGGTTGTAACAGAGGCAATGGTCGAAGAGGCAAAACAGATCCCTGAGTTGCCGGATGAAAAAGCAGCACGTTACATTGAAGAGCTCGGCATCAAGAAATATGATGCACTGGTGATCACTTCGGATAAAGAGATGGCCTACTATTTTGAAGAGATGCTGGCATGCGGTGCCAATGCGAAGACGGCAGTGACTTGGCTGACATCTGAGCTCCTGGGACGTTTGAACAAGGCAGGTTTCTCCATAGAGCACTCTCCGGTTGATGCAAAAACGCTGGGTACTCTGGTGACAAAGATCGCTGATGATACGATCTCAGGCAAAGGCGCCAAAGATGTCCTGGATTATATGATGGAGCATGAGAGCCGTGATATAGATGCGATCATTGATGAACTCGGATTGGCCCAAGTCAGTGATGACGGTGCGATTTTGGCGATCATTGATGAGATACTTGCGGCAAACCAGGATAAAGTGGCGGAATACAGATCCGGTAAAGAGAAGCTCTTCGGATTCTTTGTCGGTCAGACGATGAAAGTAAGCAAAGGCTCAGCGAATCCGGCAAAAGTCAACGAACTGCTCAAAGAGAGGCTAAACTAGTAAAGCCGGGTACCGGCTTTGGTGCCCAAAAGGGGGATGCTCATGTATGACTGGATAGTGAAACTTTCCCAAATGATGGACCGATCGGTCCGGTATCAAGCTGCAAAATCCTTTTTCAGGTCTCTTCTTAACGACATTAACTATCCCTATAAGAGGTACTTTGACTGGTTTATGATCAGCTTGATACTGATCTCGATCACGATACTGATCCTAAGCAAGTCAGACAAGCTGCCGGAGTGGGCGGTCAATGTTGATCTCTATTTTATCACTACGGTCTTTGCTTTGGAGTATCTGTTGCGTGTCTGGGTGAGTCAGGATACCCATAAACATATCCTTGCGACCAGCAAAATGAAAGATGCAGGCATCAAAGAGTACTATCTTTTGCCATTGAAAAAAAGGCTGGAATATCTTATTTCTCTGCCTGCATTGATCGACCTGATCGCGATCTTCCCAAAATTCCGTATCATCAGGCTTTTGAAACTGTATCATTATCTCCATGGAACCTCAAGCCTTTTGAATGCATTGACAAGAAAACGTTTTGAGTTCATCTTTCTGGGTTATATGCTTTTGGGCGTTACCTTCTCTTTCGGTACGGTTTTTTATATCCTGGAGTATGGGGTCAATGAGAATCTGGGAAGTTATCTTGATGCCATCTACTGGGCATTGGTTACCGTTTCGACGGTGGGGTACGGGGATATCTCGCCCGTGACCGATACGGGCAAGATCATCTCGATGTTCGGAATTATCATGGGTATCGCGATGATCTCATTTGTCACCTCCGTGATGGTCTCGGCATTTTCGGAGCGGTTTGATGAGCTGCGCAATGCAGACAATATCAACCTTGTCTCCAAGATCAACAGAGCAGTGATCATCAACGGGTATGGGCACCTGGGAATGACGATCGCCAAAAAACTCCACGAAGGTGGTCTCTATGAACCGGTGGTCATTGAAAATGAGGAGGAGAAAGTTGCGCTTGCCCGGGAAAGCGGCTATAAAGTGATCCGTGCTGACGGATCCAGTGCCAAGCTCGTTGCGGATATTTACAGGGGCGACAATATTGCAGCCATGCTGACACTGAAAAGCTCGGATATCGATAACATCTATTTTATCCTGAATGCAAAGTCTGTGTACGCTGATGCAGTGATCTATGCACGGATGAACCAGCATAACCTCAGAAGGCAATACCTGGCGACAGGGGTGAACGGGATACTTGAGCCTTATGATGTAGTTGACTCAAAAGCATTGGCTTATCTCAAACGCCACCATGAGGAGCACCAAAAAGGTATCATCTTCTTTGGCTATACACATAAGAGCAAACATCTCTGTCAGATGCTTCGGCACGAGGATATAGAGGTGACGATCTATGAGACCGACAGTGAGCATTATGAGAGTGCAAAACGCGATGGGTTTGTCAATGTGGTACAGGTCGATGAAGAGCAGCATGAGTATCTGGAACATATGAAGATGCTTAAAGGATATATGGTGGTATGTGCGATGAAAGAAGATGCGTTGAATGTATACTATACGATCTCACTCAGATCAGGCGGTTTTGAAGATGAGATCGTGGCACTCTCTGACAGTAAAGAGGATAACCGCAAGTTGATCCTGGCAGGTGTGAGCAGGATCTTTGACATGTATGAAGAGAGTGCGGAACGTTTTATAGAGTTCATTGATAAAAAGGAGAATAGATAAATGAAACTTGCAGTAATCGGTGCAGGAAAATGGGGTCCTTGTTTGACAGGACGTATAAGAAGCAAAGCTCCTTATACTGCGTTGACACTGGGTCAGCTTCAGCAGCTGGCTCATGCAACTAGTTGCATTTTATTTAAAGTACTTGAAAAAGGATACAAGATATGAAACTTGCAGTAATCGGTGCAGGAAAATGGGGTCAAGCCCTGTATCATGCGTTTTCGGAAAAAAATGATGTGGTGATCACCTCACGCACTCCCAAAGATATCCCTCACTTTGTTCCTGTTCGGGAGGCTTTGGAGTATGAGTACCTGGTGATCGCCATACCTGCACAGGCCGTGCGCGGATGGATGGAAGAGAATTTTGTGGATAGGGGACAGAATATCCTTGTGGCGGCCAAAGGGATAGAGACGGAAACGGGATCTTTTCTCAATGAGGTTTACGGAGAGTTTGTCGATGCAGAGAGGCTCGCATTTATCTCAGGCCCCTCTTTCGCAGCGGAAGTGCAGCAGTCACTGCCGACCGCACTGGTGATCAGTTCAATCAATTTAAAGTTGGCACAAACCTATGCAGATGCATTGCCTGAATATATCAAAGGATATGTGAGCGATGATGTGATAGGAGAAGAGGTGGCAGGAGCCTACAAAAACGTGATCGCCATCGCAGGCGGTGTATCTGACGGGCTGAAGCTTGGCAACAACGCAAGGGCGGCACTGATCTCACGCGGTCTTGTGGAGATGACACGTTTCGGAGAGGCTTTCGGTGCGAAAACAGAAACCTTCTTGTCACTGGGAGGCGCAGGTGACCTCTTCCTTACGGCCAGCTCCACGCTCTCCAGAAACTACCGGGTGGGGATCGGTCTGGCACAGGGAAAAAAGATCGAAGATATTCTGACGGAGCTCGGAGAGGTCGCCGAAGGGGTACCGACTGCCAAGGCACTTTATCTGTTAGCCAAGCAAAAGGAGATCTATCTTCCTATCGCCGCGGAGGTATATGCTATGGTAGAAAAGGGTAAAGATCCGCGTCAAAGTGTGAAGGACCTGTTGGGATAGTCTCTTTTTTTTGGTACACTTGGAAGAGAGGTTTGTCCCTTTAGCCGCGTAAATTTTTAAAAGGTTGTATCCGATGCCATACAGAGCGATTGTGATTTTGTTTTTTTCCCTGATGATACTCGGTGCCGATGAGATAGAACTGCCCACACACGAGATCAGGATCACAGGCAATACAACCCATGAGCATTCCGTACTCTATGAGGCCCTCAATGTACAGACAAAAAGTTTCTGGCAGTTCTGGAAGGAAGATACGCCGAGGATCTATGACAAACTGCTGCCGACGCTGAAGCAGTCGCTGCAGAGTTTTTATGAGTCTGAGGGATTTTATGATGCCAAATTTGAAATCCAAGAGACAAATACAACGCTGACTGTAGCGATTAGAGAAAACACACCTGTGCGTATTAAAGAGATCAACATCACCAGTGATTACGACATCTCCCCTTATTTCACGTTCAAAAAAGAGGAGCGCTTCAGAGCAGAAAAATTCATAGAGATCAAAAACAGTATCATAGAGGCGCTGCTTGCAGACGGGTACTGCAGTTATGACCTCGATACAAAAGCGTATGTGAGCCTGGAGAGGCATCAGGCAGATCTGAGGTACCATCTGAAAAAAGGCGATCTCTGCCACTTTGAAAAGAGCTATATCAAAGGGCTGGAGAGCATCGACGAAGAGGTGATTCTCTCCCGTATCACAGCTACTGAGGGAAGCAGGTTTGATCCCAAGCGTATCAAGGAGAGTTATGCCAATCTCTACCAGCTGGATGTTTTTGACAGTGTGATCATCAACTATGACCGCAAGCTATACAATAAGATCCCGGTGGATATCACGCTGAAGGAGACTGAAACTCCTTATCATCTGGAAGCTGGTCTGGGGTATGACACCTATGTCGGTGCACGTGCCCACAGCACCCTGGTCAAAAAAAATTTTATGGGCAATGCGCAGAAACTGACACTCAAGGCAATGTGGTCACAAAAAGAGTATCTTGCCAGCATTGATTTTTTCAAACCGGTACTTTTTGACCTGTGGGGTTATCCGATCGACTTTATGTCAAAAGTCGGATATTCCAATCTGGAGTATCCCGGTTTTACGGAAGAGAAGAGCTATATAAGGTTGGCTCTGGGGTATCAGCGTGACAGGTGGAGATTCAGAAGCGGGATCGCGCTTGAATATATTGATATTGAACTCCTGGATAACCTCAAAGAGGATCAGGTTCTTCAGCAGGCTGTCAATGAGGGAAATTTTTTGCTTTTCTATCCCTATATTGATCTGATCTATGATGCAAGGGACGACAAGATAAATCCTAAAAAAGGTTACTATCTTGCCTCTTACCTTGAATATGGACTCCCCTACAGCCAGGATGCGAGCACTTACCTGAAGATGCAGCTGGAAGGCAGATATATCCATAGTATCGATAATCTTACCCTCGCAGCAGTTGCAAAAACAGGGGTGATAGAAGAGTTCGACCGTGAAATTCCTGAGTCCAAACTCTTCTTTGCGGGAGGGCCGTACTTTAACCGTGCCTACGGCTTTAGGGAGATGGGGGTGATCCTCTCTCCCACCAGTGACTCCATCGAAGGGGCATCCACGATGCTTAATCTTATGCTTGAAGCGAACTACCCGGTCTGGGGTGATCTGTACGGCGCTGTCTTTACGGACAATACGATGTTGAACAAAGAGAGCTATGACTTTACAGGCGATATCATCACCTCCGCAGGAGTCGGGGTGCGCTATATGACGCCGATAGGCCCCTTTAAAATGGATGTTGGGTTCAATGTCAATGATCCCTCCCAGTATGGTATCTCGTTCCAGATAGGACAGTCGTTTTGAGAAGGATAAAAGAGCATTGCAGGGAGGCAGCCCATGTCAAGTCGTAAAAAAATACTCCTAGGAAGCTTCATCGCTGTCATTTTGCTGCTTACCGCGCTCTGGATGGCAGTCAATACACCATTCGTGGTCAAAGAAGCTGCCAAACGGTTTGCTCCCGATTATGCAATTACCTATAGTGATATTTCAGGCAATGTTCTCGATGGTATCACCATACACTCCCCGAAGTATGAGGGGCTGCCGCTTGCCAAAGAGCTGACGATAAGATTGAATCCGGCAGCTCTGTTGAAAAAAAGAATCTCATTGACGAAAGTAGCACTGGAGGAGGGGAATGTTACAAGTATCGAGGCGCTGATCGGAAGTTTTGGGGATGGCAATGATACGGGCGGCTCCTCTTTTAGCTTTGGAGTAGGGCTGGAAGAGGTGTCTCTTTCTTTACTGCCTTTTGAGCGCTACGGCATTTCGGTGACAGAATTCTCTGCGCGTGCAGAGAGCATCTTTTATGCTGAAGAGAGGCTGGATATCGATGCGCTCGATCTCTCTTTGGAATCGAATGTCACGGACATCAAGCTGAGCGGAAGCTATGTGGACAGAGAAGCAGATATCGTATCACTCAGTCTTAAGAAGGTCGATCTTCCTGCGATACAAAGATTGGTATCGGGCATGGAAAAAACCGAGCCAAATGCCCAAAATGCTGTTCAGGAGGAGAGCCAGCCAGTTTATCTGCCAAGAACTGTTTATCTGGAGAAACTCTACCTGAATGTCAAACCTTCGCTCTTTGATCCGCTTCATCTACAGAAGTTCAATCTTGAAGGGAGCAGGATCAGGGTAAATCTTGAGGAGGTACTTATAGAGGAGGGAAATCTCTTTCTGGATGCACGGAGCAATCTGAGCAATATTGTCTATAAAGGTGAAGTTGAAGAGAATACATTGGTGGGAAAGATTGCTCTGAGCCCGCATAAAAGACTCTTTGAACTTGCCGGGCTGCCTTTGAGAAGAGAGGCGTTTGGCGATATCGTTATAGACCTTGCGGTGTGCGGATCATATATAGAGGCTGAGGTACAGGCAAGTGCAACACAGATATTGTCTGGAAACAGCGGTGAGTTCAATATCGACATAGATTCCTTGGTATCGAAGGTTGAATACCATTTTGAAGAGCAGAAACTTCTCTCCGATACGAAGCTGCTCCTCTCCACGCCATATGCAAAAAATATTGCGGTGACCAATCATCTGGCAATGGATACGAATATGACGTATCGCGGGGGGATCTATGCAAAAGAGGTCTACGGTCTTGAGCAGAATCTGACAGGGGTGCTTCGTGATCTCAATGTGACCTATCAGGGAGACGAACAGCGCTTGGATGCGACACTGGATTCTGACCGGATGGCGGGCAGCTTCATGATGCACAATTATCAAAGAGGCAGCCTGAAGCTAAAGACGAAGCAGGCTATTGAGGTTTCGTCGATCAGTCAGCTTCCTGAAGCGCTGGAGGAGGCAAAAGCAATGCTTGAAGTGGACATTCCTTTTGATCTTGATCAGAATAAAACACTTCAAGGATTTGCACTGCTCAGGTCAAACATGGCCAATATCGATGCACAAATCCTTCTGGGCAAAACCCTTCAGGTGAAAAGCAAAGCGATCATCCCTGAAGACTCTCTGCTCCGATCCATGGATCCGAATGTACGGTGGGAGAAGCTTTCCTCTTTCAATATGGACCTCTCAGTAGAAGGCAACCGTTCCACTATCGACCTCTATACAGACGAGTTGAAACTAAAGGCGAGCTATCGTGCAAAAGATCAATCCATTGAAGGGGTATTTGAGAGTCTGCCTCTGCATGCAAGCATTGACGGGAACCTGACGCAGGCTTTGAAGGTCAATACCACGATAAATTCGCTTGGTTCATTGAGTCATTTTGTACAATCGTACTATAGCATCGATACTTTGCCTCCAGTGGAGGGGAGTGCCGTGATCAATGCGCTGATCAATAAAGAACAAAAGGTCGATATCTCCCTGCGTTCGCCCGAGATCATCTATCAGGCAGAGCGTGCGAATGCCCAAAAAATCACTGATATCGATATCGATATTACACTGGAAGAGCGTCAGGTGACCCTGCAGCGCTATCATGTCACTTATGACAAGCAGACCTTTTATGCCACTAAACCCTCTATGGTTATTATCGGGGAGAGTGAGATAATTATCCCTGAGCTTTGGGTGAACGATGCGCTTAAAACTACGGGAAATTATGACATCAAAAGCAGAACGGGCAGGATCGATACCGGTGCTAAGCAGCTGAAGGTGGAGCATGAGTGGGTGGACCTGGTGTCTGATATCGAACTGGTAACGAAACTCGATGGAAACTTCACGGATCTCAAAGGAGAGATCACGCTGCAGGGGGGCGATATCCATTATGATATGCATCAGAGGTCTTTTGCATCTGACAGCGACATCATCATTGTAGAGGAGCAAAAAGAGCAGCAACCCAGCACTTTTATGGACAACCTTAGCATCGCAGTCAATATCGAAAGCAAAGCACCCCTGAAGATCAAACAGACAGATATCAATCTCCAGGCAAAACCGAACCTGACACTTTATAAAGGGGTGAATGAACCTCTGATGCTTTTGGGTGCTATCGAACTGCTCGAAGGGGGGACCTATCTCTTTCAGAACAAGAGGTTTACACTGGATAAAAGTTATATCTATTTTACCGGTGAGCCCAACAAACCGCTTTTGGAGATCAAGGTCCGACACCAGGCAGTGAAATATCTTATTACGATCACAGTGACTGGTACACCGGAGGCACCGAATATCAATTTTTCCTCAAGTCCAAGCCTTACACGCGAGCAGATACTCTCGGTACTGCTCTTTGATTCTGAAGCGGGCGGTGACACCTACAGCGGTGAAGAGATGATGAAAATGATGGGAGGTGCCATGGCAAAATCCGCTCTGGCCAATGTCGGGGTGAAGGTAGACCATCTGGTACTCGGTGAAGGAAACAGTGTCGAGGTGGGAAAAAAACTGACAAAAGATATCATGATCATCTATATCAATGAAGAGATACCGAGGGTTGAACTGAAATACAGGCACAACCGCAGTTTTGAGAGCGTGGTCGGGGCCAGCGGCGAGTCAAGCTCCTATGATATTATCTATACCAAGGATTTTTAGCCTGCACTGTGGCCGATAGAGCGTGGTATTTATTTAAGTCTGCTGATGTAATATCTTGATCAGGTATGCATGTTTAAAAAGTTAAATCTGCCGTGAGACAAAGAGGGAAACCAGTCAGTGCAATGGAGCATAAGCATAAAGGAGTGACATGAAAATATCAAAGAGCAAAAGTGTACTTGGTGTACTGCTTGCTGCCGGGGCGGTGGTTTTTTTTATCCTTTCTTATGCCGCGTATGATTCATATAAGGCGTATGAGCGTACTCAGAAGAGTATGAATCTTGCATCCTTTTTGGAGCATACCGAACTCTTGGTGGACGCGTTGGAGTTTGAACGGCTCAACAGTGTGATTTATTTGCTAAGCAGAGATGAGAGTGATGCGAAAAAATTGATGCAGAACAGAAGTGATGTCGATCTTGCATTGAAAAATCTTCAGATATTTATCCATGAGAGCGAATTTGGCATAGATAACAGAGTGATCCAAATGATCAGTCATGCGCTGAAGCAGCTCAGGAGCGAGGTGGATGATCCCACAGGTGACTACCATGAGATTTTGGTTGAAGCATATCATCACAGGGTATTCGGATATCTTCTGGAGATACTTCTGGATATAAGGCCCATCGCCTCATCCAAGAAGATCCTGGATTATTACAATATTTATCTGCATACCACCAGACTCAAAGAGAATACCGTGCTGGAAAATACGTTGATCTCCTATACACTGCTGGGATCGCAGAAAATGAAGCGTAAGGATATAATAGTATGGAAAAAATTGATCAGTCAGGACCGATTGCCCGATTATAGTGAAGCTAAGGATACTGCATTGGCTTCCCGGCTTTCTGCGCTACTCTGTGCGGATGCCTATGAGGGTATGCTGGCAAAAGAACGTGAAATGATCATGCATGAGTCCAACCGGGGAGGATATGCGGTCTCATTGGTAGGGTGGCTGCATCAAATTGTCAGAAAGATGAATTATTTTACGCAGGTGCAATCCCAATTGCGTACCTATATGGATAAAGCAGACGAGATAAAGAAATGGTGGGCAGCAGGATATACACTGGCTGCATCTATCGTATTGATCCTGCTGATGGTGCTTCTGCTGAAGTTGTTCAGATTGAGAAAAGAGAGACAGCTGCTTGAGGAGACCGTAAACGAGATAGAACTCCTGCTCACCAAAGATCAGCAAAAAGAGCTTCGCCGTCTGGTCGAGAGCGGCAAGATGGACCATATCTATAAGTTCCTGATCAGGACGATCAAAGATGCCAACCAGACCAAAGATCTCTTTTTGGCGGATATGTCTCACGAGATACGCACACCGCTCAATGGAATCCTCGGATTTACCCAGCTGCTGAAGGAGACCGATGTTACAGAAGAGCAGAGAGATTTTATCGCTACCATAGAGAGAAGTTCAGAACATCTCCTGACGATCGTTAATGATATATTGGATCTTTCAAAAATAAAAGCACAAAAGATGTCGCTTGAAAATATTCCGTTTGATCCCATTGAGAGCTTTGAATCCGCGGTTGAATCCTATGCGGCCAAAGCGGCTGAAGAGAATATCGATTTCAATATCTTTCTGGATCCGGAACTTCCGACAAGGCTTACCGGAGATCCTACCAGGATATCTCAGGTCATTGTCAATCTGCTGAGCAATGCAATAAAGTTCACTTCCCAAAATGGAGAGGTGAATGTTATGATCGAAAAAGTTGCGGAAAGCAGTGATGAGGTAGAAGTGAAATTTTCGGTCAGTGATACCGGTATCGGTATCTCCCCGGAACTGCAAACGAGGATTTTTGAAGCATTCGGACAGGCGGATATCAGTACGAGCAGGAAGTATGGAGGTACAGGCCTTGGGCTTTCGATCTCGGGAAGACTTGTGGAGTTAATGGGAGGAAAACTGAGTATTGAAAGTGCAGTGAATGAGGGATCCACTTTCTATTTTACCCTGATGCTTAAAAAACCGGCAGAGGCCGCAAGAAGAGAAGTTGAAGATATGCACGGTCTTACCGCGGGTATTTTGGATCCGCATATCGATGAAACATATTTTAGAAACAAAAATCTGGAAGCCTATATTGCCTATACCGGGGCAACGGTGGTGCACTATACGGATGAGGAGATCCTGGATCTTAAGAAAAGCGGATCAGGGCTCCCGGATATTCTCTTTGTCGACCATAAGTACCGGCACAGAGAGGATGAGATCAAAGCGTTTTTGGAAGTTGATACGAAAGTGGTCGTCATCTCAACGGGCGATCAGAAACAAACGCTAAGTCGATATGGGCCACTGATCGACAGGATTCTTTATAAACCTGTCAATTTCACCAAGACACTCAAAGCGCTAAGCGATATCGAGGAACTTCTTGATGCGAAGGAAAAGATTAGATTTAAGAATCTCCATATTCTGGTTGCTGAAGACAATGCGATCAGCCAGAAGCTGATCACCAATGCACTCAGCAGGCTGGACATTGAGGTTACAATCGTTGAGAACGGGAAGGAGGCTTTTGAGAAGCGCAAAGATGATACCTATGATATGATCTTGATGGATATAGAAATGCCTGTGATGGGAGGGATGGAAGCCACCGCCAATATCCTGAATTATGAAAGAAACACCCATCAAAAACATATTCCGATCGTTGCCATGACGGCAAATGCACTCTCCGAAGACCGGGCCAAATACAAGGGTGCCGGAATGGATGGTTATCTTTCAAAACCGATTGAACTTACAGTACTTCAAGCAATTTTAATGGAGTATTTTGAAGATAGAGCAGAGAAAACTGTCTAGAAAGGCTTTCCGGGCAGTTTCCCAAATTTTTTAGGAGAGCCTGTTCTTAAATTCCGTATAGCCGAATTCTCGTACAACATCTATTTCGCCGTTGAGCCTCTCTATTGCGATACTTGGAAGCCTGATACCGTTAAAGGTTGTGGCCTTGACCATCGTGTAGTGCATCTGGTCCTCAAAAATAATTTTGTCACCTATTTCTAACGGCCTGTCAAAACTGTAATCCCCCATGATATCACCGGCAAGACAGGTATTGCCGCCCAGACGGTAGGTATAGGCTTTTTCACCTGTCTCCCCCGCACCCCTCACATCAGCACGGTAAGGCATGATGATGGTATCAGGCATATGTGCTTCGGCAGAGGTGTCCAGTATCGCAATATCGATCCCGTTGTGGACGATATCCAGCACCGTAGCGATCAGTGGACCGGTCTGCCATCCTACGGCTTCACCCGGCTCGAGGTAGACCTCGACACCATAACGGGACTTGAATGCTTTGATGAGTCTGATCAGCTTCTCTATATCATACCCTTTTCGGGTAATATGGTGCCCACCGCCGAAGTTGATCCACTTCATCCGGGGAATATACCTGCCGAATTTCTCTTCAAAAGCTTTCAGAACCCCTTCGAGTGCATCGCTATCCTCTTCACAAAGGGCATGAAAGTGCAGTCCGTCACACTGCGCGAGAATCGTCTCATCCAGGTTCTCCAGCGTGGTTCCCAGACGCGAATAGAGTCCGCAGGGATTGTAGATCTCTTTTGGCGCCTGTGAGAATTCAGGGTTGACACGGATACCCAAAGAGAGTGAAGGGTTGATCTCTTTGGCCCTCATTGCAAAGCGTTTGAACTGTGCCGGGGAGTTGAAAACCAGGTGATGGGAAATGGAAGCGATCTCTTCGAGTTCTTCTTCTTTGAAGGCCGGAGAGTAGGTATGTACCTCTTTGCGGAACTCCTCGTCAGCCAGTTTTGCTTCATGCAGTCCTGAAGCACAGCAACCATCCAGGTATGCCCGAATCGTATCAAAGCTTTTCCAAAGGGCATAGCCTTTGAGGGCAAGGAGAATTTTTGCACCGCTTTGGACTTTTACCCTCTGTAAAAGTTCCAAATTGTTGACCAGCTTTTCTTCTTCAAGCAACCAGCATGGGGAAGGGAGTGATTGATATTTTGTCTCTATATTTTGCATGAGAAATTATATCAAATTAATTTGTTATAATGACATAGAGTAAAAATGATAAAAAGGATTCAAATGGCGGAGAGCGGGACACGGACAAGAAGGGTTGATGTTGCTTTTAATGAAAAAGAGATCAAACTGGCAGTAGGAATGATCGATAAATTAACGACACCGATAGAAGTCTTATACTTCCTGCTGGACCACAGAAGACTCAATTCATTCGTACTGATACTTGTATCGGCAGAGGATATCGATACAAGTACAATATTAGAGAAAGAGAAGCGTGAGACAGATCTGCTTTTTTCTCTGGGAGAGGAGTATGGCCTCTATGCTCTATTGTGCCAGGAGACAAAAGTGGACGGCGGATATATGTTTGCAAAGCGTGTTGCGAGCAGATTAGGCGAGGAGAAGGGAAGTTCGATCTTCTGTACGGTCTTGGAGGTAAGGACCACAATATACGATATCAAACAAATTATTTTCAGGGCTTTGGAAACCTATATTAAAGCAAAACAGGAAGGGTGTGAAAACGAGATCATCATCAAAAGTATCAATTAAGGGGGTTTGAAATCCTATCCCTTAGCCTCATTTAAGAGAGTTTAAGGTACAATCGCGTCCACTATAATACATACCCATGTAGGTAAATTTAACTAAGGATATTCGGAATGAAAAGAACATACCAGCCACACAACACACCAAGAAAAAGAACTCACGGTTTTAGAACAAGAATGAAAACTAAAAACGGTAGAAAAGTGATCAATGCCAGAAGAGCAAAGGGTAGAAAGAGACTTGCTGTATAAGTTTGACAGGTTAGTCACATCAGCGCGATCAAACATTTTACAAGGTTGAAAACCAGTAAAGAGTTTTCCGGAGTCTATCATCGCTCCAATTGCTGCTGGCATACACCTTACTTTGTACTTTTCTTTAAAAAAGAGAATAGTTACAAAGTAGGTTTTGTTGCCAGCAAAAAAATAGGAAATGCAGTTCAGCGTAACAGAGCAAAGCGTCTACTAAGGGCACATTTCATCGAAAATATTGATCTTCTTGTTTCCGGCAGCTACGTATTGGTAGCAAAACCGGAGATTTTGGAGGCAGACTTTAAAAAGACAAGCAAAGCATATCTACATGCACTGAAAAAATGTGCTGCATTAAAATAATTTACATTATAATAGCTATTCAATTTTTTTACACAAGGGTATCACTTTGGAACAACCAGATCTTCAAAAACGACTTCTACTGGCATTAGTACTCTCATTTATCGTATTTATCGGTTATAGTTATCTCTTCCCTCCGCAGGCATCTGTGAAAACGGAACAGACACAAACAGCAGAGAAGACTTCAAAAGCTTCGCCGGAAGAAAAAAACACCCCTGCTTCCCCATCGTTAAGCAGTACGAACGAAGTGGCGAAAGATGCACCACAAAGCACGACAACGGTGATCGCTACAATAAAGTCGGATGATTTCATTATCACTGTAGACGAGTTCGGCCGTTTGGCTCAAATGGAGCTGTTGAAGGCCAAGTACCGGACAGAAGACGGGAAGAACCTTAGGATATTGGGAAATGACCAGGTAAAGCCTTTGGAGTTGCGCTTTTCTGATACCAAAATCAATGAAGAAGCATTCGCTACACCGTATCAGAATCACGGTCCTGCCGAAGTCGACGTGACAACGGGTGCAAAAACAGTGACCCTGGTACAAAATCTCTCCACACTGACAGTAACGAAAAAAATCACATTCAAACGAAGCGGCCAATATAAAATAGATATTTCTACCTCTGCTGCTACCCCTTATTTTATTACCCCGGGATACAGACCGGTTGCGGACCAAACGATCTATATGCTTGTAAGAGGGGCATTGGTCAAGGGGGCGGATAATGTCATTACAACGATTGAAGATGGTGATGCAGAAGGTCATGAAACCTTTAAAAATGCCACGATAGCTTCTGCTTTTGACCGCTATTACGCATCGCTCTTTTATAACTTCGAAAAAGGGATGGATGTATCCGTTCTGAAGGTGGCTGAAGGAAACCCTCTGCTTTTTGCCAAGGCAGATGGCGATACATCATTTACCGGATATATCGGAGCCAAAGAGTATAAAGTACTTCATGCGATCAATCCTGAATTGACCGATGCGATCGAGTTTGGATGGTTTACATTCCTGGCAACACCGTTTTTCAAAGTACTGCTCTGGATCAATGATTATGTAGGGAACTGGGGATGGGCGATCATTATCTTTACGATCCTTATCAAGATGATCCTTTTCCCTCTCTCCTATAAGGGAATGATGTCGATGCAAAAGCTCAAGGACCTTGCACCGAAGATGAAAGAGCTGAAAGAGAAGTATGGCAAAGATCCTGCCAAAATGAATGCGCAGATGATGGAGCTCTACAGCAAACACGGTGCGAACCCGATGGGAGGGTGTCTTCCGCTTCTGCTCCAGATCCCGGTATTCTTTGCACTGTACCGGGTATTGTTGAATGCGGATGAACTTCAGGGTGCCGAGTGGATCTTCTGGATCAACGACCTTGCGGTGATGGACCCATACTTTATCCTGCCTGTACTGATGGGTGTCACGATGTGGTATCAGCAGAAAATTACACCGGCAAATTTCACTGATCCAATGCAGGAGAAGATATTTAAGTGGTTCCCGGTGATCATGACGGTATTCTTTGTATATTTCCCGTCAGGACTTGTACTCTACTGGTTGATCAATAATATCTTTACGATCGGTCAACAGTACTATATCAACCACGCATATGCGAAGCAAAAAGAAATGGCAAAAGAAGCACATAGCAAAAAATAGGAGTGCTGATGAAAAAAATCAAAGCACCGACATTGGAAGCAGCCTATGAATTGGCAGCGAAGGAGTTGGGCTGTTCTATCACCGATCTTAAGTATGAAGTGATACAGCATCCCTCCTCAGGTATCTTTGGACTTTTTAAAAAAGAAGCGATCATTGTTGCATCTTGCAACCGCCCCCGGACAATATCCGATGTCCAATCCTCCGCAGCAGAGCATCAGCATATGCCACAGAAGCAGAAAGAGAAGCCTTCGCATAGATTTTCGGCTGAAAGTAGTGCTCCGAGAAAACAGCAGTATCTTCCGGAAGAGGATGAAATCGTTGAAAGCTTTTTTGGTCCCGGCTCTCTGAAAGAGGATGAAGGGTATGAGGCAGAGCATGAGGTGATTGTCTATGAAGAGCTTGCCCATCTTATAGAATCGCAGTTGAAAGAGCTGATGGAGCTCTCTTGTTTTGATATCGATGTGGTGGAAGTCGATGTAAGAGACAATACCGCCTTGATATTTATTGACGGCGAGGATGCAGCGCTGCTGATCGGGAAAGAGGGATACCGGTATAACGCACTCTCTTATATGCTCTTTAGCTGGCTGCATACCAAGTATGAGCTTTTTGTCAAACTTGAGATCGCGGCATTTATTACGACACAGGAAGAGATGATACGCAATATGCTTAAGCCGGTGATTGAGAATGTGCAGAAACAGGGAAAAGGAAAAACACGTTTCCTCGACGGGATTCTGGTCCAAATTGCGCTTGAGCAGCTGAGGGAAGCTTTTCCGGATAAATATGTCGCTGTAAAAACGGGTCGTGAGGGTAAAAAATTTGTGATCATCAATGATTTCAACAAGATCAGAATGCCATGAGTGAAACCATTGCCGCAATTGCAACAGCCCACGGCGTCTCTTCGATCTCCATCATCCGTGTCAGCGGGGGTGATGCCCTTACTATCGCCCAAAGAGTCTCCAGGCAGAAGAAAATCCTACCGCGCTATGCACATCTTACCTCTCTTTATAACGCTGAAGAGGCGCTGATCGATCAGGCGATCATGATCTATTTTGCATCACCCAATAGTTTTACCGGTGAAGATATTGTAGAGTTTCAGTGCCACGGAGGGATGATCGTCGCTGAAGAGATACTCACTACAGTACTGGCGTACGGAGCAAGACTGGCAGAGCCTGGTGAGTTTTCCAAACGTGCTTTTCTCAATGGCAAAATCGATCTGACCGAGGCAGAGGCGATCTCCAAGCTCATTGAAGCAAAAAGTCTAGATGCGGCAAAAGTACTTGCCAGGCAGATGAAGGGGGAGCTCAGGGAGTTTGTTGACGAGAGCAGGGATGCGCTGCTGAGATCTCTGGCCTATTCAGAGGTAATGATAGATTATGCCGAAGAGGATATTCCGGAGGATATTTTTGAGAGTATCAACACTCAGCTTGATGCCCTGATTTCACAGATCACCCGTATTGTTGATGCAAGCCATCGTAGAAGAGGGCTGATAGAGGGATTTAAAGTCGCCATCATCGGCAAACCCAATGTCGGTAAAAGTTCCCTGCTGAATGCGCTGCTCAGCTATGATCGGGCCATTGTCAGTGATATTGCGGGAACAACCCGGGATACGATCGAAGAGCAGGTACGTATCGGTTCGCATATTATTCGTCTGGTAGATACGGCAGGTATTCGTGAGTCAGAGGATACGATAGAGAAGATCGGGATAGAACGTTCACTCTCATCGATCGAGGATGCAGATGTCATTATCGCGCTTTTTGACAGTTCAAGAGTGTTTGATGAGGAAGACAAGAAGATCGTTTCGATGCTGGAGAACCTTGAAGAGAAACATTTGATCGTAGCACTCAACAAGTCCGATCTTGAAAAAAGGCTGGATACCTCCCGTTTGGCGGTTTTTGATCCGATTGAAGTGAGTGCAAAAAAAGGTTTTACCCGCCTGACCGAAAAGATGGAAAAGCTCTTTGATTCGATAGGGGCAGGTGATGAAATCATGCTGGTCTCAGCGCGTCAAATAGAGGCGGTGAAACAGGCAAGATCAGCGATCGAAGAGGCAAAACAGCCTCTGCAATCGGGAGAGCTGGAGTTTTTCTCGTATCATCTGCAAGAGGCGGTCAAGGCAATATCATCCATCTCAAAACCCTATGACAGCGAAGAGGTACTCGATAAAATGTTCGGGGAATTTTGTTTGGGGAAATAGAATGGATAAGCGTATTGAGGAGATTATCGAAGATATAGGAAAGATAGAGGATCTTGAGGTCTATATTTTTCTCATTCTTTTACTCTTTACTTTATGGTTCATACGCAATACCGTAAAGTATTATCGAGGTGAGAAAAAAACGGTCAAGAGGCTGTATCGTTTTGCAAAAGAGGGAGAGGTGGAGTCTCAGTATGAACTTGCTAAGCGATATCAAAAAGGAAATGCTGTCAGACAATCCTGCTCCCGGGCAGCTTTTTGGTATCACAAGGCTGCCTATTCAGGAGATGAAAAGGCGCAGGATCAACTGAAGCAGTTTTTAAATAAACATAAACGCTCACGAAAACAGGAAAAATGTTGAGAGAGCATCTTTGCGAGTCCTAAATCTAAATTTAGTATAATCACAAAACAACAATATCAAAAGGGTATAATGCATGAAAAAATATTTATCAGTTTTCACAGCAATTTTATTTTCTCTATGGCTAGTAGGATGTGTGCCTACGGATGTCAGAAAACCATATTATAAAGCGGGTACCAATCAAAATGTTTGGGGAAGTCATGACCCTGAAAATGTAGACATGTCGGATATCAGTGAAAATATGACTGAAACGGAAACACTTATTACCGAGAATATGCCGGATGATAAGGTGTCTCGTATTCAATTTCCTGTGAATGAGTATAACTCTTTTGCGACTTCAGGGCAGGGTACGATCAAAGGTAAAATTTATCTTACCAGCAGTTATACTGGTACCAGAGTCTTGGGCAGCGGGACCAGACTCTACCTCAATCCTATGACCTCGTACTCCGATCAGTGGTATGAAGTGAGTTATATCGGGGGGAAGAAGATGGAGAAAGCAGATGCGAGACTTTTCAACTATCTTAGATTTACCGCTGCGGAGAGTGACGGCAGTTTTGCCTTTTACGGAGTTCCGTCAGGGAAGTACTACCTCATAGGTACGGTGCAGTGCGGTGAAGAGTGTGGTTACGGTTCGACGAAAAGTATCCGTCTGGCAACCAAGGTTGAAGTTTATGGTAACCAGATAACAGTCAAAGACCTGACACGAAGGGTGGATTAATTTTTACCCAAGG
>JAQVHV010000097.1 GCA_028696055.1 Sulfurovum sp.
CGATGGCGCACGAGGTTGTGGCAAAAATATCAGGAAAATCTTCCATTTTCGGTCTGGATGCAACACAGGTTTTTCTTGGGATGACCATCAAGCCAGAGCTTTATCAGGAACTTCCGATCATCAAGATCGGCCATCCGAAGATCGCAGTGAACCTGGGACTCCCCGAGGATACCAAATATGCGAAATTTTCCGATTTCTTTGATCAGACCGGCAACAGCTACAAACTCTTTGAGGAGATCAGCAGTGCTTCAAGGAAAAAACCTTTGGAGCAGAGCCAGTATGACAAAAAACTGATCGAGATCGATGAGCGTGTCAATGTCGCTTATATGGTCTTTACCGGTTCATTGCTGCAGATATTCCCCAAGCCCAGAGATGAGAACAATAAATGGCTTGCTCCGGTGGAGGCACTGAAGCAGTTTGACCCAAAGGATGCGCAGATGCTACAGCTGATGATCGCAAACTATTTCCAGCAGGTCGATCTTGCTGCAGAGTCGGGTAACTGGAGCAAAGCAGACCAGGGACTTGATCTTATCGCCAAGTTCCAGGAGAGTTTCGGCAAAGAGGTGATACCCAGCCAGAGACATATCGATATGGAGATCAAGTACAATGAGCTGGGGCTCTTCGCCAAGCTGGTGCCGGTCTATCTCCTTCTGGGTGTGATGACATTGCTTTTTGCCTTTATCAATATCCTCAAACCCGGTTTCTCCCTGAAGTGGGTGATGCGTATCGCGTTTGGGCTGTTGGGTGCAGCGTTTGTCGTGCATATCATCGGCCTTGGGATTCGCTGGTATATCTCAGGGCATGCGCCGTGGTCCAATGCGTATGAGTCGATCGTATTTATTGCACTCTCTACGGTATTGGCAGGCCTGCTCCTTGCGAGAAAAACACCTTTTGCCCTGGCAGGTACGGCGATACTGGCAGGGATTACGATGGGTGTGGCGCATCTGAGCTTCATCAACCCGGAGATCACCAACCTTGTACCGGTACTCAAATCCTACTGGCTGATGATCCACGTTGCAACGATCATCTCGGGTGACGGCTTCCTTGGGCTTGGATCGATCCTCGCACTGCTGGTATTGATCCTCTTTATCATCAGGGGGAAAGGGAATGCAGACATAGACCGTGCGATCAAAGAGTTGACCAGCCTCTCGGAGATGGCACTGATCATCGGCGTGATTCTGATGACTGTGGGGAACTTCCTTGGTGGGGTCTGGGCAAATGAGAGCTGGGGGCGCTACTGGGGATGGGACCCAAAAGAGACCTGGGCTGCGGTCACGATCCTGATCTATGCTTCTGTACTGCACATGCGTTTCGTGCCGGCACTCAGATCGGTGTTTGTTTACAATGTTGCAGCGCTCTGGTCCTACTCGACGGTCATCATGACCTACTTCGGGGTCAACTACTACCTCTCCGGGCTTCACTCCTATGCAGCGGGTGACCCGGTGCCGATCCCGATGTGGGTCTACTATGCGGTAGCCGGGTTGTTTGTGCTGACACTGCTGGCAGCACGCAACAGAAAGCTGGATTAATCTGTAGGTCGGGGTAATCCTTACCCCGGTTTATTATGCTTGTGTTCTATCTTCTTCTGAGATGCAACACTATAAATTTTATCAGGCTTAAAATGCGTTGACACCTCAGGAGAGGTGCAACGAGAAGTAAATCTTTATCCATAAAGTGTCATGACAATCTTTCGGCCTCCGCCATACTCCCGATGTTCTCCCAGATAGATCCCCTGCCAGCTCCCGAGGTTCATTCTGCCGTTGGTGACGGGGATCATCAGCGAGTTCCCTAAGAGCGAAGCTTTGATGTGTGCGGGCATGTCATCGCCACCTTCGTAGGTGTGGATGTAGTAGGGCTTCTCGTCTGCGATATCACTGAAAAAGTTCTCCATATCCTGACGCACCGTCGGGTCGGCATTTTCATTGATACTCAGAGAGGCGCTGGTGTGCTTGATAAAGAGGTGCAGCAGCCCGTTCTCTGAGGAAGAGAAAGCATCCAGTGCCTCTTCAATCTCTTCCGTGATCAGGTGAAAACCTCTTGATTTTGGTGATAAAGTGATCATTTGTTGTTCGATTGCCATAGCAAAGTATACACTATTTTTATCCGAGCGTAATACCGGGTACATAGATATTACACTCATCTCGGGTATACTCTCTTGAGCTATCTATGCATAAGGAGAAGGGATGAAGGAGTTTGTGGGAGAGTTGCGTGTATTGCTTGGTTACCCCAAGAATAGCATATTGTTGGCGGTACGTTTACTCCTTACTTACGGTTTTACGCAGCCGGCAATTCTCAAACTGAACAATATCCATGAGACGATCATATGGTTTAGCGCGCTGAAGATTCCTTTCCCGTCGTTCGTTGCCTATATGGTGACCGGGTTGGAGTCACTGGGGATCATTCTTTTGATTATCGGGCTTTTTACCCGCTATATTTCGCTTATGCTCTCGATGGTCATGCTGGGTGCGATCTATTTTGTCCATCTTCCGAACGGATTTTCCGTACTCAATAACGGCGTAGAGATACCGCTTTACTACTTTGCCTTTTTTATGATCCTGATCAGTTTCGGGGCAGGGAAATTCAGTTTGGACCGTCTCTTCTTTGAGAAAGGGGGCAATGATGAATAATCAGGAGAACTTTTTTTCCAAGTTTACTATGCTTGCAGCCGACTGGAGTGTCTTTTTCAAAATACTGCTTTTGGCGGTGGTAGTGCTTATGATCTCTGTTTTTATCTATGACCGTTTCATCCAGCGTAAAAACCAGCTTCTGATCAACTACCCGCTTGTGGGACGCCTCCGCTATCTCTTCTATCTGCTGCGCAATCCCATGCGTCAATACTTTGGAGATGAGACCTACTATGACTCTTTTGAAAAACTTGAGTGGATCAGTAAAGTCTCTCAGCATAAGAGTCCCTATCTCTCCTTCTCGACCACCTTTCCCCAATCAAAACAGCATACACTTTTCAAGCATGCAAACTTTGTTAAAGAGGTCAGTGAGGTGCAGTATGAGTTCTCCGTGACATTCGGGGAACAGCACAAATATCCCTTCGTGACGCATAGCATCATAGGCCGTTCGGCGATGAGCGACGGTTCCATCTCACCGGAGGGGACACGTGCCTTTGCGAGGGGAGCATACCGCGAACATTTTCCTATCAATACCGGGGAGGGCGGGCTGACATCCAATTTTCTTACACTGATGCGCTATGATGTGCTTAGCAGCAAGTTCCTGGAAAAAAAAGAGGGTACTATCTTTGCCAAAACGGTCTATCGGATCATGTACTTTATCACCAACTCCGAGATCGCCCATCGTGTCTACCGCAAGATGGTGGTACGTCAAAGAGACAGGGGAACTTTTATCTTTGACAGGCAAAGTCTTATCTTTTTCCGTATCAATTGGGGAAAACCGATCAGGTATTTCCCGGAAGAGATCCCTTCCGGTGTACCCGATATTGTCTTTCAAATAGGCTCAGGGCTGTATGGCGTACGCAATGATGAGGGAGGTTTTGATCCGGACCGCTATGCCAAGGTGATGCGTTTTTGCCGTATGACGGAGATCAAGATCGCCCAGGGTGCCAAACAGACAGGCGGCAGGCTGCTTGCCACTAAAGTGAGTGAAGATATTGCCTATTACCGCGGGGTGAAAGCACAGCAGGATCTTTTCAGCCCCAATCGATTTCCGTATGCAGAGAATATGGAGATGCTCTTTGACTTTATTGAAGAGTTGCAGGATATCTCAGAAAAGCCGGTAGGGATCAAGATCGTGATCTCTTCACGTGACTCTTTTGAAGAGTATGCTCAAGCCTTTAAAAAACGGCTCGATGAGGGGAAAAAGATCGTCGATTTTATCACGCTTGACGGAGGGGACGGGGGGTCGGCTACTGCTCCACTGGAGATGATGAACCGTATCGGTATGTCGATTCAGGCCTCACTTCTTGTGGTCAATGCCGTATTGGAGCAGTATGGCCTGAGGGAGCATATCAAGATCATTGCCAGCGAGAAAGTATTGACACCCGATGATGTAGTGGAGCTTTTATGCTACGGGGCAGACTTTATCAATATCGCCAGGGGATTCATGATCTCGGCAGGATGTATCCGTGCAAGGGAGTGTTCGGGAGCGAACGGACGTGACTGCCCGGTAGGGCTGGCTACCATGAACGAAGCCAAACGGAGTAAATATCTGGTGATTGAAAAGTCCCACCATATCGCCAACTACCACCGGGCGCTTCTGAACGGCGTCAGCTCCCTGCTCGCAGTGATGGGCAAAAACCACGTGGACGAATTGGGAATGGAGGATCTGAACCTGACAGGAAAAGAGAGGTGTTAAAGATCGTGGCTTGAAGGCATCTCTACAAATAGAAAATGTGCATTGCTCAGTGCTCTTATGATAAGCTGCTGCTCTTCAGTGATCTCAAGAGCATCTTTTTCATCTAGCCTCATGCCGTTAACTTCAACACTCCCCTCAATGGATACAAAGTAGATCTGTCTCTCTCTGTCTATGGTAAACTCAAGTATTCTATCCTTATCCAGACGGGATACAAAAAGTTTGACATCCTGATAGATCTTGATCTGTGCACTGCCTTGTTTCGAAGAGACAATATTGAGCAGTCTGTTGTGTGTATCTTTTTTTTCAAACCTATGGGAGCCATAAAGGGGTTCAAGGTTTTTTTCAGGCGGAAGGATCCATATCTGAAGAAGTCTGAGCTTTTTATCCGGATGGTGATTATACTCGCTGTGAGTGATACCTGTGCCGGCACTCATATACTGTACTTCCCCCTCCAGAAGTTTCTCTTCATTGCCCATGGAGTCTTGATGTGTGAGTTCCCCTGAGACAATATAGGTGATGATCTCCATATCTCTGTGAGGGTGGGGCGGGAAACCTGACCGGGGTTGAATCGTATCGTCATTGAGGACCCGCAACAGACCGAAGTTTGTATTCTCCGGATTATAGTAATCAGCAAAAGAGAAGTGATAAGTACTTTGCAGCCAATGACGATCAGATTTACCCATTCTATTATTCGCTCTTTTTAACAGCATAGAAGATACTCCATTATAGTTTGAAGTGATGATACCCTCTCACTGTGCAACATTGATGTAGTGAATCATCAATTGGAGGGGAGAGAACTTTGGTTTTTGTATTTATTCCAAGGTGATCATGGTACTTCTCTCTTCTTTGTCTCTTAGGTATTGAAGCTTGATGCGTTCCCCGCTTCTATATTTTTCCAGTGTATCAAGCAGTGCACCGGTATTTTCTACTTTATTTCCATCTATACTCAGGATGATATCACCTACGCGCATCCCCTCTCTGGAGAGCATTCTCATACTGCGCAGTCCGGCACGGTGTGCGGGAGATCCCTCCCTGACTCCGATGATCGCTACGCCTTTGATGCCGAGTCTGCCAGTGATGGCTTTGTTTAACTCCTCATCGATCGTAATACCAAGCTGCGGTCTTTTGTAGTGGCCTTTGGCGATGAGCCGGGGTACGATACGGTTGACTGTATCGACAGGAACGGCAAAACCGATGCCTGCATAGACCCCGGAGGGGCTGTAGATGGCGGTATTGATCCCCACAAGCCGTCCGGCACTGTCGAGCAGAGGACCTCCGGAGTTGCCCGGGTTGATCGCCGCATCAGTCTGTATCAGCCCCTTGATCTGTGATCCGTTATCATTGTAGAGGCTTCGGTTCAACGCAGAGACCACGCCGGTTGTCAGTGTCTGGTCAAGTCCGAAAGGGTTCCCGATGGCATACATCATCTGTCCGACCTTCAGATCGCTGCTGGTTCCGATGGGAAGGGGTGCAGGCATACTGGAGACCATCGGTATGCGCAGTACCGCGATATCATGATCGGGACTGGCCCCGACCAGAACGGCATTGAGCATACGCCGGTCGCTTAGATGGATACGGATCTCGGATGCTCCTTCGAGTACATGGTAGTTGGTGATAATGTGTCCGTAACGATCCCAGACAAATCCCGAACCGGTTCCTCTGGGGATACGGGTAATATCCCGTGTCCATAGATTGAACGTATCTGTCAAAGTGGTAATATAGACAACCGAG
>JAQVHV010000098.1 GCA_028696055.1 Sulfurovum sp.
GATTATCCATGTATCAAAAAATCTTTTTACCCATGCTCTTTTTCACCTCGCTTGGCTACGGTTTTATCAATGTAGAACCGCCTGTTATCGGGGAAAAAGCGGGTATCGATGCAGAAGTATCTCTCTCCGCCGACTACCGCAGCGGAAACAGCGATAAAAGTGCGATCGGGACCTCAGGCAAAGGACAGTACAACAGCAGAGAATGGCTCCTCTATTTTATCTATGGCTATAGCTACGGGGAATCAAACGGTCAAAAAGATACCAATGACGGAATGCTGCATCTGCGCTATGTCCACAGGCTCGTCGATGATCTCTATGACTATGAACTCTTCTGCCAGACAGAGTTCAATGCATTTCAGGACATCCGTATACGCAACCTTGCCGGCGCCAACCTGAGAAGAAAACTCGATACCGGGTTTGACAAGTTCTACCTGGGGACAGGACTCTTCTATGAGTACCAGAAACCCGATGCGTTGACTGAAGTCAATCCTGTCTATCAGCGTACAAAACTCAATACCTATCTCTCATTTTTGAAGAAGTTCAATACACACTTCAGTGTGGCCTATCTTGGCTACTTTCAGCCAAACATCGAGGATTTTTCAGACTATACGGTATCGCAGACACTACAGCTTAACAACCTTTTGACCGAAGATCTTACGCTCTCTCTGGATTTTATCCATCACTACAATGCAACTCCTTATGAGAATGTTGAAAAGAATGATTTCCGTTCTACGGTCAATCTCAGGTACAAGCTAAGATGACTGCGAGACTATAGTAGATACCCTTTTCTGGGCAGCTGCCACCACCGCTTCATCCTCTGCCATATCCAGCCATCTGAACTTCTGCCCGCTCTGTATCGTACCATCCAGGATATCGCCGCTGTTACGGAACTTCAGATCAAGTTTGGCGATATCAAAACCGTTGGTGGTTTGGGAAAACTGCACCAGCCGTTCATTGGCGGGTGCGTGGCTGTAGAGATAGCACCAGCTCTTCAGGCCGTTGCGCCCCACCCTTCCACGAAGCTGGTGCAGCGTAGCCAGTCCCAGCCTTTCAGCCCCTACGATCACGATCAGCGTCAGACTCGGGAGGGAGATGCCGACCTCCACTACAGTCGTCGCCAGCAGGATATTCCCTTTTTCCCTGAACTCCAACAGCACCTCCTCTTTATCCCTGTCCTTGCCATGTGTCACATAGACATCATCAAACTTGCTCTCCCAGAACCCCCTGCTCTCTTCGAGTGACTGGTAGGGGACCTCGCTGCTCTCCTCGACCAGCGGATAGATGATCAGCACCTGGTGATCCTGGGCGATCTCTGCTTTGATATGACTTAACAGTGCCGGGAAATCAGGCTTGCTGATGGTTAGCGTCGTGATATCTTTTTCAAAGGGTGTTGTGGTGATCAGGCTCACATCCAGAAGTGCACTGTCCATCATCGCCTGTGTCCTGGGGATCGGGGTCGCAGAAAACTGGATGATATGCGCCCTCTTCTCTCCCCCTTTGCTTGCCAGCGCCTCAAGCCCCTGTCTCTGCTTCGTACCGAAACGGTGCTGCTCATCTATCATTACCAGCGCAGCATCCGGGAGGTCCTCCTTGTAGAGCAGCGCATGGGTACCGATGATAAAGTCCGCCTCTTTGTAGTCGCCTTTGTCATGCCCCTGCATCACCAGCGAGACCTTCACCTCTTTGGGCAGATATTTGCATGCCTCCTCATAGAGCTGCAGTGCCAGAAGGGAGGTAGGTGCCATCAGGATACTCTTGCGGGGCAGCGCCATCATCGCCGAAGCGAGTATCACCATCGTCTTGCCCGAGCCTACATCGCCGACCACCATACGCTTGGCTGCCCGATCCGCTCTTGCCAGGTCCTGCTGTATCTGTGCGATCACGTTTTGCTGCTCCTGTGTCAGTGCAAAGGGCAAATGCTTTACAAACGGATCGATATCGCCATGCAGTGCATGGAGCGCAGGGAAATCGACTCTTTTCCCTTTCAGTTTTTTGAGATGGTTATAAGCCTCTATAAACTTCATGACGGATACGATTTCGCTTTTGAACGTTCCATTCTCATGGACCTCTTCGATACTTTTGGGAAAATGGATCCGCATCAGTGTCGCCACCTCTTTGGAGTCCAGCCCCTCGTTATAGAGGTTGCGTTCATTGATATAACACGCGATCAATGCCCTGATCTCGCTCTCTTTGAGTACGGTCTTGTACTTCGGAGTAATCTTCCCCACCTCCTTGACCGTTTTTGGCTGGGACATCTGAAGATACCCGCGGTACTCCTCGATCTTCCCTTGTATATAGTGGTGTGAACCGACGGTAAAAAGTGTATGATGGTAAGGCGTGGTACGGAAAAAGGTGGAAAAGAGATACCTCCCCGAGGGCTTCAGGACGAAGTTGACCCGCAGCTTTCCGCCAATAACACTGGTATCCTTGACGGTCGCTTCATAGGTACCGACCTTGCCCGGCTGGAAAGCTGTTGAGAGCGTGGTGTCATTGTAGGAGGCAGGCGTGATCAGTGCAAGATCAAGCAGCGAATAGATCTTTAGCTTTTTAAGAAGCTGCTTTGCCTCTTCCATACTTCACTCCGTTCAGAATTAAAAATTAAAAGTGAAAAATTAATCATTTCTGTATGCATTGTAAACAATGCTTTTATGAGGTAAATTATAACGAAGTATTTGATAAAAAGTATAAAAATATGTCAAAATGTCATATTATGGTAGAAGTATCGCAGAGCGATACACACCATCATTTTAATTTTTAGTTTTTAATTTTTTATTCTTTTTTGGTGACGACACTGAAGGTGATATTGGATAGCTCTTTGTGTGAAGCGATAAAGGCGTTCATCTCTTCAAGCGTCACTGCTTCAAGTTTTTTCAACTGCTCTTTCGAGAAGCCAAGGGGCCTTCCGTAGTAGAACTCATTGTAGGCACGGCTGAGCCTCTGTGAGAGTGTCTCGGTACGCAGCGGTTCGCTTCCGACAAGGAACTGTTTGGCTTTATCCAGCTCATCCTGCGTGATCCCTTTGGCTACAAAGGTATCCACGACCTCCTGGACCAGTTTGATCGCCTCATCCTGCGTGGAGAGTTTGGTCTGCAGGTATCCGCTCATATAGGATACGCTCTTGGTACGTCTGAGCGAGGCATAGACACCATAGGTCAACCCGCGCTTCACACGGATCTCCTCCATCATACGCGTACCGAATCCCCCGCCACCGAGCAGATACTCGGCGATCTTCGCCTTGTACTGGTCCTCTTCTCTATAACTGTAGTCAAAGGGCGCACCAAAATAGATGTAGGCCTGCTGTGTCTCTTCCTCGGTATAGACAGTGCTTCTCTTATCCGAAGCCTCTACCTGCGGGATCTCTCTGGTATCCGCTTTCGGAAGCAGGTCCAGCACCTCCCGGGTATACCGCTTTGCCTCATCCAGTGTGAGATCCCCGCCTACAACGGCTATGGCGTTATTGTACCCGATATGGGTCCGGATAAACTTCTCAAGGTCATCCAGTGTGATCTGCTCGATACTTTCAAAGGTCCCGTCATAAGGTCTTGCCAGAGGCGTGCCCTTGAAGAGTTCCGCTCTCAAAGCCGTAGCGGAGATGTAGTCAAAGTCACTCCGTTTCTGGTTGAGCCAGCCGATCTTCTGACGCTTGACCTGTTCAAACGCCTCCTGGGTATAGTTCGGGTCTTTGAGCAGCTCTTTGAGCAACTCTATCGCATAGGCAAACTCGCTTTTGAGTGCGGAGACCTCGATCACAAAACTCTCACGCCCTACGCTGCTGTGGATATCCACAGCACGTGCATCCAGCTTCGTGGCAAAGCCGACCGAACCCTCTTTCTTCGTCCCCTCATTAAGCAGTTTTGCTGACATATCGGCGATACCGTCTTTGGTATTGCTCAGGTGCCCTGCCCCCGTAAAGACAAACTGAATGGAAACGATAGGCACATAATCACCCCCTTCGTAAACGACGGGAACCGTGCTCTCTTTTATCTTGACTTCACTGATGCTTGACGCCATCAAAACTCCTTGTAATAAAAAGATCGTTGCGATGATCTTTTTGAGTGAAAAGTGAAGAGTGAAGAGTGAGGAGATACGTTGTACTCTATTGAATTGCTTTACCCTGTATATCCACATATTTTCCGATAAAAGCTTTTTGAAAAAAAACATACTGATACTCTTCATTCCTCTCTCCTAATTCTTCACTAATAAAATCTCTCCAGTATTTCATATGCCGTGTTGCGCTTCGCCGGATTTTCCCCTACATCTTTGATCAATCTGATCATCTCATCCTGGTTCATCTGGTTTTTCGCTCCGGCTGCGGATACCACGTTCTCTTCCATCATCGTCGAACCCAGGTCATTCGCGCCGAAAAGCAATGCCATCTGTCCGATGTAGGAGCCCTGCGTCACCCACGAGCTCTGGATATTCGGGAAATTGTCCAGGAAGAGTCTTGCCACCGCCAGATAGCGCAGATAGAGATTGGAGGTGGTCTTTTCGATCGTCGGCAGTTCGCGCTTGAGCTGCGTGTTGTCGCTCTGATACGACCACATGATAAATGCCCTGAAACCGCCTGTCTCATCCTGAAGCTGACGGATAAGATCCCAGTGTTCCACGATCTCTCTGGTCGTCTCCACCGTACCGTACATCATCGTAGCGGTGGACTTGATACCGAGTTTATGTGCCTCTCTGTGCACCTCCAGCCAGGTATCCTTATCCAGTTTCTTTGGCGCGATGATATCACGTACCCTGTCGCTGAGTATCTCGGCACCGGCACCGGGGATGGAGCTCAGCCCTTTATCCCTCAAACGGCGCAGAACCTCGGGGATAGAGATATTGGAACGGCGGGCGATATAGTCGATCTCGATCGCCGAGAAACCGTGGATCGTCACCTGCGGATACTTCTGATGAATATGCGCTACCAGGTCCTCGTACCACTCGATCTCAAGTTTGGGATGCACCCCTCCCTGGAAAAGGATCTGGGTACCGCCGATGGCAAGCAGCTCCTCGATCTTCTGGTCGATCTCCTCAAACGTGAGGATATAGGCATTCTCTTTTTTCTCATGGGTATAAAACGCGCAGAACTTGCAATCCACCCAGCAGATATTGGTATAGTTGATATTGCGGTCCACCACAAAGGTCGTGACCCCTTTTGGATGCAGCTCCTGCTTGCGTGCATAGGCCATCTTGCCCAATGTTTTAAGGTCTGCTTTTTCGATAAGCTCTATCGCTTCCTCGATACTCATTCTCATACATGACTCCTCTGGAGTTTTTTAATTGATAATTTATAACTAATAATTATTAATTTGCGATAGGAAAATGCTATTTTCCGATGGCGTCCAAAACTCCGTTGATAAACTTCGGTGATTTGTCATCTGCCAGCTCTTTGGCGAGTTCCACAGCCTCATTGATAATGATCGCTCTGTCAGTTTTTGCTACCAGTATCTCATAGGCGCCCAGTCGCAGGATCGCTTTTTCTACTTTGCCGATCCCATGGTAATCCCACTCTTTGAGATGCTTTTGGATCTCTTCATCGATCAGTTCCAGGTTCTCTATTGTCCCGTGAAAAAGGACGTTAGAGAACTCTCTTTGTTTGTTGCGTATCTTGTCTTCTTCCAAAATCTCATCTGAGAATTTAGCGATATTTTCATTGCCCAGATCATAGGCATAGAGCAGACCTACTACCGCTGCCCGTGCTTGGTGTCTTGTTGCCATGTTATTCCTTATATGCGCTTTTTAAACAACGTCCAAAAAGCTGCGCTGACGCTGAGTCCACTCCAGCAGAGTGCTCATGCGGCCAGTCACATTTTATATTTCTATTTTTCCATCTCTGTGTAAAGATTCATCAGTTCGATAAGCCCGGCCATCGCTTCACCGCCTTTGTTCCCCGCCTTTGTACCCGCTCTCTCGATCGCCTGCTCGATGCTGTCAACCGTCAGGACACCGAAGGTTGCCGGCTTGCCGTATTTGAGCGTCACGTTCGCCACGCCTTTTGTCGCTTCTGCCGAGACATAATCAA
>JAQVHV010000099.1 GCA_028696055.1 Sulfurovum sp.
TCTATTTTATAGTTATAAAATAGGATATATTTCTATAGATAAGGCTCAAAACTATACAAGATATTCAAAAGTAAAGGATATCACTTACTGCGATAAAGACGGCAAATGTATGCAGCCGATATCATTTGATTATGCTGCCAATCCAAGAGCGGGTCTAAGAGAAGATAAAACATACACTACTGCCGATGAGCTTTTAAATTATAATGCAATAGATATAAATAGAGATGGGCATAATGATATTTGTTATTATGACGGATCGCTTAAGTGCGCTATTAGCAGAGGGGATGGGAGTTTTGAGCAGGCAACAAAATGGACCAGCGCTTTAGATACAGTTTATAATGAGGATACCGTAGAACAAGAAAAGAGAAGCGCTATATCGTCTTCATTAACATTTTTTGACATAAACCAGGATAGACAAGTTGATTATTGTGCTGTAACACCGCAGGGTGTCATGTGCGGGGTTAATAATAAAAACGGACAGTTTGTAGACGACAGGATCAGAACAACAAGTTTTACGATAGAAGATGCATATAGATTTACTGATATCAACAATGACTTGCAAGTTGATATATGCGCATTTAAAAATGATGGATTGCATTGTTCGTTAAATAATAAAGGAGAATTTGGACAACCGTTCGTTGTCAATACTACCAATAGTAAACTAGCTGTCCAAAGAGAATATAAGATCGAATCTCAAGCTTATAGTAAGTCATCCTCGCAAACAAGTACTCATATAGATACCAATGCAACAAAAATACCGCAACCGCAGCAGATCGACATCGATGGAGACGGGTATCAGGATATATGCGGGTTTACAGAGAGTGATAACAATTTTTATTGTTCTTTGGGGCAGGGGTTTGATAAAAACAAGATGCCTGTCTTTTCTCCCATAAAAGAATGGGGCAAGAATTTTCCTATAGGCAGGCCGTCTGAAACCGTTCAGGGTAAACAGGCTTATATCGCAGGCTTAAACATTAAACCCGATTTTTCACAATTTGCCGCTGATATAAAACTCAATGAACGATTTAACCACACATTTAGATTTGCCGATATAAACGGTGATGGGCTTTATGATGTATGCTATCGCAATAATGATGTTTATGAGTGCAGGATAAATACCGGAGCAGGTTTTGAGGAGCCAAAAACATGGTTAAATTTAGATCCTGCGATTTGGAAATCCTCGAATACAAGAGATGATTGGACCATTACAAACCAAGAGAATTCTATAATGATAGAAGATATAGATAATGATAGCGTACCGGACTTCGCAGCAGTGATAGGAGGCGATAGCCTTTGGGCTGCACACAATTCAGATGGAGCATTTAATGATTTTAAATTTATAAATAAGATACTGCCTGATCTTGGTGTAATAGAGAAAAATAAAAAGATTTACACCGCTCCTATAAAAAAATGGTTTGGGTTAAAAACAGAGTTTAGAACGGCTGTGGTTTCAATGGCATTCGGACCTGTAAAAGTAGTAAACGATCTTGATACCAAACCAAACAAAGAGATATGCTACAGAAGCGCAACAGGACTTAATTGTTTAGTTATGGAAGAAGAGCCTTTGGCGCTATTAAAGGGTGTAACAAGCTCATTGGGACTAAAAACAGAGATAGAGTATGACAATATACTCAATGCAGGTATTTATACTCCTAGAAATGATGCCACAATGCCTCTGGAAGATTACTCTCCAAATTTATTTGCAGTTAAGTCGATCACGACCGATGACGGCATAGGCGGTCAAAGCAGACTTTCATATAAATATGAAGGCTTTAAAATAGACGGAAAATGGGGAGGTTTGGGATTTAGCCAAATTAGCGTAACAAATGAGGCAAAAAATACAACCAGTGTAACAGAATACCATAGAGAAGCATCTATGCTAAACGGTTTGCCTAAAACAGTCAGAGAATATGTAGGCGGGCATCTCATATCATCAAAAGACTCTTTTTATGAGCTTGTAAGTAACGGCATATCCAAGCTGGCCCAACCGAGGATATTGGAGACTTTAGAGAAAAAATACGATATAGACGGCAAAGAACTCTATACCAAACAAGTGTTAACATCAAATTATAACGAGTTTGATCAGCCCCAAAGCATTACGGAGAAAATCACTGATATAACAGGGTTAAATACTCTTTCCGCCACAGCTGCAAGATACCTGAACGATCTCTCAAATTGGATCATAGGCAAGCCTACGGATATGCAAGTAACTCACAGCGCGCAAGGAAGCGGTGGGAGCGTTACAAAACACACTACGTTTAGCTATGATGACAGAGGAATGCTAACCAAAGAAGTCATAGAGCCTGACAGCCCTAAAGCGCGCATAATAGAATATACGCTTGATGACGATGAACGGACTACAACGCTCAGCGATAAAAACGGCAACAGCAGAACAACAACAGAAGAGCTAGATGAGTTTGGCAGGGTTATAGAAGTTGAAAATGAACTAGGGCACACAGCACAAATCACTTATGATGATTATTGCAGCTTGCCTAAAATTCAAACTGATGCAAATGGACTTGAGGCAACATTTGAATATGACGGATTGTGCAGAAAAACAAAAGAAACATCACCGACGGGGTTGAGTGTTGATTATTTTTATAAATGGAGTGACGGCGTCGATATGGGGCTTGATCTTGAAAAGATAGGATTGGCAGGGTCGGATACAAGTCGTTATATGGTGACCAGTAGAAGCAGTATCGGACAATACGGCAGAGTTTATTATGATGCGCTTGATAGGAAAGTAAGAGAAGTAAGCCTGGGCACGCCGGTCAATGGTGTGCCTACAGAGATCTATAAAGAGTATGTTTATGATCAAAAAGGCCAGCTTGTAGCCCAAAGCATACCGCATAAAAAAGGCAGCTTTGCAGGAGACGGAATAGTTTGGACACAGAGCAAATATGATGAGCTTGGCAGAACCATAGAACAAATACAGCCTGTGGCAAATAAAAAAATCCTTACAACCCAAATATCTTATGATGGGTTTAAAACAACTGTGATATCCCCCAATAATCATAAAAAAGAGAGTTACACAAATGCCAAAGGACAACTGCTCAGTGTTGTAGGAAATGACGGTTCTAAAGTAGAGTACAAATATGATGCCATAGGGAATCAGATCCAAACTATAGCAAACGGAAAGTCAGGTTATATAGAGTATGATATTTTTGGACATAAAATCTCTCAAAATGATATATCGCTTGGGAAGTGGAGCTATGAATACAATGCATTCGGAGAGCTTATATCGCAAACAGATGCCAAAGGCGTCATCTCGACTATAGCTTATGATGAAATAGGGAGGGTTACTCAAAAATCCCAAGGCTCTAGCACTACAACATTTACATATGATGACAGCTCAAACGGTATAGGCAAACTCTCGTCTTCTACAAACGGAAATGTGGAAAAAACATACACATATGATGATATGGGCAGAGTAGAGACAACAACGCAAGAGATCGATGATCAAGAGTTTATCACTGAGTATGCCTATGACATAGCAAACAGAGTCAAAGAGATAATATATCCAAGCGGCGTAAAAATGAACTACGGTTACAACATAAGCGGTCAATTGGAAAAAGTCACAACACCAAAAACAGATATGTGGTCTGAAGAATTTTTGGGACTTGAAGATTCTCTCAAAGAGACATTCTTGAAGATAAAAGATTTGGAATCCAAAGCAAGTCAAGTAGAACAAAAAGTTTTAGAGTATAAAGAAAAATATGAATATTACCGCAGATTGGCAGATGAATATAGAGCAAGAGGAGATTCACTCCAAAGCGAGATAGAACAACTCGATGAGCTAAAAAATGAGATAAACGCATCTGTCAATCAAAATCAAAAAATAGCAGACGACTATAGGCAAAAAGCAGCTGTTTATAAAAAATTATTTGGCAACACGGTATTGCGTTATATGACAACAGTGGGAGGAAACCATTATTATAGCAACACCGACTGCACAAAAGAAAATTGGAAGGGGCATTGCAAGCAAAGAAACAACTACCATGTATATATACCCGAATGGATGATAGCAGATTCTGAGTATTGTGCGATCGGCGGTACATGGAAAAAGAGCAATGCAACCTGCTCATGGGGTCCTCAAAAAACTATCAATGTCGGTGAAGTGTTTGCTAAATGGGCAGACATATATCAAGAAAAAGCAATCCAAGAAGATGCCAATAAAACAGCTAAGATAGCAGCCATAGATGCAAACATCACAACAAAAACGGAAGATCTGAATGAAATTAGAGCTTTGGAGACCTATAACCGAAGCGAAGCTGAAAAATATCTGGCTCTCGCCAAAGAAGAAGCTCAGATACTCCTTGACATAACAAACGAGCTAAACAAACAGCTTGAAGCCCAAAAAGCCATAGAAACACAGATAGATGCACTCCAAAAAGAAGACGGCGATGTCCTCATATGGGCAGCTACGAGCAGGGGTGTCAATGGACAGATCGACGGAGAGGTGTTCGGTAACGGACTGGCAAGCAGCAGAACATATGAGATAGACGGGACCGTCAGCCGTATCAAAACAGGCTACGGGGATAAACTCATCCAGGATCTTAGATATACGTATGATGACAGGTTCAATCCTCTAAGCAAAGAAGAGCTGATATCCAATACTAAAGAATACTACACATATGACAATATGGATAGAGTTACTAACTGGAGTTACCAAAGAGTCGGAGTTGTTCCTGCCCAAGCAGCTGCCGATCCAACTGATCCTTTGATAGATCCATCCGGCAACTCGACAGATACCGCTATCACAAGCATTGTTTCAAGCGATCCCGCACTTTTAGTAAGTCCTGCCGCGCAGAACAATACTTCTCCTTTGTCTCTATCCCAACAATACAGATATGATATAGACGGCAACATGATATACAAATCCAACATGGGAGATATGGCCTATAACTCCAAAAATCAGCTAACCTCAAGCGGTAACGACAATGGATATACATATGATGCAAACGGCAATATGCTCATAGGCAACGGTAAGAAATACGACTATAACGAATTTAACAAAGTATCTAAACTCTCATACAACGGAAACAATGAAGAGTTTACATATGATGAGAGCGATAACCTCATTAAAAAAGTAACGAACGGGGATATCATCACATATTACGGTGACGCAGGGTATGAGCTGACCATCACCAAAAAACCGATCGGAGTAGATGATGAGATAAGCATGAAACACACCATCACTATAGAAGGAAGAACGGTAGCCATACACGAAAGAACCATGCAAGGAGATGATAAGCAACTGGATAAAACAGCTTATGTGCATAGCGATGCCCAAGGAAGCGTAAGCCTGGTTACTGATAACTCCAGAGCCATATCCTTTAGAAACGAATATACACCGTTTGGAGAGTCTATAGAAAACCTGTCCGGCAACGGTTCATTTGATAAACAACAGCAAAGAGGTTACACCGGACACAGGATGATCGCTTCTGCTAATGTCATCAATATGAATGCGAGGATATATGATCCTGCCATTGCCAGATTTACATCTCCTGATACCATAGTGCCTGACAGTACCAATCCTATGGCACACAACAGATACATATATGTCTATAATAACCCTATTAAGTATGTAGATCCTGATGGGCATTTTGTATGTTGGATATTTGCTCTCGGGGCTGCTATATTTACTGTAGGCGCCACTAGTGATAATGCTTTTATTCATTCTATAGGAACTGTTGTAGGAAGCTTAATGATGTTTTATGGGGCAGCTATGGTAGATGTCTCTTTATCAGGCATTACAAATGTAACCAATGGGGCAGTTGGCGGTAATGCCTTAATGGGTGCAGGAGCAGGTTCTGGAGGAATGAGTAGTTTTATAGCGAGCGGAGGAGATATAGGAGAGACCTTTAAAGGGGCATTCCTTGGAGGTCTTAGTGCTGCGGTGGCATATGAGATAGGACATGGCGGCTTATTTACAGAAGGCAGCCCATCTCAACTCTTAGCTCACGGCAT
>JAQVHV010000017.1 GCA_028696055.1 Sulfurovum sp.
TACGGGTGCTCTGTAATTACGTGAGTCATTATTCATCCCTTACTTTAATTATCTCCCCCCTAATTCCAGGGCAGAGAATTCTCAGAATATGGAATTAATATAGCGAAAAGTTAATTAAAGTCATTGTGTAGAGATTGTGTAAAAGTAGAGGAATTGTGTGCTGTAACTAAGTGAAACAAAAATATCTCATAAGTAAAATATATAATTAAACTTCTTATTACGTAAAATAGAGAATGTATGATAAGATAACAAAAAAATGGTCAACCGATGAAAAATGATAAAAAACTTACCGATATGCTCTACTGGGCCGCACTGGCCGGTCTCATCTTCTGGTTCGCCTACTCCAAGGGGTGGATACTTGCCAATTTTGTCTCTGTCGATGCCCAAACAGCCGTTGTGATGATAGAGAGTGATGACAATGTCACGCTCCTGGATGTCAGAACCCTTCCAGAATACAAAGAGGGGCATCTGAGAGGTGCGACACTGATCCCGCTGCAGCAGCTCGACAGCCGGATCGATACGCTCGCAGAGAAAAAAAATACAAAGATCCTTGTCTACTGCGAAAGCGGCAACAGAAGCGTCGCCGCTTCACGCATCCTGGAGAAACACGGATTTACCCCGGTCAATGTCAAAGGCGGCATCCAGGCGCTCAAAAGTGCCGGAGCGGAGATTATCAGGCAGTAAAAACTGCTATGACGGTACGTGGTTACGTACCCTACGAGATCATCAATAGTGTCGGGATGGGGACACCCCGACCTACACGCTATACCGGAAAAGGGAGCAGGTAGTACAGAGGCCTTTAGACCTTGAACCCCATACTCTTGCTGCCATCGAAACTGCTGCCGAGCTCTTTTTCGATCTCTTCGAGGAAGTCCTGGCTGCTGAAGATACTCTCCTCCCTGACAGCGACTTTGTAGGCGGTGTTTTTGATGATCAGGTTGATCTGTCCGCCTGTCAATTCATAGTTTGCCAGATTTTGCACATCGAAATCCTCCGTATAGTCCGCATTCTCGGGAAGCATGAACTGCCAGAGCCTCAAACGCTGTCTTTTCCCCGGTTTTTTAAATTCGATCTTGTAGTTGAAGCGCCGGGAGAAGGCTTTGTCGATATTGCCCAGCAGGTTTGTCGTGGCGATCAGTATCCCTTCGAAACGCTCGATCTGCTCCAGAAAGATATTCTGCATCTGGTTGTGCATTTTATCCGCGCTGCTGCCCGAACCCTCGGTCCTGCTGCTTAAAAACTGGTCGGCTTCATTGAGCAGAAGGATCGGCTCCACTTTTGCTTTGTGGCTCAACTCCTTGAACTCGTCAAAAATGCGTCGTACATTCTTTTCGCTCTCCCCTACATACATCGAGAGGATCTTCGAACAGTCAAAGGAGAGGATCGGGCGCTTGAGGGTCTTCGCAAGGCTCATTGCCGTCATCGTTTTGCCCGTTCCCGCACTGCCGTAAAAGATGATGCGCGCATCGATCCCCTTGCGCTTGTCCTTGATCCCCCACTCTTTGAGTTTTCTGAAGACCTCTTTGTCCACCTGTTTGATCAGGTTGTCCAGCGTCTCCCTGGTTTTGGGGTGCAGCACCACATCATCCAGTGTTGTGGTCGGCTTGAGATACTCAAAGAGCTCCTGCTCCTGCACCAGTGCATCGAGTTTGAGCTTGGTGACCTTCTTCTTCTTGCTCGGGTGGATGATACGCTGCATCACCTCCTCCTGCAGATAGAATGAACGGCTGACACCGCCGAACATATTGAGTATCTCTTCATAGTCGATGATCTCTTCAGTGATGAGTTTCGCACCGTCCTCCAGCAGTGACCGGTTTTTGATCTTCTCATACTCATCAAAGCTGATCAGCTCAATGAGCGTATTCATATCCCTGAACTGCCCTTCACCGCCGCTGTACTCCTCTTTGAGCAGGGCAAGGAAGATACGCTGCTCTTTTTCATCCAGATCCTTCTCTTTGAAAAACTCCTCCACGACAATCGGTGTCTCTGTCAGTTTCACACGCTCCTCGATACGGGTCGTAAGCAGGTTCAGTTTGTTTTTCAGCCGTCCGATACTGAGCGAGTTATCCGCAAACCCCTGTTTGTAGGTAGCGATCTTATGCAGCAGGGTGACCATATCGAACTGGTCCTGGAGGTATTCGAGATGATCCGTATAGGGCTTGATATCGGGCAGGTAGATCTCCAGAGAGCCCTCTTCAAGAAGCTTAAGAAGTGAAATGCTCGGCGTCACCGAGGTGTTCAGCAGCTCCAGCGTTGATGCATCGTGCGCTTTGACCTGGCCGAAACTCGCCTGTATGATCCATCCCAGATCAAGCAGGTTTTTTACCAGTTTGAGTTGCTTGAGATAGGCATACTCCTCTTCGGAGAAGTTCTCTTGCAGCATCTCTATGACCGGAACCTCCTCAAGACCTTTGACATATCTCTGACAGATATACTGGATCAGCTGCGCCTCTTCTGCGGTACATTTCAGATGTTCAAATACCGATGCTGACGCCACATCCTCGGCTTCTATAAACTCTATTAGATATTTCAATAAAATTCCTCATTTATTACTATGGTTATAGAGTAAGAGTATAGCAAATATTTTCATTTTTTCGTTGAGGATACGCTTTGGAGAAAATAAAGCAGAGGCGAAGATTTTGGTATACTTTGAAAAATCCATTTTAAAAGTATCCGATGAAGCCGTTAAGAAGACTTTTTTACAAACCCCTCTCAAGCACACTCACTGTGACCTCTATCAACGGGTTTCACCTCAGGCCTGCAGCGAAATTTGCCACCGAAGCCAAACAGTTTCTCTGCGATATCCATATCGAGTTTGACCAGAAAAGCGTCAATGCCAAAGCGGTCAATGCGATCCTCTCTCTCAACCTTGACAGGGATGACACCTTTACGCTGACTGCCCATGGGAAGGATGCGAAAAAAGCGATTGAAATGCTCAGGGATACCTTTGAAATGCTCATGAACTCAGAGAGCGACCCCAAACAGATAGAAAAGCGGAGCACCTCCTACCAAAGCTCCACATTGTCAGGTGAGATCATCAGTGAGGGGATTGCGGTAGGAAGCCTCTATCGTTTCACTGTCCGGGAGGTAGCACATGCATCACTGTGTTCCTTCGAAGAAGCGCTCAAAGAGAGTGCCGCTGAGCTGGAGAGGCTCTACTCCCATTCCAAAAAAGATGCGGATGCACATATCTATCTGGCACAAAAAGCCCTGCTACTCTCGCTTGCTGAGGGGATCGATACGCTTGAGGATTTCATCGCACGCATCGAAGCAGAGAAAGAGGGACTCAAAAACGGCCGGCATGCGACAAAGATCGCAGATCTCAACGACCTGCTTTACCGGATCAAAAAACAGATGGGATATGACTATCAGGTTTCACTGCCAAAGACCCCGTTTATTTTGAGCGCCGATGACCTGCTTCCGAGCCAGATCAAGATCCTTGAGAACAGTACGGTGCTTGGTGTTGTGCTGACAAACGGTTCCCCGACTTCACATACTGCGATCCTTCTGCGTGCATCGGGCATCCCTTCTCTTTTGCTGGACAACCCTATGAAGAGGGAAGAAGGGAAAGTGATCCTGGATGCCTACAGCGGCGTGATCGTACTCAAACCTTCACCCCAAGATCTTATCCTGGCCTTCAAGCGCCAAAATGAGGACGATAAATTTCAGTTTGAGATCCATCAAAACCGTTTCAAGCCCGCCCTCACCAAAAAGGGAGAAAAGATCAACCTCTTTGCCAATGTCTCTGATCTGGCCTCAGCCAGGGAAGCGAAAGAAGAGGGAGCGGAAGGTATCGGTCTGCTGCGCTCTGAGTTTCTTTTCAAAACACATAAACCGATCATCAGGGACCAGGTCAAAGCCTATCGTGAGATCTTTGACCTCTTCGAGGATGTCACGGTACGTACACTCGATGTCGGCGGGGATAAAGCACTCCCCTATATCGATATCCTAAAAGAGCAGAACCCCTTTCTGGGTATTCGCGGTATCAGACTGCTAAAGACCGAGCCTAAACTGATCGAAGAGCAGCTTGAGGCGATCTTCCTTGCCGCGGAGAACAGGCCTATCAAAGTGATGTTCCCGATGATCAGCACACCCGAGGAGTTCAGCGAAGCCAAAAGTTTTGCCCTGAATGTCGCCCTTGAAAAAGATATCTCCATCGACAACCTGCGTTTCGGTATGATGATCGAGGTTCCCTCTGTACTCTTTGCGCTCCGGGAGTTCAACGAACTTGTAGATTTCTACTCTATCGGCACCAACGACCTGGCGCAGTACCTTTTTGCCATCGAACGTACCCACCCCACTCTCAAGATCGACCCCGCTTCTCCGATACTTTTTGATGCCATCAGGCATGTGATGAGGGAGTCGACCAAGCCCGTCAGTCTCTGCGGTGAGCTCGCAGGAGATACACGGGCGATCCCACAGCTTCTTGAAACTGGCATCCGCACACTCTCTGTCTCAGGAAAACGTATCGGACAGATCAAAAACAAGGTAAGAGATGTTTAGTCTGCTCCAGAAGATCGGGAAAGCCCTGATGACCCCTATCGCGGTGCTGCCCGTGGCGGCACTGTTGCTTCGGCTTGGCTTTGGGGATATCTTCGACGGAGAGATCGCAGCCATCATGAAGAGTGCAGGCGAAGCGGTCTTCTCGCACCTTGATCTGCTCTTTGGCATCGGTATCGCCTACGGACTGGCAAAGAACAACGACGGTGCTGCTGCGCTCTCGGGCGCAATCGGCGTGCTTATCGCCAAAGCGGTCTACGGCACGATCGATGAGAGCGTCAATATGGGGGTCTTTGTCGGGATCATCATCGGGGTGCTTGCCGGAACCCTCTACAACCGCTATCATGCGATCAGGCTTCCGGAGTTTCTTGGCTTCTTCGGAGGGAAACGCTTTGTGCCGATCATCACCGCGATCTCCGCGATCGGTGTGGGGATACTGGCAGGATACTTCTGGCACTATGCGCAGGGTGCGATCGACACTTTTTCCAACCTTATTATCGGGCTGGAGGAGACAGGGACCTTTATCTACGGGACGCTCAACCGTGCGCTCATCCCGCTTGGGCTGCACCATATCCTCAACTCGGTCTTCTGGTTCCAGCTGGGAGAGTACAGCTACGTTAAAGACGGGGTCGAAGTCGTCGCAAACGGGGACCTTCACCGCTTCTTTGCGGGAGACAAGAGTGCGGGTGTCTATATGGCGGGGTTCTATGTCGTGATGATGTTCGGGCTGCCTGCTATGGCACTGGCGATCTACCTCAATACCCCATACTCCTACCGCAAGAAAGCCGGTGCGATCCTTGCCGGCGTGGCTTTCACCTCGTTCCTGACAGGGATCACCGAGCCTCTGGAGTTTCTCTTTCTCTTTGTCGCTCCCGTGCTTTTCCTGTTGCATGCACTCCTTACCGGGCTGGCACTCGCAGCAGCACAGATACTGGATATCCATGCAGGGTTCGGTTTTTCCGCAGGCTTCATCGACTATATCATCAACTACAAGCTGGCGACCAACCCGCTGCTGCTGCTTCCTCTGGGTGCGGTATTTGCTGCGATCTATTTCCTCACCAGCTACTACACCATCAAGCTGCTGAAACTGCGGATCTTTGAAGAGGCGCAGAGCGACAAAGAAGTCCAAAGCAGTGATGAAGCACAGGCTTTTATCGCGGCACTTGGCGGAGCAGAAAATATCCTCGATACCGATGCCTGTATCACCAGACTCCGCATGCGCGTCAATGACAGCAGCGAGCTTAAAGATGAGGATTTTATGGCATTGGGCGCCAAAGGGGTGATACGGCCCGACAAGCATACGATACAGATCGTGCTTGGAAGCAGGTCCGAGAAGGTAGCGGAGAAGATCAACATAGCCTTGGGGGAATAATCAGATTACTGAGAAAAGAGAGGAAAAAAACAACACTATTAAGCCACCCTCTTCTCCAGCTCTTTTAACCTCTTTTTATCCGTACTGCTTTCATTATTTACTTCTTATTGTGCTACATATCGTTATAATTTTAACAGATGCTTAACAGACATCGGTTAAAGAGATACAGATATTCCACGCAAAGTGCATGATATCAGAGTATAACTAACCCAATATTGCCGAGGAGACCTTCAATGAAGCCTTTATATTTTTTCATGACGATTGCACTTTTGACATTTCAGGGCTGTGCCACCAAGGAGGCTGCGCCGGACACAACTCATCAGCAGCTCAAAACAGAAGTGACTGCTTCGGATACTCTGCAAAGTGATACCGATGACAACCAAATCTCTGAAGCCCAGGCAGAAGGGTTCGAAGAGGAATTCTCAAGAGAGGAAACAAGCGATGCTATTGATCCACTGAGCGGATACAATAGAGTAATGACTGCTTTTAATGACAAGGTCATGATCTATCTCATCAATCCTATTTCTGAAGCCTATGCCTCTATAGTACCCCAGCCTGCACGCATAGGCGTGTCCAATGCCGTTAATAACATACAGTTTCCTATTCGTTTTGCCAATAACCTCCTCCAGCTAAAATTTCAAAACAGTTCGGATGAGTTAAAAAGATTTATTGTCAATTCCACCATAGGGCTGGGAGGGCTTATGGATCCTGCCAAAAATCATATGAATATACCGGCCCATGATGAAGATTTTGGACAAACCCTTGGTCACTACGGTGTTGGTCCCGGGTTCCATATTGTTCTACCATTCTTCGGACCATCAAATGTGCGGGATATACTGGGACTCACGGCGGATGCATATATCTCGCCTATAGTCTATATGGAAAATCTGGAAAAATATAAAATACCCAATCATATAGATCAGACGATCGGTATTTTTACTGTTGATTTTATCAATACGACTTCTCTGCATCCAGGCGAGTATGAAAGTCTGAAAAAAGATGCGATAGATCTCTATCCATTCCTAAGAGACACGTATGAACAGAAACGAAATTCTGAGATAGCGGAATAGATCAAAAGAGGAAGATAAAGATGTTTAAAAAAATCATTTTACTATGGCTTCTGTCAGTGGTATCCATCTACGCCATAGAAGAGCAAAACATACAAAAAGTGATGGATAGTAAAATAAGAGAGGTTCTGAGCATACTAAAGGATAAAACATTATCGCAATCCAGGAAAGAGCAAAAAAGTGTTCAGGTGATAGATGATCTCTTTGACTACGATACCATGGCTCAAATAAGCCTGGGCAAGAGATGGAACTCACTTACAAAAAATGAAAAAGCACAGTTTTCTAAGGCTTTTGAACGGAAAATAAAATACTCTTACCTGGACAAATTAAGACTCTATAACAATCAGAAAGTGATCATCAAAGCGTTAAAAAAAGTCAAATCCAACAGAATTACCTTGGAAACCCAGGTCATAGGTCTTGACGATACCTATAAAGTCGTTTATCTGTTTTACAAGAAAAAACAGACGAACCAATGGTATATTTATGATGTTGAGTTGGTAGGTGTGAGCATTATTCAAACCTATAGAAAGCAATTTTCAGAGTTCTTGAGTACAAAGTCGTTCAAACAGCTTTTGGAATCACTTTAAGTGATACTAAAGAGAAAAACCTTCTCATGACGATGCATATGAAGTTGACCTATGTTATATAGAATTTATCAGAACCTGATACTGAAATATCCTTTATCTGTTTTGATTGCAGTGATCAGCAGCATACTTATTTTCGGTACCAATGTCGTTAAGCTGGAAATAGATGCTTCTTCAGAGACGCTTCTCCTGAAGGACGATAGAGATCTCGCATTCAGCAGGACGATAGCAAAACGATTTCATGCCAACGATATTCTTGTGCTTGCCTACAAACCTGAATACGATCTGCTTTCAGAAGAGAGTCTTGAAACATTAACCCGCATCAGCAGCGATCTGGAAAAATTGCCGGGCGTTGAATCGGTAGATTCGCTTATCAATGTACCGTTGTTTTTTTCACCCATAAGAGAGATGGATGAGCTGATCAATGAAACAAGAACGCTGAAAACCCCCGATATCAATCTCTCTCTGGCCAGACAAGAGTTCCTAAGCAGTCCTTTGTATAAGGACAGCCTTGTCAATAAAGATTTTACGATATCTTCCATCATTATTCATCTACATCAGGATCCGGAATATTTCACACTTTTAGAAAAGAGAAATCTTTTACTTGAGAAGCAAAAAACCTCTTCTCTTACCAAAGAAGAGAAACAGGCCCTTGATGATGTCACTATAGCATTTAAAGAACATAGGGATGCACAACGTATTCGTGATAATCAGAACATTGAAGAAATCCGCTCTCTCATCTCCAAATATCAAGACGATGCTACGTTTTTTTTAGGCGGAGTTCAGATGATCTCAAACGACATTGTCACATTTGTTAAAAATGATCTACTCATCTACGGAAGTATACTTATACTCCTTATTGTTCTTGTTTTGGGTACTGTTTTCAAAAAAACGAGATGGGTGATGCTGCCTATTCTTATCTGTACGCTCTCTGTCATTGCCATCACCAGCAGTCTGGGATTTTTTGGCTGGGAGATCACTGTCATCTCTTCAAACTTTATTGCCTTACAGCTTATTATCACAATTTCGATCGTTCTGCACCTTATTGTAAGACATGAAGAGCTTTTAACCTACTATCCGCATGCTTCACTCAAAAGAGTCATTTTACTCACGATGCTTTCAAAAGCGACACCTACCTTCTTTGCCATTATCACTACCATTGCAGGATTTTCTACACTGCTTTTTTCCCATATCCATCCTGTGATCAATCTCGGATGGATGATGAGTGCAGGGATCGCAATGTCGCTTGTCATTGCGTTCATTGTTTTTCCTGCTGTGCTTATGCTGCTCAAGAAAACAGCTCCTCTAAAGAAAAAGAAATCTATCTCTTTTATCCCTTCTCTGACGGCCAGAATCGTATTGCATGACAAAAAAGCGATTTTTGCCATCTCCTTTCTTTCTGTTCTGTTCAGTATTACGGGAGCTTCACAGCTTATTGTGGAGAACAGCTTTATCAACTATTTCAAAAAAGATACAGAGATCTATAAAGGGATGAAGATCATAGACCAGGAGCTGGGAGGCACAACACCTTTGGATGTGATAGTCACTTTTTCAGACAAAAAAACCCCAGCAGAGCCTCTCATGGAGACGGAAGAGGATGATGAGTCGTTTGAAGATGAATTCAGCAGTGTAGAAAACGAAGAGCAATACTGGTTTACCGATGAAAAGATCGCGATCATAAAGCAAGTCCATGACTATTTAACCGAGCTGGAACAAATAGGGGAGGTACAATCGTTTGCCACGCTTCTCGATACAGGGAAGGTACTGAATGAGAACAAAAGTCTGGACAGTATAGACCTCGCTATCCTCTACAAGGAACTCCCTCAGAAGTATAGAGATATTATACTTTTGCCCTATGTGAATATTGAACACAACCAGCTAAGATTTGCTACGCGAATTATCGATTCAAATGAAGCGTTGCGCAGAGATGCATTGCTGAAAAAAATACAAGATGACCTCACGCATATCATAGACCCTGATGTTGCAACTGTGCAGCTGTCAAATCTTATGGTACTTTACAACAATATGCTCCAGTCCCTGTTCGATTCACAGATCAAAATGCTCGGTCTTGTAATGCTCATCGTCTTCCTTATGTTCCTTCTGCTTTTCAGATCTCTTAAACTGACATTGATTGCGCTAATTGTCAATATCGTCCCTATCGGTATGGTCTTTGGATTTATGGGATGGTTAGATATTCCACTTGATATTATGACGATCACGATCGCAGCGATTGCTATGGGTATAGGCATAGATAACACGATACACTATATTCACCGGTTTGAAGCGGAATTTGCAAAAGACAATCTTTACTACTTCAGTATGCACAGAGCCAACAACAGTATAGGAAATGCCATGTACTTCACCACACTTGTTATCGTGATGGGTTTTTCCATTTTAACGCTTTCAAATTTGATCCCGACCATCTATTTTGGGCTGCTTACTATGGTGGTCATGGTCGCTGCACTTATATCGGATCTGATACTCTTACCAAAACTGTTGCTCTTGCTCAAGCCGTTCAAACGTAAAGCTTTCCGTTCACTTCGGGAGAGAGTGTAAAAATCAAAAAAGATGAAAGAGGAAAATATCTCATAGTGTAGGTCGGGGTGCCCCCACCCGGACATTATTGGTAACCTCACCATGAAAGCGAATATCGGAGTAGTAAAATGAGGCTGATTTTCGCGCAGGGTGCGTAACCACGCACCAAGAGAGGGGTTCCCTCCCCTCCTCTCTTTTATACCCAGTGCTACAACACCGTAACACCCTGCTGCACCCAGATGTCAGCATCTGCTGTCCCGCCTATATCATAGGTATTGTAGGTGATCCCGTCAACGGTATCTGTCCCTATCAATGTCTCTTCTGAAAGGGTAACTGTATCGCCGCTATTACCTGTGACATAAAGGATATCACTGCTTTCGCTGAGTGCAAGCAGATCACTGTAGCTTAGGATAAGCGCATTGTCCCCGGTACCTGTTAGATCGATCTTTTCGATACTGGTTACGGTCACACCGCTGATTCCGGAGAGGTCGAGTGTCATGCCGCTGCCGGAGAGGAAAAGGGTATCTGTGCCTGTCCCTCCGTCAATGGAGACAAACGACGTGGTATCAGATATCACGATCCAGTCATCACCGGCTCCGCCGATGAAGGTATCCGCGCCGTTGCCGTCGATCAATATATCATTGCCATCGCCGCCGTTAAGTATATCATTGCCGGCACCGCCGCGGATCAGATCATTGCCGTCACCGCCATTGATGATATCGTCACCTTCATGGCCATAGAGACGCTCATCTGAGGTCCCTGCAACACTGCTGTTCAGGGTATCATCACCCGAAGTTCCCTCGATGATATCCGGGTTGCCCTCATCACCCAAAAGACCCTCAAGCACATTTGCATTTGCCAGTGTGGTTACGCTCTCTGTGGCGGTAAGTCCTTCGCTGTCCGTTGCTGTAATATCAAAAGAGCCAAGCACAGTGACATCCAAAGTAGGCACAAGTCCAAGCAGATCAGCCGTTGACTCAAGACGTACCGTGGCAAGCAGTTCATTGACTGCCTGGTTATCGATATTGCCGCCATCGATTGCGGTGATGGTGATCGTAGATGTAGGAGCGACAAGTCCGAGTATACCCGTAGTGCTCACCACTTCAAAGGTAAGCCCCAATTCTTCTGCCAGTTTCTGGGAAGCGGTGAATACCGGGTCATTTAGCGAGACATCTACTAATCCGACATATTCGATCACTACCGAACGGAGGTTGCCATTCTCATCTGCCGCGGCAAATGCCTGCGCGTCCAGGTCAATGAGATCAAGCAGGTTGAGCCCCACAAGACCCAGAAGGGCTGTCGCATCGCCCTGGACCACCGGTGCCACATTGCCGGGAATCGGAGCTGCGGGATCGCTGGTATCGAAGCTGACAGAAGTGCTGGCTGTATCACCGTCATTGTCGGTGATCACCGCATCAAATGTCGTGGTGCCATTGAGTTGATCCGTATCCGTAGTCTCCTGATCAACAACCAGGTTGCCGTTTGCAAGCAGCTGTGCGATCACCTCTTCATCAGTCGTGAAGTCTCCTATGAGGTCCACACCTGTAAAGGTGATCTGCTGATCGACATCTCCTGCACTGAATCCTCCGGCAAATCCGCCCGTGGTACTGATATAGAGTATGGTATCTGAACCCGAAATCTCAAAGTGCATATACTCCGTCAGGTTACCGGCTGTATTTCCTCTTGCGGCTTCACCTTGCAGCAGGCCGCCGAGTTTGAGGATATCACCGCCCCCGCTTACCGGTTGTTTGTTGAAATCGGTGATCGTATCGGCAGCCGGTGTGCCAGGATTTCCTTCATCTCCCTCTTCCCAGATAAAGGTATCATTGCCGCTGCCGCCGCTCAGGATATCACTGCCGCTGCCGCCTATGATGATATCGTTTCCGGAACCGCCATTGATGGTATCATCGCCCGAGCCGCCACGCAGCAGGTCATTGCCTTCACCGCCATTGAGCGTATCATCGCCTCCATAGCCATAGATGCGGTCATCTTCGGTATTGCCGTTGAGAGTCTCTCCGCTGCTTGTCCCTTCGGTAATATTTGCCGGACTGCTGTCAGGGGCAAGCAGGCTGAGGCCGAGCACGTCCTGTTCGGTGTCTATAGCACTATTTGCAAGCGAATCGGTCGCTGTGATAGATAGCTCCGGCAGGAGTCCCAGTGAGAGGAGATCCAGTCCGGTCTGATCCACATAGACGGTTGCCAAAAACTCATTGAGCTGGAGGTTGTCGATCGGGCCGCCGTCTATGGATGTGATCGTCAGCTGTGAGTAGCTCTGTGTGGTAACAACAACAAGATTAAGTATATCATTCGTCTCTACAACATTCAAGCCAAACTCGGCTGCCATCTCCGCAGACCAGGCAAGATTATAATAATTTAAGAGCCCGATACTTATCAGGCTGTCAGCCCTCACGACCACCTCTTCGATATCATTGTTGGCATCCGTCGCTGTGAATAGTTGGTTGGTACCGATGTCGATCAGGCCGAGTGCTTCTGCATTGGCGATCCCCAGCAGGCTTGCAGAGGGGTTGACATTGACTATCGGCCCTACCTGCTCATCTGCACCCAATGCTGCGTAGCTGTACTCCCCGGTATGCATATCCACCACAAACGTTTCACCGAGGGTTGTGTTGATCGTCAGCTGGTCATTATCAGCATTGAAGCTCCAGCTATCCACTAGTGATGAACTTCCGCTCTCTGTGACATCGTCAGTATCAATATCGTAGGTATATGTTGCGCCGTCAAATGAGATCTCCGATACATACCCACCATCCGCACCGAAGCTGACGACAAGCGATCCTTCAGCCGTATCGGGCTGTGTCTCCATGACAAACGTCTTCTCTGACGCTGCCAGTGGCATATCATCTTCGACATTGATCGTCAGGGTACCGGGTGTGCTTGTATTGGTGTGTATATCGGTAGCTGTGACAGTAAACCCAAGCGCCAATATATCTTCTGCATCTGCAACCGGATGGTCAAACGGCTCCAGCAGCTCAAAGGTGTAATCACCTGCAGTATTTAGTGTCAGTGTAGCGACAGTTGTCGCTCCTGCTGTGCCGGTAAGGGTATAGGTGTCCCCGACAAAACTGCCGTCCCATGTGACAGCCACTCCTCCCGAAGTCAACCCGGCCGGCCCGCTCACTTCCACAGAAGCGATACCGGACGCATCAGTGATAGACATCGTGCCTGATACCGTTGCCGCATTCGTGGTGTCTGTGGGGGTACCGGTCGTATCTGATGCTGCACCGGGCAGACCTTCCTCTGATACATTGGCGGCCGCATCTACAATAATAGGAGTCACATTGATCGCAATCGTCGTCGTTGCCGTATTGGAATCATCATCTCCGTCATTGACTACGACAGTGATAATACGGTCTGTGGTATCAGGATTATCATTTGGATTGTTGAAAGTCACCGCTTCGATAGCTGTTTGATAATCCGCAAGCGAAGCTGACCCGCTCAATGTTACAGTAATTTCACCTGAAACCGAAGTATCCACATTTGTCGTCAATCCTGCAACACCAGAAACATCAAGAACATCTCCTGCTTGTGCATTGGTCAGAGTGATCGTTGCGCTCTCGATATTCGTATCATCAGCATCGGTGATCAGTACATCCGTATCTGCGATCGATATCGCTCCTCCCAGTTCAGCAAACGTTGTATTGAAGTTTGCACCTGTTGCTGTAGAGTCATCTGCATCAAGATCCAGAACCGGAGCATCATTGTCAATCGTATTGATCGCAATCGTCGTCGTTGCCGTATTGGAATTATTGGCTCCGTCATTGACCACGACTGTTACGGTACGGTTGGTAGCATCCAGACCAGAATCCGGATTACTGAAAGTAACCGCCGCGATAGCAGTCTCATAATCCGCAAGCGAAGCCGATCCGCTCAAAGTTACAGTAATAACACCAGGAACGGAAGTATCCACATTTGTCGTCAATCCTACTACACCAGAAGCATTGAGCTCATCTCCGGTCTGTGCATTGGTCAGGGTGATCGTCGCGCTCTCGATATTGGTATCATCCACATCGGTGATCAAAACATCGGTATCTCCGATCGATACTGCTGCTCCAGACTCAGTAAAGGTAGTCAGATAATTGGCACCTGTGGCAGTGGAATCATCTGCATCAAGATCCAGAACCGGGGCGTCGTCGTTATCCACGATCGTACCCGTAGCATCTACACCGCCGACAGAGAGCGGTACTGTCTCATCCGGTTCGTCGATATTGTCATCCACTGTCGGTACCGTCACCGTAAAGCTGGTCACCCCGGCAGGGACAGTGATCTCTCCTGCTCCTGAATCATAGGTCACGCCGTCACTGAATACAGGATCCCCGTAGTCATCGACCGCGGTGGCAGTTCCTCCGCCAAGACTGAAACTGAACGTGGTGTCAGTGCTGCTTGGGTTGCTCAGGGTGACCTCATAGATCAGGTCATCACCCTCTGTCGCCTTATCGTCTGTGTTGGTCACGGTGACCGAGTCGATCGTAGGCGCGTCGTCGTCATCCACGATCGTACCCGTAGCATCTACACCGCCAACAGAGAGCGGTACTGTTTCATCCGGTTCGTCGATATTATCATCCACTGTCGGTACCGTCACCGTAAAGCTGGTCACTCCGGCAGGGACAGTGATCTCTCCTGTACCTGAATCATAGGTCACGCCGTCACTGAACACAGGATCCCCGTAGTCATCGACCGCGGTGGCAGTTCCTCCGGTACCAAGATCGAAACTGAACGTGGTGTCAGTGCTGCTTGGGTTGCTCAGGGTGACCTCATAGATCAGGTCATCACCCTCTGTCGCCTTATCGTCTGTGTTGGTAAGGGTGACCGTATCAATGGTAGGAGCGTCGTCGTCATCCACGATCGTACCCGTAGCATCTACACCGCCAACAGAGAGCGGTACTGTTTCATCCGGTTCGTCGATATTATCATCCACTGTCGGTACCGTCACCGTAAAGCTGGTCACCCCGGCAGGGACAGTGATCTCTCCTGCTCCTGAATCATAGGTCACGCCGTCACTGAATACAGGATCCCCGTAGTCATCGACCGCGGTGGCAGTTCCTCCGCCAAGACTGAAACTGAACGTGGTGTCAGTGCTGCTTGGGTTGCTCAGGGTGACCTCATAGATCAGGTTTTCACCCTCTGTCGCCTCATCGTCTGTGTTGGTCACGGTGACCGAGTCGATCGTCGGTTCACTATCGTTATCTATAATTTCACCCGTACCGGTTACACCGCCTACAGTAAGCGGCACCGTCTCGTTTGCCCCTGGCTCATACACGCTGTCATCCACCGTCGGTACAGTGACCGTAAATTCTGTCACTCCGGCAGGGACGGTAATGGTGCCGTCACCGTTATCAACTACGCCGTCACTGAATACAGGGGTTGTGTTATAGTCATCTCCCGGCGTAGCAGTCCCTCCGCCAAGAGTGAAGGCAAAGATCGCATCGGTACTGCTCGGGTTGCTCAGGGTGACAGTATAGACCAGGTTTTCGCCTTCCTCTACAGCATCATCACCCGGACCAGGCAGGCCAGGCTCCACCGACTCAACAACAGTACCGTCATTATCCACGATCGTACCCGTAGCACTTACACCGCCGACAGAGAGCGGCACTGTCTCATCCGGCTCGTCGATATCGTCATCCACTGTCGGTACCGTCACCGTAAAGCTGGTCACTCCGGCAGGGACGGTGATCTCTCCAGCCACTTCATCATAGGTCACACCGTCACTGAATACAGGATCCCCGTAGTCATCGCCCGGCGTAGCCGTTCCTCCCGTACCAAGATCGAAGCTGAAGGTGGTATCGGTGCTGCTTGGGTTGCTCAGGGTGACCTCATAGATCAGGTCATCACCCTCTGTGGCTTGTCCGCCTGTATTCGTGACGACTACCGTGTCGACAAAAGGCTCTGAATCATTATCTATAATTTCACCCGTTCCGGTCACACCTCCTACTGTAAGAGGCACGGTTTCATTTGCACCCGGTTCATAGAGATCATCATCTATCGTCTGTACCGTCACCGTAAAACTGCTCACCCCTGCAGGGACAGTAATGGTGCCGTCACCGTTATCAACTACGCCGTCACTGAATACAGGGGTTATGCTATAGTCATCTCCCGGAGTAGCACTTCCTCCGCCAAGGCTGAAGCTAAACGTCGTAGCCGTACTGCCCGGTTCGCTCAGCGTGACGGTATAGACCAGGTTTTCGCCTTCGACCACAGCATCATCGCCTGCTCCGGGAGCGCCCGGTTCTACCGTATCGACAGTAGGCCCATCGTCGGGGACTCTATCGTCGTCGTCATCGCTTAACGCAACTGCCAAACCTCCTAAAAATAGTGCCCCCAGCACAAGCGGCACCCAGTTGATCGCTGCACCTGCATCAGCATACCCTAAACTCTGATAGGAGAATTCACCATCGTCCATATTGGCAGAATAGAGATCCCTACTCCCTTCCTGCGGAGCGTAGTCATAGTACTCTCCATCTTCAGCCAATCCGATCAGAGTGCCGGATGAATCTTCATAGTAATCTTCTATGATGATATCCGGAGCATCCGTTGTGTTTAATTCATCCTCTTCATCATCCTCAAATTTTATCCAGAGATCTTTCCCTTGGCGAATGACCAACAACTGCTGCGGTGCGAATTTTGTCGCAACCTCCCTCAGTTCATATTTGACACCTTCCTGCGCTTTGATGATCAGTGTATTTGCAACTCTTCCCGCACCTGCTTCTACCGTCGCCACCTCTTGTGTGGCACCTTTTGTGATCAGTTGAATTACTCTTGCCATTTTTTTCTCCTATAAACTATATAGTATGTGATATCTTTTCTTTAACAATTAATCGTTATTCTCACCGTTTAATAACTTGACGACGACTCTACGGTCAGGCTGTAAACACTCGATCAGTTTTTGTGAGAATTTGCCCCGACAGTTGCTCGTAACAGGCTCGCTGGAACCGCGGCCTTCTACCTCCATCGGTATGCTAACACCCCGCTTGGCAAGATAATCAGAAACTGCCCTGGCACGTTTCAGAGAGAGATTTTGATTGTATGCTTTCTCTCCTATCCTGTCAGTATGCCCTATGATCTGGATATGTCTGATCTGGTTAGGGCAGGATTTGATATCCCGGACAAGCTTATCGAGTGCCCCGCTGGCGGAAGGCATCAATCTGGCACTGTCAAATGCAAACAGGCTATCGGTATCAAATTTTACCTGTGCTACATAGCGGTTGAGGATATTGCTCGTTGTTTTGATATGCTTAAGTGCTTCCTCCCCCTCTGTTTCATTGACGAGAAGCGGACTGAATGTATGATTGGCTATTTGAGTGATCTTCACATAAGTGATCTTCCCTTTACGGATCTGCACCTTTTGTAATTGTCCGGCAGATACTACGCTGCCTCTAGTGGCAACACGCAACTTTATAGCATCGGCACACACTTTTGTCTGTGAAAATTCACCCGGGAGCAAGGAGCCTACGATATCACCATCGATAAATATCGCGGGGGTACTCCCAGTGTCCCCATTCTCTTCTCTATAAACAACAATAGATCCTTCAGTGGAGGAAACACTGGTTTTTTCCAGAGTAGGCCCATGCAGAAGGTTACCGGCGATACTGCCTGTCACCATATATCCCGCTGCCGACAACACCATGATAAGAGATCGTATAAACTTCATTGTATTTCCTTTAGGTTAAGAATGAACATATCCCTATCTTACATGATCGTACCTTAATCTATAGATATTATTTTAAATTATTTTTAAAAAATATTTAAAATTATTTTAATATTTCTATTTCGAAAAACATATTCTACTTTTAATTTATTTCAAACTATTACAAAAAATACACTATAAAACATAAAATCGCTTGCAGTTCTATGTTAAAGGTTACTTCTTCGTGTCCATGGCAGTTATAAACAGGGAGATAATAGTAATCGTAAAAACTTTTTGATCATACGCTTATCATCTATAGTCCATCCCGTAAAAACTGCCTTAAAACACTGCTTCTTCCATTTAGCTTGATATCAGGCCTGCGAGAAACCAATGGATGCAATGACTTTTTTGATCCTATCCACGCTGTCATGTTTCGCAAGCGTAAGACGGATGATGCATGCTTCCATTGCCTGAAGCGAGTGCGGTATCCTGGGTTCAAAACAGACCATCTCCCCCTCTTCCAATACCATCTCCTCTCCCAGGGATTCCAAAAGAAGTTTTCCTTCAATGAGCATGATCGTGATGGCTCCCGGTGCAGTATGCTCCTTCATTATATTGCCTTTAGCCATACAGATACGGATCTCTTTGCTGTGGGAGGTTTCACCCATCAGCGTGATCACAGGCTTGTCTGAATAGGAGAGTTTATCCATAAATGAGATTTTCTGCATCTTATTCTCCTTTGTGCATAGCGATAAATTGGGCTGTCACCGTATCCATCGTCGTGATATGAAGCATCAGCCACTCTGTCAGGGTCCCCAGAAAATACTCCCGCACCACATCCGGATCCCTCGTCTGCTCCCAGTGGCTGACGATCCTTTTCATCTCATTGAGCACACGCAGGTGCTCCCCCTGGTGCATCATCATTGCAGGGAAAGAGACCTCCCGCATCAGTCTCTCTTCATTGGAAAAATGCTCCTGGGTATGTGCTAAAAGTTCACTGAGTACTTCATCTACCTGCAAAACATTGAGAGGGTTTTGGTTCAACGCCGACTCAAGTTTTTGCAGCAGTTCGATCTCCTCTTCGTGTACGGTATTCATCATCGCATAGGCAACACGCGGCAAGCTCTCTTTTGCTATCATCATAGACTCCTTTTTTTCTGAGTATATGCTATACTGTGAGAATAGATATTGATCTATGTTAAGTTAAGAAAGGAAGTATATGGATCTCAGCACGATTGACCTCTTTTCAGGTTTTGATCCGGACTCACTGGAGTTTCTCTCGACAATCACCCGGGAAAGAACCTATCACAAAGGCAATATCCTCTTCTATACGGGAGAGACCCCAAAATCGCTGCTGATTCTGGCAAGGGGGAGTGTGGAGGTCTACAAGCATGACACAGAGGGCAATGAGTTATCCATAGGCACCTTCTATCCCCAGGAGCTGATCGCGGAGATGGCACTCTTCGAGTCGATACCTTATCCCGCGACCGCGCGATGTCTCAGTGATGCGACACTGCTGGAGATAGACTATGATGCCTTCACCCAGCATCTCTTCACTCATCCCCGTTTACTTTTACCGATCATTCATTCCTTAACACGGAAGATCAAACAGCTGGAGGGGGTGGTGCGGTATACGCTGATCGACGATGCACCCAGACGTTTGGCACGTTTTTTGATCGACCACGAACATCTTTTGCATCATCTGACACAGCGCAATATCGCACAGCGTATCAAACTGACGCCGGAGAGTACCTCCAGGATCATCCGTACCTTCAAAGAGAAGGGGTGGGTGGAAGTACGCCAAAAGAAGCTCTATCTGCTTGACCCGGAGGCTTTAAAGGCATTTTCAGAATGATCCCGTACCCTACCCTTTGAGTATGACAGGATCTGGCGGAGGTGTCAGGCCAAACCTCCATCCTCTCCGGTAATGTCTTGAAGGATATGGTAGGCATGGTTAATCGCCATGGCGATGGAACCGCCGCTTTTGTAGACGATATCGCCTGCGGTATAGAGTCCCTTGACACTGGTCTCAAACTTCTCGCTGATGACAGGCAGGTCATGCTCATCGAGCTCCATGCCGCTCTTTCTGAAAAAATCCACCGGTGTCGTACCGCCCAGCGCATAGATCACCCTGTCATAGAGCGTATGAAAGCCGTTGTCGTAGTTGACCCTGACCCTCCCCTCTTCATTTTCGATCGAATCGATATCGATACCGTAGCGGACACGCAGGCGCTCTTCCTGATCATATCGCGTAATCATTTCGCGGTTGATCTCATTGATCCTTGCAAAACTCTCTCTTCGATAGGCAAGCGTCACATCGTTGATCGTGCTCAGCTGGCAGGCGTACTCCACTGCAGAATCTCCCCCGCCGACCACCAGTATCTTCTCATGGCCGCGACACTCGTAGGGGTTGAAGTTGACCACTTTTTTCAGAGAGGCCGGGATCTTGTAGGAGGGCTTATTGGGTTTGCCCATACGGCCGATCGAGACGATAACGTTCTTGGCCGTGAAATCCCCCTTTGGGGTCACGACAGTAAAGAGGCCATCCTCTTTGACGACCCTGTCCACCTCGCACTCGAAAAGCGTATCGATATTTTCGTGATCGAGCAGGGACTCAAAGTACTCCAGCGTGCTCTCCTTTGTCCCGTCAAAGAACTCGACATTCCCCTCCATCTCGACGCTCTGCCCCTGCCAGTCCTTGTCAACCCTTTTGGAGTCTTTGTAGTAGTGACGGATCGTCTGGGAGTGGTTGTCCCCTTTCTCGATAAAGAGTATCTTTTCAAGCCCGAATATCGCTGCTTCGACCGCTGAAGCGATACCGCCCGGCCCTCCGCCGACAATGATAAGATCATACCTGTTTTCCACGCTCTTTCCTCCTCCTGTCTTGAAATAGAACAAAAGATTATTATAGCATCAGAAGATAATAAAACGATAGTTTTTGAAACATATTCTGCACTATCATTTTTTCCTGTTTTTTTCCTTCAGAAAAATGAAAAAAAACCACCGCAAAGCGCTCTAAAGTGATGTACAATTCGCTATTTGATAGAGAAAGAAAAATATGGTCGATTTTCGTATAGAGAACTACCTGCTCAAGCCCTTTACCATACGCACGAAAGGGTTGATGGAGGAGTATCTGAGGGAGGTACACAGCAGCCTCAGCGACTACTCGTTTGCAGCGAATTACATGTGGCTGGCAAACTCCAGCGGCTTTTACACTCTGGTCAAAGATACTTTCTGCCTTTTTATCCTCAACGGCGGAGAACTCTCCATGCTTTTGCCGCCCCTGGGGAAAAAAGAGCGCATCAACGATGCGATCATCGAATGCTTTGAGATCATGAACCTCAACAACTCTTCAAGATACCTCTCGCGTATCGACTATGTCGATGAGTATTACATGACGGATTTTGTGGAGGAAGTGGAAGGGCAGGATATCTTTGAGATACTGGAAAACTACCTGATCGAAAAGAAGCTGGCAGACTATGTCTACAATATCGACGACCTTATCGAACTGCGCGGCAACGGCTACCATACCAAACGTACCGAGATCAACAAGTTCAAAAAGAACTATCCCGGATTTACGACTGAGATGCTTGATCCTGCGATCCATACCGGGGAGATCACCGAACTCTTCAACCGCTGGGTCATCAACCGCATGAAGTATATGCCAAAAGTGGAGCTTGACGCTTTTCTTGACGGTATCAACTATGAACGCTTTGCGATCAAAAGAATACTCAATTACTATCATGAGATGGGGCTCTTTGGAATGGTGCTGCGTATTGACGGAGAAGTGATGGGATTTACCGTGGGCGAACGGACAAATGAAACCACCGCGACGATACTGATAGAAAAAACCGAATTTGACATTCTGGGTTCGGCACAATTCATCTTCAGGGAGTTTTGCAAACTGCTCAAAACGCATTACGGCTCTCTCTATATCAATGCAGGCGATGATATGGGGTTTGAAAACCTCAAAAAGGTCAAACTCTCCTACAGGCCTGCCAAACTCCTGCCCAAATACAGTATCTACCAGAAAAACTGATGTTCATAGACTTCGCCGCGTGCAGTGACCTTGAGAGGCTGCTTGAGATAGAGGAGCAGGCATTTGATGCGAACAGCTACCCGCTTTCGAAGAGAAACTTTCTCTACCATATCGGGAAAAAGCATATTCTTATTGTCAGAATTGACAGCAGGGTTGTCGGATACCTGCTTTTTTTCACCTACAAAAAGAGCTGGCGCATCTACTCGATCGCCGTAGCGGAGGAGTTTCGCCGGAAAGGGCTGGGGCGTTCGCTGATCAGCTACCTTAGGGAGTATGCAGCCGGCAAAGCCGGGTATCTTCTGCTCGAAGTAAAAGCCGACAATATCCGGGCGTTGCATCTCTATGCTCTGCTTGGCTTTAGCCCTCTCAAAATACTCAAAAACTACTACCCTGACGGCGACGGTGTCAAAATGGTACTTGAGGTTTAGATCTCTATCGTAATCTCATCAAAGCGTTGAAACCCTTTTCTGCACACCATATGCCCGTCGCTGTCGATCCTGACCACGGAAGGAAATACATTGGCGCCCATCGAGCGGGCTTTTGAGAAGTCATGCCGCATCAATACCTCGGCCCGTTCGCTCTCAAAAAATACGGCAAACGCCTCCTGCTTCCCAGAGTCGATCAATCTTTTCAGCGTCTGCAGCGCTGTGATATCCGCCCCGTCAAGATAAAAAGCGCTCTGTATCTTGCCCAGATACGCAAAAGAGGCATCATCTCCCCAGAGTTCACGTACGGTGACTACCGCCTTGCATGCGGGATAAGTGTCGTACTCAAAATTGTCACGTTCAAAGAGCTTCTCTGTAAACTGTTGTCCCGTTGTCTCTGTGACTTGACGCCACGTCGCTTTCAGTCTGAATTTGGCCGCCTCATCCCACTCCATCGCACCTTTCGTACGCAACCCTCCGACAACAAGGGAAAACGCATAGCGGTCACAATACATCGCCCGGAATCTCTCCATTACCGGATGAAACCCCCAGCACCAGGAGCACATCGGGTCGATGACGAAGATATATTGCCCCTTACTTATCTGCTTCAAAATCTAATGAGATCGAGTTGACACAGTGTCTTGTCATTTTCTCGGTAAACCCCTCTCCCCTGAAGACATGCCCGAGGTGTCCGCCGCACTTGGCGCAGACGATCTCTACGCGTCTTCCGTCCGCATCGGGAATTTCCGCCACCGCACCTTCTATGGCATCATCAAAACTGGGCCACCCCGTCCCGCTGTCAAATTTCGCATCGGACCTGAAAAGCGGCGCACCGCACTGCCTGCAGGTGTAGACACCCTCTTCTTTATTGTCAACATATTTTCCCGTAAAGGGCCTCTCTGTGCCTTTATTCAGTATCACATACGCCTCTTCTGGGCTCAGTTCATTGTATGCCATCAGATATCCTTTGTAGTGTTTTGCTGCGTTTCGCTCTCTTTTTGAAACTTTTTGGAAGTGGAGACCGGTCCCTTTTTGGACGTTTTATCCTTCTCTTTTTTGGGCATCTTTAAAACCACGATAAAAACGATCACAATGATCGCATAGGCAAGATAATAGTAAAGATTGTCACCGCTTGGCATCAGTTTACCTCCATGATCAGATCGCCGCTTTTGACGATCTTGAGTTTTTTCTCTATTGTTTTGACATCACTCTCTTCCATGATAAGGACGGGTGTGATCGTATCTTTGGCATGTTCTTCAAGATAGGCAAGGTCCGCTTTGATGATCGGGTCTCCCGCTTCTACCCTCTCACCTTCCTGTACAAGCCGTTCAAACCCCCTGCCTTTCAGTGCAACGGTTTCCAGGCCGATATGCACCATCACCTCAAGGTCTTTGTCGCTTTTGATGCTGTAGGCATGGTTGGTCTCGAAGATTTTGGAGACCTGCCCCGAGATCGGCGCAGTGAATATGCCGGAGACCGGCTTGATCGCCACACCGTCTCCCGCCATCCCCTGTGAAAAGACCTCATCCTCCACCTCTTCGAGAGCAACCACCTGACCATCGACAGGGGCAAAAACCTCTCTCTGTTTACGTTTTAAAAATCCGAACATCACATTACCTCATATACTTCGGCTCTCCGCCTATGATTGTTGATATGATACTGAAATCTTCATCAAATATCACTATATCCGCATCGTAGCCCTTGCGCAGTTCCCCTTTGGGTATACCGAGTTTGCGCGCGGGGATCTTTGTCACACTCTTCACCGCTTCGACAAGCGACATGGAGGTGTGCGCCACTATCTTGCGGAGCCCTTCATTGAGGCGCAGCACCGATCCTGCAAGTGTACCATCTTCAAGCTCAGCCTTCCCCTCTTTGACCACGACCCTCTGACCTCCGAGATCATAGATGCCGCTTTTCATGCACCCTGCCCGCATCGCATCGGTGATCAGGATCAGTTTATCCTTTTTGAGACGATAGGTCAACTCCAGGGCTGAGGGGTGGGTATGCACCAGATCGGGGATGATGTCGCAGGTCACATCGCTCTCAAAGACCGCCCCGATGACCCCCGGTTCCCGATGATGGTATCCGTTCATCGCATTAAAGAGGTGTGTGGCATGGGAGACCCCCCACCCGAAGCTCTCTTTGCATTGCGCATAGCTTGCATCGGAGTGCCCGACACTGAGGATGATATGAGGGTATTGCTCGGTAAGATAGCGGATAAACGCTTCAGCCCCCTCCACTTCAGGTGCCAGTGTGATCATCCTGATAGACTCCATATGATCAGCGATCAGATCAAGATTGGGTCTCTGGATATACGCGATCTCCTGTGCCCCGTGCCTGGAGGGATTGATAAAAGGCCCTTCAAGGTGGACTCCCAGTATCCGGGCCCCGCTTACTTTCTCTTTGTGTATTTTGACATTCTGTAAAGCGGTGTCAATGGCCTGGGTTGACATCGTCATCGTCGTGGCCAGAAAAGAGGTGGTGCCGGTCTGCAGGAGTGTATCGGATATCGTCTCAAGCGCTTCAGGTGTCGCATCCATCACATCCGCCCCGCCTGACCCGTGGATATGCAGATCGATAAACCCCGCACTCACATAGGCCCCGCCCGCATCGATGATCTCTGCACCCGCAGGCAGATCATCCGTAATGCCGATGATCTTTTTGTCAAAGAGCAGCACCTTCCCCGCAACAACGCTGTCACCTGCGATCAAACGGCCATTAATGATCGCTTTCATTATGAATAGGTCTCCTCTTTCAGCTGCTCTTTAAGCACACGCTTGAGTACTTTGCCTGTGGCATTCTTGGGCAGCGCTTCGATCATATGGATATGTTTTGGGATCTTGAAGTTCGCCAGATGTTCGCGCAGATATCCCTTGAGGACGGATTCATCGATCTTCTCCGCCTCCTCTTCAAGTTCGATATAGGCCACAGGGATCTCCCCGCTATGCTCATCGGCGACCCCTATCACCGCAGAGGCACCGATCCCCTCAAACCTGTCGATCACCTCTTCTATCTCTCGTGGATAGATATTGATCCCTTTGGAGATGATCAGGTCTTTTTTCCGGTCAACGATGAAAAGATACCCCTCCTCATCGATATACCCCATATCCCCGGTAAGCAGCCATCCGTTGATGACCGTCTCCGCTGTCGCTTCCGGGCGGTTCAGGTAGCCCTGCATGACATTGTCTCCCTTGACGATAATGTCTCCTATCTCGCCCCTCGGCAGCTCCAGAAGATTCTCATCCACCACTTTCATCTCATATCCGGCCAGTGCGGTCCCCACCGAACCGGCTTTCTGTTTCTGCAGCGTGTTCATGCAGACTGCCGGGCTCGCTTCGCTGAGACCGTACCCTTCGAGCAGTTTCGCCCGTTTGAACTTCACTGCCATCGCATCCAGCGTTTTTGGCTGCAGCGGGGCCGCACCGGAGATAAAGGCACGCAGGTTGTTGAACCACATAAAGTACCAGGGAAGCTTCGCCTTGGAGAGCGCGCTGTAGACATCAGGGATCCCGAAGAAGATCGTGACACGCTTCATCAGTGTCTGCCTGAAGATATTGGAGAACGGCTGAATGGACTTGATGATCACAATACTTGCCCCGGCATAGAGAGGCAGTATCACCCCGATAGAGAAGGTAAAAGAGTGGAACATCGGCAGGAAAACGATCCCCCTGTCTTTCGGCTTCACATTGATATGCCGGATTCCGCTGAGAGAATTGGAAAAGATGTTTTTATGTGAAAGCATAGCACCTTTGGGTTTCCCTGTAGTTCCAGACGTATAGAAAATGACTGCAGTCTCATCCAGCCCGCGGGCATCGGCATGGGTACGCCGAGGATAGCTTAATGCCTCTTCAAAACCATAGTGAT
>JAQVHV010000018.1 GCA_028696055.1 Sulfurovum sp.
ACGGGTCTGGCATCTGCCATCTCAGCCCACTGGGCATCCATTTGCTAAAAGTCTGCGCTCTTAGCAAATAGATGCCTTTTGGACTCCCCGAAAGGACTTATCCGCACTATAGCAAAGTAAACTTTAATCTAATATAAAACGAATTAGGGATTGTTTTGATATGGGTGTTTTTGTTACATAGTTGATATCTGTCACTCCGAACGACCTTATAAGCAGTCTTCTTTGCAGAAGTGCAAAAATAAGACGTCGCGTTTCGAGAGGGGATGACGATTTTGGTTTACCTCAAGGGTACTTCCTTAGAGCGCTTTTCTAAAAAGTAACATACAACACTTGTGAAGTGACAAAGAAGCGCTTTTATAGATTTGGATTTGTCGTTTATTTATTTAGGTTTTTAAACCATAGTGAACAGAGGATCGTGTAGAGTTCTTTGTAGAGGTGGAGTTTTTTAAGGTTGGTCCTGGCGCTGTTTTTGAAGTAGCTTCGTAAAAAATACCGCTCCTCTTTGTCCGTGAGGTTGAATTCTGCTGCGATGGTCGCCAGGTCGAAGTAGCGGTCATTGAGCCCGGTATATTCCCAGTCGATGAACTTCACTTTTTTGTTATGAAAGAGGATATTCCGGGGGTTGAGGTCATGGTGGGTAAGGACAAGCTCCCTGGGCTCCTTGTTGAGCTTCCTGAGCGCATGAAGCGCTTTGGTGTGTCCGGGCTTGAACGCTTTTTTGAGTCTGTAGGGTCTGGTTCTCAGCTTGATCTTGTGGAGTTTGCTCAGAGTGGAAGCCAGGGTCCGAAGTTCCCTCGGTGTGAGCCTGCTCTTGTGCTCCCCCTCCAAAAAATCCGAGATCATGAGATAGTTTTCCTCATCATAGTGAACGGGTTTGGCCCCGAGTTTTCTCTGGTGCGCCCGGTGCTGTACCCGGTACTCAAAGGCACGGTCTATTTGATTGGGCTGAAGCTTTCTCAGAAGATAGCGGGTATTTTCGGTGATCGCCAGGTAGTTGACGTTGCAATACCCCTGCTCGGGGAGCAATGAGAGTGTCTTGATCGGGTCTTTCAGGAAAATCGGGTAGCCCTCCAGCTCGAGATCCATCTATATACCTTCCCTGGACTTGCGCCAACTGAAATAGCCGTAGAGGGAGAGTATGACGTAGATCGTGAAGAGAATGATCGTGACGTAGTACCCTGCCGACCAGTAAAGCGTGATCGCAGCCATGTCTATAAAGACCCAGTAGAGCCAGTTTTGCAGTATCTTTTGTGCGAGCATCCAAGTCGCGAGTATGGAGAAGACCATGACCGTGGCATCAAGATAGGGGAGACGTGCGGGGGTATAGGCAGTCAGAAGGTACCCTGCAAAAAGACTGAAGAGCACTCCGGCCACAATCGTGAAGAGATGTATTGAAACCGGCCAGGAGGTGACAGTAAGATGTTTCTCCTCTCTGCCTTTACCGTGTTTCCAGAGGATAAAACCGTAGATTGACATCCCCATATAGTAGAAGTTGAGGAGTGCGGAGGAGAGGAGCTGCCCTTCCCAGAAAAGGATCGTATAGATCAGGGTACTGAAAAACCCCGACACCCAGCACCATGCAGACTCTTTTGCCGCGAGGATGATATAGAGTATCCCGAGCATGACGGCGATGATTTCCCATTTTTGCATCGCAGTAAAAGCGGCAAGTACAGCGTCGAGATCAACGTTCATTTAGTAGATACCTTTGCGGTTGTTTCCTACAATTTTGAGGACAAATACCGAATCGGGAAGTTCCTCGAAAACGGCATATATCTCTTCCTGCAGCAGTTTCATAATGATAGCATAATCCCCATGGATCTGGGTGCTCAGTTCATTGCGTACGATATCTACATTCGGCTCTTTTTCCAGTGCGGCGATAAAGTCCAGGATCGGCTGCTCATACCCCTCTTTGAGGGGGTAGAGGCTGATATCTACAGAGATCTGCATGTCGGCTCCTTAGAAGTCGTACGACAGGGTCAGGCCGAAGGTTCTTGGGTTGCCCTGCTGAATGTAGAGCTCATCGATATACCCGTTTGCAGGGTTGTTGGCAAAGTAGAATCCTCTGACCTGATAGTCTTCATTGGTGATATTTCTTGCCCATAGGATTGCAGAGAAGTTGCCGTTCATATATTCGATACTTGTATTCAGGAGTTGATAGGCATCTGATTTTTGGTTATGAGTATTTGAGAAGTAGTAGCTCCCTTTCCCTTCCAGGTTCGTACTGAATTTCCAGTTTTCAGTGAGGAAGTAGTTCAATCCGATGTTGTATTGGTATTTTGGAGATTGTGCAGGTGCTCTGCCTTCAAGATCAGGCGTATACTCGTCAAACTCTGCTTTGAGCAGTCCAAGGCTGGCGTAAAGATGCAGTGTTTGGACCGGCATATAGTCGAGTTGAGACTCTACCCCATAGTAGGTACCCTTGGATGCATTGGAAAGATAGTCGGTAAAGCTGCGTTCTTCTTCCTGGTAGAGTTTTACCTGCATATCCTTACGTTTGCCGTAAAAGAGGTTCAGTCTGCTTGTGAGTGTATTGTCGAGGTGCGAAGAGTTTACTCCAGCTTCGAGGTTCCACAGTGTCTCCGTACCGAATGTTTTCTCCTCTTCGCTCAGTGTAGTCCCGGCATTGACTCCTCCGGGTTTATATCCTTTTGAGAGCGTTGCATAATAGAGCAGGGTATCGTTATGCTGATAGTTCAGCCCTATCTTCCCTCCGACCATCGTTTCATCATTTTCGATGATCACATCATGAGAATCGCTATAGTCAGCTTCCCATTTCTCTACCCTGAGACCACTGATCAGCGTAAGTTTATCATTGAGGTGCGAATCCAGCTGTGCATAGATCGCTTTGTTTATTGTTTTATAGCGACTGTCAAAATGGAGTTCGGCGCCATAGTCAGTCGGATGATATCGGTTCATCTTCTCTTCAAACTGTTTTGCATAGACTCCCAGTGTCCACTCGGTAGTGCCGTTAAAGAGACGGCTTGATTCGGTCGAGAGCGCACGTATATCGATATCCCCCTGTTCTATATCTCTTTTATACTGGTCAAACCCCATATACGGCCATAAAGAAGCATCAAACTCTCCGACATAAGACCAGTCTTCATCATAGCTGTAGAGAAGATCGGACTGCATATAGCTCAGTTTGCTGATAAGGCGCATAGGATTAAGGTCATAGGTGGACTTCAAAGAGAGGGCATCGGTTTTCTGTGTATCGCGACCGGGTTGGTCAGAGTGGGTGGTTCTGGAGTTGTCCAGTGCAAAGGCATCATACCCGTTGTCAATATCTGCATGCATGAGGTTGAGGTCGATGGTATGGTTGTCTGAAGCAAACCATCTGAGTTGTGCTTTTGCCGCAAGTTCATCGATGTTATTGACATCTTTGCGATCAAGATAACTGTTTTTCATAAATCCGTCACTGGTATTTTTGTACACAGAGAATCTTCCAAGAATGTTTTCGCTGATCTCTCCACCAACGGCAGCTCCGAAAGCTTTTGTGTTGTAGTTGCCGACGGTGGCTTCGATATGTCCTTCGGTCTCCCGTGTAGGGGTATTGCTCTCCACGTTTACCACACCTGCAAGTCCATTCGCGCCAAAAGTCGTTCCCTGTGGTCCTCTAAGTACCTCAATCTGCTTGACATCAAAGAGTGTTGCTCCCAGTGTCGTATAGGAAAGGTCTATGCCATCGATCATCAACCCTACAGAAGGATTGATCGGTGTTTCAAACTGACTTCTTTCACCGATTCCTCTGATCTGTATATATTTTGCTTTGGATGCACCCGCGGTAAAGTTTACATTGGGAGCGGTACCGAGTACGTCAATGAATGCCTGTGAGGCTTTATCATAGAGCTGCTCTTCGCCGATCACAGTGACCGCATTGCTTGTTTCTGAAAGTTTCTTCTCCCTGAAATCCGAACTGACTACGATCGGGTCTAGCTCCGTAGTATTCTCTGCATACGCACTTTGCAGTGCCATAGCAGCGATCAGTGACAGGGGTAACAGTTTTGTATGCATCATACTATCCTTAGTAAAGAGTTATCGGTGTATTTTCGGGTGAAAGGGAGAAATCCTGAAGTGATGAAAGTGCTCTTTCCTACGCCGGCATGACCCGGATCAGGTTCAAAGGGTATTTCTCAGGTAAAACTACCACCCCCAGATACAATGATATTTCAGTAAGTATACAAGAATTGTGCTTAGTGGATTAATAGGATAAAATTTATCTGATTTAAAAAGATTACAGTGTAGCAAGTATGGGATGAAACGTAACAATGATTTTCTTTATTTGGCGGGTATCCCCCGATCAAAGGGGGGGAGTAAATAGGGCTAGATACTTCTGTGTGCATCTTCGTGGGAGTGGTCCCAAGTGAGTTTTGCGCCGCCGAGCAGATGGAAGTGAAGATGGAAAACCTCCTGGCCTCCGTCCTCTCCGTTGTTGGTAATGAGCCTATACCCCGTTTCGGCGATACCTACTTTTCTCGCGACTTCCTGTGCAAAAAGGGTCAGACCTGCCATGGTCTCTGCACTCACATCCTGAAAACACTCTACATGGATTTTTGGGATGATAAGGATATGGATAGGCGCCTTGGGATAGAGGTCATGAAATGCCAAAAAATGCTCACTTTCATGCACGGTGTTGTTCGGGATTTCGCCGTTTACGATTTTACAAAATATACACATACTACTTGTCCTTTATACGCTTTTCATGGGCAATTATAACACAGATAAAGCATAATAAATCCCACTGTTAGCAACTTTTCGATAAAATCACGGCAATATACATAGAAGTCATCTACAGAGGATTGTATGAAAGAATTAGAAGAGAAAATCGTTCAGGCCGAGTCGCTTGAAGCCCTGGAAAAAGTGCGTGTGGAACTTTTCGGCAAAAAGGGTGTGCTTGCTGCAGAGTTTGCAAAGATGAAGGATATCCCGGGGCCCGAGAAGAAAGCATTTGCCGAAGGCCTCAATCAAACCAAAGCTGCGTTGCAGGAGAGTTTTGACACACGTTATGAAGCATTGAAGGCCGAAGAGATAGAGAATCTTCTCAAAGCCGAAGCGATCGATATCTCTCTGTATGGCAACAGGGTACAGAAGGGTGCACTCCATCCTGTCATGGAGACGATGGATAAGATCATCGACTACTTTGTAGCGCTTAACTTCGCCGTGGAGAGCGGCCCGATGGTAGAGGATGACTTCCATAACTTCGAAGCGCTCAACCTGCCGAAATACCATCCGGCACGCGATATGCAGGATACCTTCTATTTCGGCGACGGCTCTCTCCTCCGTACACACACCTCACCAGTACAGATCCGTACGATGATGCAGACTAAACCGCCGATCCGTATGATCGCACCGGGATCTGTGTTCAGACGCGACTATGACCTGACGCATACGCCGATGTTCCATCAGGTAGAAGGGCTGGTTGTCGATGATAAAGGCAAGATAAGTTTTGCAAACCTCAAAGCGATCCTGACAGATTTCCTGCGCTATATGTTCGGGGATGTGGAAGTACGTTTCAGACCGAGCTTTTTCCCGTTTACGGAACCCTCTGCCGAGGTGGATATCTCCTGTGTCTTCTGCAAAGGAGAAGGGTGCAGGGTCTGTTCGCATACCGGTTGGCTTGAAGTACTTGGCTGCGGGATCGTAGACCCCAATGTCTTTAAGGCTGTAGGATATGAAGATGTGAGCGGTTACGCATTTGGTCTGGGAGTGGAGCGTTTTGCGATGTTGATCCATAATATCCCTGATCTTAGAAGCCTTTTTGAAGGAGATATTCGTTTGTTGGAGCAGTTTAGATGATAGTAACAAGAAGTTGGTTAAGCGAATTTATAGATCTCAGTGACGTATCAAATGATACGCTCTACAGGACCTTTAATGCAATAGGGCTTGAAGTAGACAGTATCAAAGAGATCATGATACCGGGAAAAGTGGTGATCGGTAAGATACTCTCTTGTGAAAAACATCCCGATGCGGATAAGCTGAATGTATGTAAGATCGATGTGGGTACGGGAACGCGACAGATCGTCTGCGGTGCGGCCAATGTAGTGAATGCAGAGTATGTGGCTGTAGCAACGATCGGCGCTGTGTTGCCGGGTGACTTTGTGATCAAACATGCCAAACTGCGTGGTGTAGAGAGCGAGGGAATGGTCTGCTCCTCCACTGAGCTTGGTCTGCCTGCTATGGGTGACGGGATCATGATCCTTGATGAAAGTATCGGAACACTTGAGGTCGGCAAAGAGCTTGGGGCGTATCCCACTGTGGCAGATACGGTCATCGAGCTTGAACTTACGGCAAACAGGGGCGACTGCCTGAGTATCTATGGTGTAGCCAGAGACCTGAGCGTAGCTCTAGATAAAGAGTTGAAAGTATTTGAGTACAAGCAAGAAGAGAAGATGAAACTCGGTATCGCAAGGGAAGCAGAGATCCATCAGGAAGGGGAGATTGATGCTGACCTCTATTACAAACTGGCAAATCTTGAACAGGTACACAGCAGTTTCCTGATCAGTCTAAGACTTGCGATGATCGATGAAAGTACAGAGGGGAAACTCGATGCGATGCTGAAGTATGCGATGCATACGACGGGTATCGCCCTTAGAGCCTATCAAAGCAGCCTCTTTCGTAAAGATGAGAAGGTCACAGTATCGGTGCGCTCCTCAGAGAAAGGGATCGTGGAAGTCGTAGGGAACGGCAAGGTACTCTCAATCGTGGGTGTCAACCAGGATGAAACGGCAAAAGCAACCGATGAGAGCGAACAGATACTGATCGAAGCCAGCTATATCAGCCCCGATGTGATGGTAGAAGCGGTCTGGAGTGCTGAAACCTCTTATGCTACGGATGATCTCTATTACTATACCTCAAGAGGAAGCAACCCCGATCTGGCTTTCGGGCTCAGTTATTTTTCGATGCTGCTTGATACCTATTTTGAGTTCTCCTGTTACGAGGGTGCGCTCCGTGTGGAGGTAAGCAGGGACAAAGAGGCGATTGCGGTGGATACGAAAGAGATCTCATCGATTATCGGCATGGAGATAGAGAAGAGCAGAATCGTTTCGATTCTACAGCGCCTGGAATTTGTGATCAGCTCTGTAGATGAGACTGTGGTTTCCGCAACCATCCCGCTCTTCAGGCATGACATCAAAAATGTCCAGGATGTGGCCGAAGAGATCGTAAGGATCATCGGTATCAACAATATCGAAGCAAAACCACTGGTATTTACCGAAGCGAACCGTCTCAATGCCACTTCTGACAGATACAAGGTGAAAAAAACCTTCAAAAACCGTGCTGTCGGATGCGGCTTCTATGAGAATGTAAGCTATATATTTACGCAAAAATCAGTACTGGAAAAGTACGGTTTCCCAACTGTAGAGGAGAAACTGGAGCTTTCCAACCCGATAGCAGAGGAACTGAACACCCTCAGGACCACGATCCTGACCAACCTGCTGCAGGCCGTGAAGCGGAATGTAAGCTACTCAAAAAAGTCTATCTCTCTCTTTGAGATAGGTACGGTATTTGATCCTCAGAGAGAGGAAAAAGAGGTACTCTCTATTGTCTTTTCGGGACATGCTGAAAGCGAAAGCGTACAGAATGCCGGAAAACCGAAATCGATCGATTTCGGAAGATTCGTCGATAAGATCAGTGCGATCATCGGTGCGTTTGAGCTGGTGCCATGCAGCAGACATAATGGATTGATCCACCCCTACCAGTCTGCGGATATCGTAGTGGACGGCAGAGTATGCGGGTATCTCTCCAAGCTTCATCCGACAGCACAGGAGAGTTACGATATCCCGGTGACATTTATTGCCGAGATCGATCTTGACCCACTGCTGCCGAAGCATATCAATGCCGAGGGGGTTTCCCGGTTCCAGGGGGTATATAAAGACCTCTCCGTAGTGATCGACAAATCGACCCTCTACTATGAAGTCGCAAAGGTGATCAAGGGTCTTGATCTTCCCATGCTGAAAGATACGTATCCGGTAGATATCTATGAGGATGACAAACTGGGCGAGAAGAAAAGTCTGACGATCCGTTTCTTTATCCAGTCTATGGAAGATACACTCAAAGAGAATGATATCGAGCAAGTGATGGATAGTATCATAAATGCGCTGGCAGAAGCGTTTCAAGCGCAGATCAGGTAGGCAGATGATGAAAATTGAGCTGGCTTCCTCTTACGGTTTTTGTTTTGGTGTCAAGCGGGCGATCCGTATCGCAGAAGAGCATAAGGGAAGCAAAACCTATGGTCCCCTTATACATAATAAGGATGAGATCAATCGGCTCAAAGAAGGGTTCAATATCGGCCTGGCCGAAACGCTGAAGGATATCGATGCCGATGATGCCGTGGTGATCCGTACGCACGGCATCCCAAAACATGAGCTTGAAGTCCTGAAGGCACAGAAAAACAGTGTGATCGATGCGACCTGCCCCTATGTGACCACGCCCCAACAGATCGTTGAAAAGATGAGCAAAGAGGGATACTCCATTGTTATCTTTGGCGACAAGGATCATCCTGAGATCAAAGGGGTGGTAAGCTATGCAGTTCACCCCGAGGACGCATTTATCGTACTTGAGGCAGAGGAGCTGGAAGTACTGCCCCTTAGCAGTAAAGTAGCCCTCGTCTCGCAAACGACCAGAAAACCGGAAGATTTTCTTAAGATCGTTAATGCAATGATCCTGACACGCAAAGAGGTGCGTGTCTTCAATACGATCTGCAATGCTACCTTTGAAAACCAGGATGCGGCAGCAGCGCTGGCAAAACGTGCAGATGTGATGATCGTCATCGGCGGCAAACACTCCTCGAACACAAAGCAGCTGCACAGTATCTGCAAGCGTGACTGTGAGGCAAGCTACCTGATTGAGAATGAGCAGGAGTTGGACCCCTCATGGTTTAAAGGAAAAGAACTCTGCGGGATCTCTGCAGGCGCTTCTACGCCGGACTGGATCGTGCAGAACGTGATCGATAAGATCGAAAGTATGAAATCATAGGGATATTGATGAACTCTATCACGCTAAAACCTATTTCAAGGATCGATGGTGAGGTGAATCTGCCCGGATCCAAAAGCCTTTCCAATCGGGCGCTTTTGCTTGCTGCATTGGCAAAAGGCACTTCAAAGATTACCAACCTTCTGGAGAGTGATGATACACGGCATATGCTCAATGCCTTGAAAATATTGGGTGTCAGCTATCAACTCTCTTCCGATAAAACTGAATGTATTATAGAAGGGAACGGGGGAGCTTTTGTACACAGCGAGACGAAAGAACTTTTCCTGGGCAATGCCGGTACGGCAATGAGGCCGCTTTGTGCAGCGCTCTGCCTTGGGAAAGGGAGTTACCGCCTCACGGGTGAAGCGCGTATGGAAGAACGCCCCATTGGCCACCTTGTGGATGCACTGAGAGAAGCAGGCGCGAAGATCACCTATGAAAAAAATGAAGGATATCCTCCGCTTTTTATAGAGGCTGACGGACTTCAGGGCGGCGAGGTGGAAATAGACGGTGCGATCTCCAGCCAGTTTCTCACTGCTTTGCTGATGGCCGCTCCGTTGATAGAGAATGACACAACGATCAGGATCAAAGGTGAACTGGTCTCAAAACCTTACATTGATATTACATTGGATATCATGAAGGATTTCGGCGTGACTGTAGAAAATAAGAACTATAGTACCTTCAAGGTCAAAGGCGGACAGAACTATCGCGCGGTTGAGAGCTTTATGGTAGAGGGGGATGCCTCTTCTGCCTCCTATTTTCTTGCAGCAGCAGCGATCAAAGGGGGCAGGGTAAAAGTGACGGGTATCGGCAAAAAGAGCATCCAGGGGGATATCCGTTTTGCCGATGTGCTGGAGAAAATGGGCGCAAAAGTGGAATGGGCGGATACCTATATCGCCGTGAGCAGAGGAGAGCTACACGGGATCGATATGGATTTCAACCATATTCCCGATGCAGCGATGACGATTGCAACGACAGCACTCTTTGCCAAAGGTACGACCACATTGCGCAATATTTACAACTGGCGCGTCAAAGAGACAGACAGGCTCTCGGCAATGGCGACAGAGCTTCGCAAGGTCGGTGCCGAAGTAGAAGAGGGGGAGGACTATCTGAGGGTGACACCCCCTGTCAGGCTGAAACATGCAGCGATCGATACCTATGATGATCACAGGATGGCAATGTGTTTCTCCCTGCTGGCGCTTGATCCTGTTTCCGTAACGATCAATGAGCCTGAATGCACGGCAAAGACATTTCCGACCTATTTTAATGTACTTGAGAGTATCTCCTCTTGAGTAACGGCATATTGATAAAACATAGCATACCAATTCTTAAATTATTCCTGAAGAGAGCACCTTTTCTATAGAGATATCCGGAGAGATATCCGTCATTTCCGTACCTTAAAACCTTCCTTGTCAGTAAGCGTTATTTTGGAAAAAGTAGGTATAATATCACAAAATTAGTGTACACATAAGGATAGGTATGAAGTTCGAAGATATCGAAGTAGAAGACGTAGATTTTGAGGCGATGCTAGAGGAATCGTTCAAGAAAGCAGAATCAAAAAGTGATTTGGTAAAAGGGACAATTGTAAAAATTGATGAAAAAGATAACCTGGCAGTGGTAGATATCGGTGGCGGTAGAGATGCGAATCTCAGCCTTGATGAGATCAAAGACACAGAAGGAAATAATCTTTTCAATGTCAATGATGAGATTGAAGTAGTCACACTCGGCAGAGGCAGAGTATCTTATAAAGCAGCTCAAGGCAGAGTAGCGATCAATGAGTTTATTGCTGAGTATGATCCTGAGCAGGAGTACATTATCGAAGGTACTGTAACCAAGAAAAATAAAGGCGGTTATGTAGTAGAGGTAGATGGACTTGAGTTCTTTATGCCGCGCACACTCTCTTACCTTTCATCAAAAACAGATCCTATCGGTAAAAAAGTTAAAGCGATGATCGTTAAAGTGGATAAAGAAAAAGGTTCAGTTGTCGTTTCAAGAAAAGAGCTTATCGAAAGAGAGAAAGCAAAAACAGATGAGATCGTAAACGCACTGCTTGAAAGCAAAGAACCGGTAGTTGGTACCGTGAAAAAGATCACATCTTACGGAATGTTTGTAGATGTGGGCGGAATGGACGGTCTTGTTCACTACTCACAGATCTCACATAAAGGTCCAGTAAATCCTGCAAAATACTTCAGCGAAGGTGATGAAGTAAACGTGGTTGCACTTGACTATGACAAGAAGAAGAGACACCTTTCCCTCTCTATCAAAGATGCCAATCCGGATCCATGGGCGGATATCGACTCTATTATCGGAGTAGGCGACACTGTAACAGCTACTGTATCCAATATCGAGCCATACGGTGTGTTTGTTGACCTTGGAGAAGACCTTGAAGCATTCCTTCACGTATCAGAGATCTCATGGGATAAGAATGTAAAACACCCAAAAGATTACCTTGAGAATGGTCAGGAGATAAATGTAGAGGTGATCGAGGTAGACAAAGAGGGCAGAAGATTGAGAGTAAGCCTCAAAAACCTTCTTCCAAAACCAATGGATGCATTTACTTCCGAATTTAAAGTAGGTGATATTGTAAAAGGTACGGTATCATCAGTTACCGATTTCGGTGCTTTTGTGATCGTTGGTCCTGTTGAAGGGCTTCTTCATAACCAGGAAGTATCATGGGACAAGAACAAAACTGCAAAATCAGAGCTTAAAGCAGGCGATGAGATCGAAGTGAAGATTATCAAGATCGATAAAGATGCGGAGAAAGTATCTCTCTCCAAAAAAGCTTTGGAAGATTCACCGGTAAGTGCATTTGCACAAAACCATAGAAATGGTTCGATTGTTAGCGGTACAGTAAAAGACAAAAAAGACTTTGGTATCTTCATCTCTTTGGGAGACAATGTTGATGCCCTGATCAGAACAGAAGATCTTCATCCACTTAAATTCGAAGAGATCGAAAAAGGACAGGAGATCAAGGGGGTGATCAGTTTTATCGATGCTGACAATGATCGTATCAGGGTCTCAGTAAGAAGACTCGAGCGTCAAGAAGAGAGAGAAGCGATGGAAAAACTCAATCTTGAGCAAGATGACAGCATGACTTTGGGTGATGCATTTGGTGATGCATTTAAAAAATAATCATCTTTTTAGATAAATTAAAGCTTCAAATCCTATACTTCGATGAAAGAAAATGAGGTATTTTACCTCATTTTCTAATCATACTAAATTATGTGTTCTTAATAAATTTAAACAAAGGTTATTACATGTCAAAGAAGACTATTGTTGTTTGTGACCACATCCATCAGAGTGGTTTAGATATTCTTGCAAATGATAATGATATAGAGCTGATCAATGCTGCCGATGAACCAAAAGAGAAACTGATCGCTGAGATTATCCCTCTAGCTGATGTTGCGATCACCCGTTCATCGACGGATGTTGATGACGCTTTTTTGGCAAATGCGAAAAAAGTGACTGCCGTAGTACGTGCAGGTGTTGGTGTAGACAATGTCGATATCCCAGGCTGTAGTAAACAGGGAATTGTTGTGATGAACGTACCTACTGCCAATACGATTGCTGCAGTGGAATTAACGATGACACATATGCTTTCTTGTGTCAGAACTTTCCCGTATGCACACAATAATCTGAAGCAGGACCGTATCTGGAGAAGACAGGACTGGTATGGTACTGAGCTCAAAGATAAAAAACTCGGGATCATCGGTTTTGGTAATATCGGATCACGTGTAGGCAAGAGAGCAAAAGCATTCGAAATGGATGTCCTCACCTATGACCCATACATTGATTCTTCCAAAGCGACAGATTTTGATATCAAATATACAAAAAACTTCGATGAGATCCTGGCATGCGATATCATTACGATCCATACACCAAAAACTGAAGAGACTGTCGGTATGATCGGCGCTGCAGAGATCGCGAAGATGAAAGAGGGTGTGATCCTGATCAACTGTGCCAGAGGCGGGCTCTATGATGAAGATGCACTGCTCGAAGGATTGAAGTCCGGAAAGATTGCTATGGCGGGGATCGATGTATTTGACAAAGAGCCGGCGACAGATCATCCGCTTCTTGATCTTGACAATGTCACAGTAACACCGCACCTAGGTGCCAATACCAAAGAGTCTCAGAGAAATATCGCGGTACAGGCAGCGGAAAATGCGATTGCGGCAGCAAAAGGTATCGCCTATCCGAATGCACTCAATTTGCCGATCAAAGAGAATGAACTTCCTGACTATGTGCGTCCATACCTTGAACTTATCCAGAAGATAGGACATATCTCTGCCCAGGTGACAAAATCGGCGATCAAGTCGATCAAAGTGACTGCAAAAGGCGAGATCGCAGAGTATGTTGAATCACTAGGTACCTTTGCAACGGTAGGTGTACTGACCGAGTCGCTCTCCGACCAGGTGAACTATGTCAATGCAGAGTTTGTTGCAAAAGAACGCGGTATTGAGATCATCAAAGATACCAAACCCAATACAAGCGGATTTACGAATAAAATTGAAGTGAAGCTTACCACGCAGGATGGTACGATTACCATTGGCGGCACGGTCTTTGACGGTACTGAGCAGCGTATTGTTGAGATCGATGAGTATATTTTGGATGTTGAGCCAAAAGGGACAATGGTCTTCTTCAGAAACACAGATACTCCGGGCGTGATCGGTGATGTAGGCAGAATCATGGCCAGCCATAATCTGAATATCTCAGATTTTAGACTTGGACGTGACAAGAAACAGCAGGCACTTGCCGTTGTTAAAGTCGACGGACAGGTAACTAAAGCGATTCTTGACGAACTTTCTTCTCTTGAAGCGTGTATCAACGTTAGTTACGCTTCTCTATAGTTTAACAGCCTACTGGCTGTTAAACTCTACTAATCCCCCTTTAATATCATCATAAGTTATATGCGATATAATCTCATCTTATTATCAATTAATCTTAGCTTACTCTCTGTTTGTTAGGTTATAATATTATATTTACTGGGGGTATTGATGATGAAAAAGTATCTGATCTTTCTTTTGGCATTGCCGCTCTTTGCAGGCTTGGAAAACCTTCAACTGCAAAAGGCACTGGAACTCTTGAAAGAGAACAACCTTGAACTGAAAGTGTCCCGCTTTGAAGCGCAGATGAAAGAGTATGAAACAAAAGCGGCGAAAGGCCACCATTTTGGTAAACTGGACGTCACGGTTGCCGGTATGCGCTCCAATGATGCCGGAAACGTCTTCGGGTTTAAACTGGCGAGCCGTGAAGCTACTTTCGGTGATTTTGGTTTTAATGAATTTCTCAATCCGTTAGGGCAAGCGATATATGATGCATCTCAGGGTACACCTCCTCAAGATATGAGCGGTCTATTGCAAGTGGCACCCGATGATCTGAATTACCCTGAACCTAGAAACCATTTTCAGACCAAAATCTCCTATATGCTGCCGCTCTATACAGGGGGCAAACTGACCGAGTACGGGCGTATCACCGAGTCGATGCATCAGATGAGTCTCTATGACGCTAAGCAGCTGCTTAATGAAAAGATCTTCCAGACGAAAAAAGCATTCTACGATATCTCACTGGTTGAAAACTATATCGGCAATCTCTCTAAGATCCTCCAGAACATCAATCATCTTGAGAAGATCGTATCTACGATGAAAACCGAAGGATACGCAAAGAATATCGATCTCCTGGAGGTTCAGGCGCGTAAGGCAGAAGCGCTGAGCATGTACAATCAGGCAAAGCTGAACAGAGAACTAGCGTACCAGTTCCTCTCTTTCCTCTTGAATACAGAGGTAAGATCGATTCAGAAGATCAGTGAAATGGCAGATATTCCTGTGGTAGAGCAAAAGAGCCTTGAAGCAAAAAACATTGATATTCAAAAGGCACTTCTTGGTGAAAAGATCGCAGAGATGGCGGTGGGGGTTGAAGAGGCCAACTTTCTGCCGACTGCCGGTGCATTTGCAGAGTATGGCAGCTCGGATGATAAATTTCTGAACAAGTTTAAGCAGAAAGATTCATATACTGTCGGTGTTCAAGTTCAATGGAACCTTTTCTCAGGGGGAACCGACTACGCCAATCTTGAAAAAGCAAAGCTCAACCGGCTGAAGATACAAAGTCAGGTTGCACTGGCAAAGAGCGGCATCAGCCTGAAAGCGAAAAAGCTGGAAACCGAGATAAGAAGCAGGGATGCGGATGTAAGAAGCTATCAAAAGCAGTTGCAGTTTGCAAGAAAAGTCTATGAAAACTACCGGGGACGCTATGAGGAAGGGATGGTCTCCATCTCGGATGTCCTGATCAAACAGTCTCAGGAACTGGAGATACTGTTAAAACTTTTAACAGTAAAAAATGAACGTAATACCAAAGTGTTTGAACTCAACAGTTTGCTCAATAGCAGTGAGATATAAGAAACGAGGAGAAGATATGAAAAAACTAGTCACGTTGATAATGCTTTTATCTATAACGGTCGGTGCATATGCCATCGATATCGAGTTAAGCGGGTCAGTGGTTTCGGATAATCAAAAGATGATTACCAGTCGTTATATGGGCTATGTGAAAAAGATGGCAGTGAGTGAAGGAGAGATCGTCAAAAAAGACCAGCTTCTCTATGAGATAGATTCCAAGGAGATCGAAGCGGCAGAAAGTCAGGTGGATCTGGCGATATCGCAGGCAAGACTTGCGCTTCAGATGAACAAAAGCCAATACACCAATGTCCTGACAAATCTTGCACGACACCAAAGGCTTTATGAGAAAAAAATGGTCTCCAAGTATGAGCTTGAGACCCTGGAACTTGCGGCAGCAAACCTTAAAGATATGGTTGAGATCGCAGAGCAGCAGGTCAAACAGGCAGAGGCAAAAAAAGAAGAGGTGCTCAATCAGTATAAGTATCTCAAGATCACGGCACCCAATGATGGTGTCATCGTTGATAAGAAGCTCAATGAAGGAGAAATGGCGATCCCGGGGATGCCGGGTGTTGTACTGACCGATCTCAGCCGCCTGAAAGTCATCGCGGAGATTGCAGAGACACAGCTTGTACATATCAAAGTAGGCACAGAGGTGGAGTTAATGATCCCTTCTATCTCGTTTGCTACAAAGGGAAAAATTTCATCGATCATTCCAAGCTCCAACCCTATGACGCATAAGTTCAAGATCAAGATGGAGTTCGACAAACAGGATGCTTCTGTCTATCCCGGAATGTATACAAAAATTATCATAAAGTGTGACTGTGATGCAAACCACCAATAAGAAAGAATATCAGGTAACCGATGTTGCAGGCAAGCTTGCAAAAGGGTTTTTAAGAAACCCTTTGACGGCTGTCCTGGGTGCCTTTTTGATCCTGATGGGGTATCTGGCTCTGAACATTATGCCGCGTGAAGAGGATCCCCAGATCGCGATCTCCGGAGGTGCCGTGATCGTGCCGATGCCGGGCGCTTCTCCCAAAGAGATCGAAAATGTGATCATCAATCCGCTGGAGCGTAAGCTGAGGGAGGTCAGCGGTATAGAGCATATCCACGGCATGGCGATGGACAATGTCGGCGTGGTTAATGTGATGTACTATATCGGAGAGGACAGGGAAGACTCGAATCTCAAGCTCTATGACAAGGTGATGCAGAATATGGATCAGCTGCCAAAAGGAACGATGCAGCCGATCGTCAAACCCTTTGATATCGATATTGATATTCCTATCGTCACCATTGCCTTTTATCCCAAACCCAAGAGCGGTCTTTCAGAAGTAGAACTTTTCAAAATCGTCAGAGAGGTACAGCAAAAGCTCAATTCGGTCAATAATGTCGCAAAAACCACACTGAAAGGTGCACGTAAAGCACAGTACAATATCGAAGTAGATATGGGAAAACTCTCAGCATACCATCTCTCCCTTGGCCAGATCATGAAAGCAGTCCAGTCGGTGGCAGTCAATGTCCCAGACGTGAAGGGGAGAACACAGCAAAACACCCTTGTGGTCTTCGGAGTGAAAAATGCGATAGAGAACGTAGACGATGTGGGCAATGTCATGGTCGCGCAGTATATGGGCTCACCGATCTACCTCAAGGATGTTGCAAAGGTGACGGAAGGTATCGATATCCAGAACTTCCAAACCGCAGAGATCCTTCATAAGAATGCCAAAGAAGAGCAGTTCGGCGAGTCAGCCAAACAGGTAACACTTACCGTTGCCAAACTTGCGGGTACCAATGCCGTGTTCGTGGCCGATGACGTAATGGATGTGTTGAAGTCCTATGAAGCGAGATTTGAAAAAGAGGGTATGGGCTATCTGGTCACAAGAAACTATGGAACCAGAGCCAATGAAGCCGTCAATGAGTTGATGCACCACCTGATCATTACGATTATCATTATTGCAGTGATGCTGGTCTTTGCACTGGGATGGAAAGAGTCGATCATTGTTACCTTCACCGTGCCGGCGATCCTTGCGATCACGCTTTTTGTTGCCTATCTGTCGGGACAGACGATCAACAGGATTACGCTTTTTGCATTTTTGCTTTCTCTGGGCCTTCTGGTGGATGCAGCGATCATTGTGATCGAAAATATCCACAGGCACCTCCATGCGCATGATGTGGAGAGCAAAGAGATGGACGAACTGCTTGTCGAAGCGACCGATGAGATCGGGGCACCGACGAATGTCGCGACACTGGCGATCATTATGACGATGGTGCCTATGGCGTTTGTAGGAGGAATGATGGGATCCTTTATGCAGCCGATTCCCTACAATGTCCCTGTTGCGCTGATCGCTTCACTTTTTGTGGCATATATCTTTACCCCGTACTTGAGCCTGAAACTGCTGAAAAAACCAAAGCATAAAGATCATCACAAAGAGGAGGTGCACTCATGAAAAAATTGGAAAATTTTATCTATGGCATCCTCAATGAAAAGAAAAAGAAGAAACTTGTAGTCACACTGACTGCTGTAGCTTTCTTCGCTTCACTCTTGATGTTTCCGACAAAAATGGTACTTGCGAAGATGCTCCCGGGCAAGAGCGACAATACCTTTTCGATCTATATCGATACTCCGGCAGGTTCTTCGATCGAAGAGACGAAACGTGTCAGTTCCTGTGTGATCGATTTCCTGAAAAAAGAGGAGGAGATCATGCACCTTGAACTCTTCCTGGGGCAGGGGATTCCCTTGGATTATGCAGGTCTGGTCAAGGGTGCGAGTATGAAGCAGACGGAAAATGTTGCCGAGATATCGGTCAATCTTACCGATAAGCACCACCGTGAGGAGCCCTCGTTCCTGATGGTACAGCGCCTGCGCCCCGTGATAAAAGAAGCGTGTCTTCCGCTGGTCAAAGAGACCAACATCAAGTTTATCGAACAGCCTGCCGGCCCTCCGACCATGGCATCAGTCGTTGTCGAAGTGCATGGCGACAATCTTGAAAAGATCAGAAAAGTGGCATTGGAGAGCTCTAAGATCCTAAATCAGACAGAAGGGCTTGTCGATGTTGATGTCATGGCTGATGAGATTTTTGACAAATATGAGCTGATTCCTGACAAAGAGAAGATTTCCCGTTCAGGTCTGAGTGTGGAACAGGTCAACAACATTCTTTATCTTGCTTTTGAAGGGATGGTGGTCGCGCATAAAAACTCGAATAATTCCACCGACCAGATACCTATCTTCCTGGTCCTGGAAAAAGAGAGCAAGAAACTTTTCTCAAAAGACGATGCTGCACTCAGAAGCAAACTCTCTTCACTCAACCTGATGAATATGCAGGGGGTAATGGTCCCTCTGAGCGAAGTGGTGTATCTTAAAAAAGTAAAATCCAATCCGATGATCATGCATAAAAACCTGAACCGTATGATCAATGTGATCGCAGAGACAGATATGGTCTCTCAAGTTTACCCGCTTCTTGATGCCAGAGGGCAGATGATGGAGCATTTCGAGAAGGAGTATATCGTTGAAAAGGAACCGGGTATCAATACCTATATGTTCGACCTGCATCTGACGGACAGGGAAACAGGAGAAAAGATACTGCTCCGCTGGGACGGCGAGATGAAGGTGACTCTGGATACCTTCAGGGATCTTGGGGGAGCATTTATCGCCGCACTGGTTTTGATCTTCCTGTTGCTGGTGGTTTACTACAAGAGTTTTGTGCTCAGCGGTATCATCCTGCTGGGTTCCTTCCTGTCGCTTATCGGGGTGATCGTAGGGCACTGGGTGGCAAACTGGTTCACAAGCGAGACCTTTTTCCTTACGGCAACCTCATTGATCGGCTTTATTGCGCTGATGGGGATAAGCTCGCGTAACTCGCTTCTGCTGATCGACTTTGCTAAGTCACTGATGGAGTGCCAGGGGATGCCGAAACGAAGAGCGATCGCGGTCGCCACGGCAACCAGGGCGAAGCCTATAGCACTGACGGCAGTAGCGATCATCCTCGGGTCGGCACTGCTTGCCAGCGACCCTGTATTCGGTGGTCTCGGGGTGGCATTGATCTCCGGTACAGTGGCTGCGGTATTTGTCTCGCTTCTCTTTGTACCGATCCTGATGGATAACGCCAAGGCGATGGATTTTGAGAACGATACGTGTGATATGGAGCATCATAACATCTCTATTACGAAATAATCTTTTTATACCTCCCGTGTTCCCGCTGCTTGGCGGGAATGCTTCGCCTCACCTTTTTATTAACCAACCATTCGATATAATCTGTCCAATGATTTTATTTTGAGGAGCTAGTATGGCTACAATAGGCATGGGTGATATCAAAAAGGGTACAAGACTTGAGCTTGACGGAAACCCTTACAGGGTAACTGAGTTTCAACACGTGAAACCGGGTAAAGGGGCGGCGTTTGTAAGGGTAAAGATCAAAAACCTGCAAACAGGCAAGGTGATCGATAAGACGATCCATGCGGGCGACAAGTTTGAAGTTCCTGAACTTCAGCAGAAGACAATGCAGTATCTCTATGATGATGGAGAGTTCCTTCAGTTCATGGATACAGAGACATTTGAGCAGATCGGTCTGACGCATGAGCAGGTAGGGAAAGATACCTTTGATTTTATGATCGACGGTATGGAAGCGGAAATCCTTTTCCATAACGGAAAAGCGATCTCCGTCGAGATCCCTCAGACGGTAGTCCTTAAAATCGTAGAGACTCCGCCAAACTTCAAAGGTGACTCACAGGGCGGTAAAAAGCCTGCGAAGCTGGAGAGCGGTGCGGTGGTGCAGGTACCGTTCCATATCCTTGAAGGTGAAATGATCAAGGTAGATACGGTAGAGGGCAAATACCTCGAAAAAGCGAAATAATCCTTTTTTTGATCGGGAGTTTCCCGATCATGACTCCATTTTCACCTCTTTTTTAAAACTTTACATTGTATTTGATATCTTTTTCAGCGGTTTTGATTTAGCATTTATTGATCTTATATCGTTATAATCATTAACATGACACAGAGAAAGGAGAACAATTGATGGCAAAAGTAGTATTACCACTGGCAAAAGGATTTGAAGAACTGGAGGCGGTTGCACTGATCGATGTGATGCGTCGGGGAGGCATCGAAGTGTGTATCGCCTACCTGGGGCAGGAACCCACAGTGCTTGGAGCCAATGGGATCACAATCGTGGCGGAGACCCCTATCTCAGAGATAGATTCTGGGCTGTTCGATATGATGGTACTTCCCGGAGGATGGGGCGGGACCTATGCGCTGGCTGAAGATGCAAAGGTGATCTCTCTGCTTCAGGAGTTTAAAGTAAACAAGATTGTCGGTGCGATGTGTGCTGCACCGTATGTGCTTAAAAAAGCCGGAGTGCTGGGCCATGACTATACTTGTTACCCGGGCTCCAGGGATGAGATCAACCATCCGGGATACAGAGAGGACAGCAAAGTTGTCGTTGACGGCAATGTCCTTACCTCGAAAGGGCCGGGTACGGCTGTCTGTTTCGGACTTGCGATCGTTGAGAGGCTGGTCGGTGCTCAGGCGATGCAGTCAGTCAAAGAGGGGATGCTGATCGATTATTGTTGAGGCAAGTGCAGGATTTAAAGGAGATTTTCCTAAAATACGCAGGAAGAAACAGAAAGGTAGATGATGTCAGAAGAACCGAAAAATACGCCAAAATATACACACTTGCACCTCCATACAGAGTATTCGTTGCTTGATGGCGCCAATAAGATCAAAGCGCTGGCCAAGAAGGTGAAAGCGCTGGGGATGGATTCGGTTGCGATGACCGACCATGGAAATATGTTCGGAACGATCGACTTCTATAATACAATGAGAAGCGAGGGGATCAAGCCAATCATCGGAATGGAAGCGTATGTCCATAACCAGCCGGATATCGATGACAAGAGTGTACGTCAGCGTTTTCACCTCTGTTTGTATGCAAAAAATGAAGTGGGATACAAGAACCTGATGTATCTAAGCTCTCAGGCTTACCTGAACGGCTTTTACTACTACCCCCGCATCAACTGGGACCTGCTCAAAGAGCATGCTGAAGGCCTGGTCTGCAGCTCTGCCTGTCTTCAGGGTGAGGTCAACTGGCATCTGAACCTCTCCGACCGTAATGTGAAGTTCGGTGCCAAGGGCTATGAAGAGGCGAGGCGTGTAGCGCTCAAATACAAGGCACTTTTCGGTGATGACTTCTATCTGGAGATCATGCGGCACGGTATCGGTGACCAGCTTCGTATCGATACACAGATCATACAGCTCTCCCAGGAGACAGGTATCAAGATCGTAGCCACTAACGATACACACTATACCAATCCGCAAGATGCTGATGCGCATGAGGCATTTATGTGTATTGCGATGAACAAACTCTATGATGACCCCAACCGTATGCGTCACTCGGTCCATGAATTCTATGTCAAGTCTCCCCAGGAGATGGCAAAACTCTTCGCCGATATTCCCGAAGCACTGGAGAATACACAGGAGATCGCGCAGAAGTGTAACCTTGAGATCAAGCTGGGCAACCCTACACCGCCGAACTTCAAGTTTGCAAGGGAGAAAGCGGCACTGATAGGTCTAGAGCTTCCGGAGCCGGATAAAGAGTACTCTCTGGCAAACGATACTGCACTCTTCATAGAGGAGTCCAGAAAAGGACTCGAAGAGCGCCTGAAGATCGTCGATCCTTCCAAGCATCAGGAGTACCGTGAGAGGCTGGAGACAGAAATAGAGATCATTGCCAGTATGAAGTTCCCGGGATATATGCTGATCGTATGGGAATTCGTCGATGCTGCCAAGAAGATGGGTATACCGGTAGGGCCTGGACGTGGGTCTGCTGCGGGGTCACTGGTGGCCTATGCATTGCGCATCACCGATATCGATCCGATGCCCTACGGCCTGCTCTTTGAGAGGTTCCTCAACCCGGAGCGTGTATCGATGCCGGATATCGATATGGACTTCTGCCAGGCACGCCGCCAGGAGATACTGGATTATGTGATTGAAAAATACGGGCGTGTGAACGTTGCCCAGATCATTACTTTCGGTAAACTGCTTGCCAAAGGGGTGATCCGTGATGTTGCCAGGGTACTGGATATGCCGTACGCCAAAGCCGATGCCATGGCGAAACTGATCCCCGATGAGCTTGGGATAGACCTGAAAAGTTCGTACGAAAAAGAGCCCAAGATCAAGGAGCTTCTGGAGAGTGACCCTTTGGCTGCACGTACCTGGCAGTATGCACTGGCACTTGAAGGACTGAACCGCAATGCCGGAACCCATGCTGCCGGTGTCGTTATCTCGAATGAACCGCTCTGGAAAAAGACACCGCTCTTCAAGCCTTCGGGACTCAATACACTCGCAACACAGTACAGCGGAAAATATGTCGAAGATGTGGACCTGATCAAATTCGACTTCCTTGGGCTGAAGACGCTGACGGTGGTCGAAGAGGCCAATAAGCTTGTGGAGAAGAGACACGGAAAGCGTATCGACTTCGTCAAAGAGGATATCAATGACAAAGGCGTCTATGAGTATATCTCCACAGGCGAGACACTGGGACTCTTCCAGATCGAATCTGCCGGGATGCAGGACCTCGCGAAGAAACTCAAGCCATCGGGTTTTGAAGATGTCATTGCGATGCTCGCGCTCTATCGTCCCGGTCCGATGGAGTCCGGGATGCTTGATGACTTCGTAGAGCGTAAGCACGGGCGCGCGGAGATCACCTATATGTTCCCTGAGCTTGAACCTATCCTCAAGCCGACCTATGGGGTCATTGTCTATCAGGAACAGGTCATGCAGATCGTACAGACGATCGGAGGCTTCTCTCTGGGCGGCGCAGACCTTGTCAGACGGGCGATGGGGAAAAAGATCAAAGAAGAGATGGACAAGCTCAAAGAGCAGTTTGCACAAGGGGCATCGGAAAAAGATTTTGACCGTGCCAAGGCCGAAGAGCTCTTCGATCTGATTGTCAAGTTCGCCGGATACGGGTTCAACAAGTCCCACTCCGCCGCTTATGCCCTGATCACGTTCTATACTTCATTTCTGAAGCGCTACTATCCGACAGAGTTTATGGCGGCGATCCTGACGCTTGAAAAGAACAATACCGACAAAGTTGTGAAATATGTGGATGAGCTCAAACGCATGGGTATTGATCTCTTGCCGCCTGACGTAAACCGTTCGGGGTTGGTGTTTGAAGCCCACAGAGTGGAGGGCAGAGAAGCGGTAATGTTCGGTATGGGTGCGATCAAGGGGGCAGGGGATATTGCAATCAACTCGGTCCTTGAAGCACGTAAAGCGGGTGAGTTCAGGGATCTGAGCGATTTTGTCTCCCGTATCGACTCCAACAAAGTCAACAAAAAAGTGATCGAGTCGTTGATCAAGGCGGGTGCATTGGACTGTTTTGGTTATTCGCGCCATGCGATGCTTTCCCAGATCGAAGAGATCATAGAGGCGGCGAAGAAAGCTGCCGATGCAAAGAAAATGGCGGAAAACTCGCTTTTTGGAGCCGGGGAAGAGATGACAGCCGTGACATTGGCGCTTTCAGATATGCCGGAGTTTGAACCCCTGGAGATACTGGAGATGGAGAAGGCTTCTCTTGGATTTTATGTATCCGGACACCCTCTGGATAAATTCCGGGAAGCCCTGGAGGAGATCAGCTATACACTGAGTTCGGAGATCGATGATCTTGCAGACGGTTCGGAAGCACTTCTGATCGGAAAGATCGAAGGGATCACAGAAAAGATCAGCAAAAAAGGCAATAAGTTCGGCATCGCCAATGTTATGGACCTGCATGGAAATATCGAGTTGATGCTTTTTGAAAAGAGGCTGAAAGAGCTTGAGGAGGACTTTGACCTGTCCAAACCGATTGCCTTCAAGGTGAAGATCACCAAGGATGGTGACTTTACGCGTATGAATATAGTGAAGATCGAGTCACTCAAAGATGCCAAAAAAGAGAAGGTTAAAGTAAAAAAAGAGGAGAAACATGTCGAGGAGCCGGAACAGCCACCGCTAATCCTGGCGCTTAATCTAATGCCGGACCCCAAGATCGCAGAAGAGTTGATGTGCTTGGCTGAAAAGTATCCTGGCAAACGTCCCCTTGAACTCCATATCAAGTCAAAGCTTGCGGATGTGGTGATCGAAAGCAAAATGAAAGTAAGTGAACTGATCCTTGATGAGGCCAAAGAACTGGGTATCTACCTCGAAGAGCCGTTGTTAGTGGATGATAGTGCCTGATAAGCCGGGCTTTACAGTATGGAGCCACGACGGTGGACAGGTAGAATGAACAAATAGAAGGAGAAGCGAATGTGGCGTATGTTTATTTTATCTATCTCTCTTCTTGCCCTGAGTGAAGCGGAGGAGACTCCAGAAATGCTCCATGCACACAGCATCGAGGTAAGCTATCAGACCAACGATGGCCGTATTGCAAAGATCAATGTTGCCAGGGATTCAGACCTGAGATGCAGGGAAGTTCCCTTTGACGGTAAGACATTCTGGAGCGAAGACTACCCTCTTCAGACGGTACCTGAGTTCTGCACAAAGCGTTTTATTACCACCGCAGGTGTACTTGCTCCTATGAAGATGCATGAGAAGATCGACACTTATGGTGAACTCGAGGTGCTGGAGTTTCTTGAAGAGATGCAGGAGGATCCGCATATGCTCTTTGTCGACAGCCGTAAAGAAGAGTGGTATGAAGCACGCACGATCCCCGGTGCGGCCAATATCCCTTTTATCTATTTTACGGAACGGGGAAAGTGGGAAGAAAAGAAACAGGAAGCACTAGGGCTGCTCGGAGTGAAACCAACAAAAGAGGGATATGATTTCTCCGCAGCCAAAACAGTGCTTTTTTTCTGTAACGGTGTTTGGTGCAGACAGTCTCCCCAGATGATCGAAGCACTTCTGGAGATGGGATACCCTCCCGAAAAGATGAAGTGGTACCGCGGCGGGCTTCATAGCTGGCTGAACGTGGGCATGACCTCGTTATCTCCTTCAGAGTAGAGAAAGGAGCAAAGGGTGAATATACTCGCACTTATCGTACTTGCCGTAGCCCTCTCGCTGGCCCTCAATCTGCTGCTGAAACGTTTTGATGTTTCTGCTATCGTAGGGTATATCTTTACGGGTTTTACCATTGCAACATTTTTTGACTATGTCAAGATCGATCAGCATATCCTAAGCGAACTTGCAGAGTTCGGGATTGTTTTTCTGATGTTCACCATTGGTTTGGAATTTTCCCTGAACCATATGAAGCGAATGAAACAGGAGGTATTTCTATTCGGGATACTTCAGGTAGTGCTCACTGCGTTCTTGTTTACCTATCTGAGTATCGCTCTTTTTGATTTGACGATAAAAAGTGCTTTGGTGGTGGGAACGGCGCTTTCACTCTCCTCTACAGCGATCGTGCTAACCACACTCAATGACAATGGCGACATACACCGTCCATATGGAAGATATGCACTCGGGATCCTTCTTTTTCAGGACATAGCAGTAATTCCTATATTGCTCCTGGTCTCTTTTTTGGCCAAACCTTCCGGTTCGCCAACAGAGATCATTTTGGGGACACTGGTTTCCGGTTTTATTGTCATCTTTACGCTTTTTGTTGTGGGGAAATATGCAACGACTAAATTTTT
>JAQVHV010000019.1 GCA_028696055.1 Sulfurovum sp.
AACCCTCTTTGAACTTCCCGATCGTACTGCTTTTACTCCGCGTTCCCTCAGGAAAGATAAAAATGGAATGCCCCTCCTGCACCCCCTTTTTCACCTCTGCAAAAAATCCGCTCATCTGCGCCTTTTCACGATCCAGGAGTATCGACCCTGCATTTCGGACAAAAAGACCGAAAAAAGGCGAATGATAAAGCTCTTTTTTCGAAATCCAGAGTCCGAACAGCTTCGTATCTCTCAGTGCAAGCTCGATAATCAGGGGATCGATGACGCTTCTGTGGTTGGAGAGAAGCAGGTACTGTCCATCGTCTGGCAGGTTCTCGGGGTTTTTCACCTTCACCGTTATTCCCAATGCACTCAACTGTGCCTGGGAGTAGGCGATTCTCAGTCTTTTTTTCTTTTGCGGATCCTGTGTGAGTTTTAACCTCAAACCGTAGCTGTTGGTCAGGTACATTCCGTAAAGTATATGTAAAAATGCTCTTATCATAAATTACTATCGCCTCGCTGATAAACTGAAGCGCAATTATACCAAAGCCTATATCCCAAGCGATTTAAGATATGACAATATGACATATTTTTTCCTGACGCCTGTGCTTTTATACTATAATTCCTCCAAGTAACCCAAGGATAGAAAATGGCAAAGAAAAAAACAGTGTTTGAGTGCCAGGCATGCGGATTTCAGTCTCCCAGATGGATGGGGAAATGCACCTCATGCGGCGAGTGGGAGAGCATGGTCGAACTCACCACCGATCAGATCAAATTTTTGAAAGAGAGCTCTGCGGCTGTACATGTTTCAAAAAACCGGGCGCAGCCGATCACCGATATCCAGGAGGACAATATCACGCGGTCCACATCAGGAAGCAAGGAGCTTGACCTCGTCCTGGGCGGGGGGATCGTACCCGGTTCGCTTACCCTCATAGGGGGAAGCCCGGGGATAGGGAAATCCACGCTTCTGCTGAAGATCGCCGGGAACCTGGCAAACCGGGGAACGAAAGTGCTCTATGTCTCGGGAGAAGAGTCTGCCGGACAGATCAAACTCCGTGCCAACAGGCTGGGGGCGAACCACAGCAACCTCTATCTTCTCTCAGAGATCAACCTTGGTTCGGTGCTCTCGGAGATACACAGCGAAACGTACGGATTTATCGTCATAGACTCGATCCAGACGCTCTACTCTGAGGAGACCTCATCCGCACCCGGTTCTGTCACACAGGTGCGTACGATCACCTTTGAGCTGATGCGGATCGCCAAAAGCCTGCATATCCCCATTTTCATCATCGGGCATATCACCAAGGACGGCTCCATCGCCGGGCCGAGAGTGCTTGAGCATATGGTCGATACGGTGTTGTATTTCGAAGGGGACAGCAACTCCGAACTAAGACTTCTGCGCGGCTTCAAGAACCGGTTCGGCTCCACCAACGAGGTGGGTATCTTCGAGATGAACCGTGAGGGGCTGAGCGATGCAAAGAGCATGGCAGGCAGGTTCTTCAACAAAGAGAAGCTCCAGTCCGGCTCGGCACTGACAGTGATCATGGAGGGAAGCCGGCCGATCATCGTCGAGATACAGGCACTTGTCTCGGAAGCTTACGGGCATCCCAAACGAAGCTCTACCGGTTTTGACAACAACCGTCTGGGGATGCTTCTGGCACTTTTGGAGAAGAAACTGGACCTTCCCCTGGGAACCTATGATGTCTTTATCAATGTCTCCGGGGGGATCAAAGTACAGGAACCCTCCGCAGACCTCGCGATCATCGCTGCGATACTCAGCAGCTACAGAGAGAGGGAGCTCAGTGCGGAGACACTCTTCCTGGGAGAGGTCAGCCTCACTGGAGAAATACGGGAGATCCCGGGGCTTTCAAACCGCCTCAAGGAGATAGAGACACAGGGATTTACCAAAGCGGTCATCCCCAACAAACCGCTCGAGCCTTCCTCTGTCAAATGCTTTGTTGCCAGCGAGGTCTCAAAGGTCGTGGAGTGGATGTGAAGCCGTCATTAAAGGTGGGTAAATCTCACCTTTATAGGGCTGAAACTATGAGAAGCGTTAAGTGAACGATAATAGTTTATCGTTCATAGCTTCGGAACCGGAATGGTCGGAACGAAGTGTAGCCATGGAGGCAAAAACGTTAAGGAAACAACAACTACTTGTTGTTTCTAGCTTCGAAACCTGAAGTGTTGTGCAGAATGCACCACTGAAGGCAGGCCGAACGCAGTGAGCCGCGTAGGCTGGGAGACTCGTTAAGCAAACGAACTTGTGCTTGCACTCTCCGTGAGGCTGTTTGTCGTTTGTAGAGTCGAAATCATGAGAGCTGTCAAGCAAAAGCAGACGCTAGGCTTCTTCCTCCGGCACCTTGATCCTTTCGATCTCCGGCCGGATATCCCGGCTGAATATCTTTAACATTTCGCGTGTCTGTTCCACACTGGAAGAAGCCGGCTTTAGCACAAGATGAAGATGCCTGATCGAACGCTTGAGATGTGCTATCCGTGCTGCACACTCCCCGATATTCCCCAGGATCGCATTATCCAAAAAAACCTTTCCGTCAAAGAACTGATACCGCTGATCGAGCAACGCTTCGTAGTTTGACTGGTTGAAGCAGGGTTTCGCCTTTTTGGCCTGTACCGCACGCATGCATTTGATGAAATGGTCTGTCGCAGGCAGTGCTTGCTTATATGCGCTTTCATACTCTTCGGCCACACTAAACACACGCATCAAAACAATCTCCGGATAGAAGCCTGCACGTGCTTTATAGATCTCCTGTGCATCTACGCACTGCTGAAGTGTCGCCCCCTGTGAAAACATCAGCCCATAGCCGTTCCTGGCCGCAAACGCTATGGTCTCCGTCGTAGAAAACGTCGCGATATAGAAAGGGACCTTTTTTTGCAAGGGTTTTGGCTCCAAGAGCGAGTGATCAGAGAGCGTTTTATCAATCTTTTCTACACTCTCAAACATCTCTTCACGAAGATTTTGCGGGCTTTTGTCAAAGTGCTCTATATCGTAGGCAAAGCCGCCTTTGGCAAACCCCGCATTGATACGCCCAAGAGAGAGATTATCAAGCGTAGCGATCTCTTCGGCGAGGCGAATACTCCGGTAAAATGGTGCCAGAAACGCGGCACTTCCTATACGGATACGTGTGGTTCTTGCCGCTAGGGCTGCCATCATCAGTGTCGGGTTTGGGATCACACTGAAGGCATTGAAGTGATGCTCGGCAAACCACACCTCATCAAATCCCAGCGCTTCGGCATAGACACCCAGCTCGATATCGTTTCTTATGGTCTCACCGGCAGAACCGTGATAGTTTTCTGTCAGTAAAAAGATTCCTGTTCTCATCTTCTATCCTTTGCTCTGGCAAAAAAGCGCTCATACTCTTTGTCTTGAAGCGTATAGCTGTAAAAATGTTCAAAAAAGTGTTTTGTTTCTCTTTTCAGGTCAACGCTCTCCATCTGCTGAGGGTAAAGTATTTTACTCAGCCACACTATCCCAAGGATCGCTTCGGGAGAGGGACGATCCCACCAAAATCCGCCTACAGGTGAGAAGTAAACCTCCCCCTCCTGTACAGCTTTGAGATTTTTGAACAGCGGGTTTTGCATCAGCTCTTCCGGCGAAGTTTTAAAGTTTCTGTTGTCGGAAACAATGATCACATCAGGGTCGAACGCAAGAAGAAGCTCCGGGGTGATGCTCCCTTTTATTTTAATATCTTTGGCAATATTCACCCCTCCGGCCTGTGTGATGAAGTCATCGCCCCACCACCCTCTTCCTTCGCTTGACAGCTTGAAAGCACCATTGATATAGAGTACTTTTTTTCTCTGCCCTTGCGAAGGGAGGTTCCGCTCTATCCTCTGAAGCTGTTCTCTCCAGTAGGCTATCAGCTCCTCAGCTTTTTTCTCTTTGCCAAGAAAGGTTCCTACTGCCCTGAACTCATCTAAAAGTGTCGGCATCGTATGGCGGCCGATTCCCAGGGTAAAAACAGGAATGCCGAGCGCTTTGATACGCGCATTGGTCTGAAGCGAGGTTACTCCGGCAAAGACTAGGTCCGGTTTGACTTTCAGCAGTGTTTCAAAGTTGACATCGCTGAAGGTACCTATGCTGGGCTTTTGTGCCAATTTGGGGTAGAGTTTTTCAAAAAAAGGAAACCGCTGCGCCCCCGGATGTGCCAAGATGGCATCTTCTCCCAAAAAAAGCGCGATCTGCTGTACAGCGCCGCCGTAACAGGTGATCGCTATCTTCTCCTTTATTGCACTCACCTCTATCGGCTGGCCGGTAAAGTCCTCTATCTTCAGTCCATTCTCTCCGGCCGGGACCAGAGAGAACAAAAGAGCCCATAGAAAAAACGCACGCATCTCTAGTACCTGTAACTCAGCGAAGCAAATATGGTACGGGGTGCACCCACCGTATAGGTGATCTCAGGCTTTACATTGATCTCGGATGCCCCAAACGTCGAGATATATGCCTCATCAAAAAGGTTAGTACACGCCAGAGAGAGGGTCAGTGTATGTGTTTCGTCTATCTTGAACGCTTTACTCACCGAGAGATCCACAAGGAAATGGGAGTCGACCTCATATTGATGCGCTACATCCACATAGCGTTTGCCCAGATAACGGATGATCGGCACAAACGTGTAGCCGTTGAACTCATACTCGGCAGAGAGGTTGGCAAAAAAGAGCGGCACATCAGGGAGCTGGTTCCCTTTGGTTTGGATATAGGAGCCCGCTGAAGACTCGATATCCGTTGTAAAGGCGTAGTGGTTATAGGTCGCAGCGCCTCTGACCAAAAGGTTGGGAAGCGCCCTGTAGGCTCCGCTCAACTCCACACCATAGGACTTTGCTTCTGCTGTGTTTTGCTGATAGGTGTAGTCGAGTGCCGGGTCGTAGAAACTGCCCCCTACATTTTTGACTTTGGAGTAAAAAAGTGTCGCTTCCGCAGAGAACTTTCCTTCTTCATAGGCGTAGGAGAGATCGAAATTGTCAGACTCTTCAGGTTTCAGGTCTCCCCACATCTTTTGCAGAAGGGCTTCATCTTTGCCGATTGCCGAGAAGTATTGCATCATGCTGCCGCCAAAACTGTAGTTTGGTGTATTGTAGTTGCGCCCGTAGCTTGCCTTGACAAAAGAGGAGTCATTCAGGAAATGGGTCACCCCGACATTTGGCAAAAAGAGCTCATAGGTATTGGAGGGCAAGGTAAAATCAACATCCGAGACCTGGGAAAGCGCATGCTCATAGCTTATATCCCCTATGCCTGCGGTGCTGTAGCTGGTCAGCTTCGGCGAGCTCATCCATAGATATTTCAGCCCCGCATCCACGATCGTCTGCCCAAACCGCTGTTCATAGGTCAGGAACGGGGCGCTGAACGTGTGCTTTTCATTCACCCTGACGATTCGTTCCCACTTGATAAAGTCCATCGTCGCCGCATCGCGCAGCTTTCTGCTGGTCGGAGGCCCCGGAGGCTCATCCTCCTGGTACCAGTATCCGGCTTTTATCTTTGCAGTGTCAAACGTATGTGCATACTCCAGAACTCCCCCGAAGGTATCATGGTCTACCAGCCAGTCGATCACCTTGTCACCGCTCCCCGAGTAGCTGTACCCCTTGTCGTTCAAAAAATAGGGGCGGAAGGTCACAGTGTCATTTGAAGAAAGCGGGACCTTGAGTTTTCCCAGGATCGTGTAGGTCTGAAAATCCTGCCTATTGCGGTCATAGTAGCTGCTGTCGGTGGCTGCATCACCCGTCAATTCCGTGTTATAATCAAGATCTTTGTAGCGGGTGAGATCTTTGCTCTGTGCATAGGTCAAGCCTTTGTAGTTGTGTTTCTTCTCATCATTATAGATACCGTATACCTCCCACTCGATCTCCTGGCTGGATGCACTTGCGACACCCAGTGCAAAGTTTTTACGGTTTGGGGATTCCCCCTCCCCTTTGAATTTATCGGCTTTTGTGAGGGAACCGGAGATGAAAAATTTGGCTATGTCGGCGACTTCACCGCTGTCTACACGAAAATAGCTCTTCGTAAAATCAAAACTTCCCAGTGCCTGTTTGAGCTCTGCGGAAAACTTCCCGGATGGCTTTTGCATCTTCATATCCACCATACCGTTATCGCTTCCGTACCCAAAACCGCTGTCGGCTTTAATCGCCCCTTTTTCTACACTCACACTCTGTACATTTTCGATATCGACCATGGTTGAGAGTCCTCCGCCCGGACCGATCCCTTTCAGAGGCAAGCCCTCCAGGGTCTCTCCGATATTTCGATCTCCTTTCCCGCGTATTTTATGGGTGATGTTCATTCCGAAAGGGTCGTGGGTACGGATATCCACCCCCGCTTCAAGCGAGATCGCCTTATAGGGACTGAGGAGCTCTGCACTGCTGATCACCTCGATCTCTTTGGCGTTTACTACAGATTTTGCACCGATGCTTGATGCTTCACAGACTTCCGTCTCTACCTCTATCTCTTCGAGTGCCACCGTTTTTTCTTCTGCCAGCAGCAGAGAACAACAGAGCGATGACGCCAGAACTGAAAATGCGATTTTGCTCTTTTTCATTGTACCCCCTTCTTTGACAGCAGATCATGCTTCACTTCACTCCAGTGGTGGCGCTTGATCGCATCCATATTGGTACGGCGGTTGATCATACGGATAGAGAGCGGTTCGATCCAGTTCCAGAACTCTTCCAGATGCGCATGAGGGAAGCCGATCTCCCTGAGTGTTTTTTTGTACATTGCCAGCCAGATCTCACGGTCATTCTCATCGATCGGTACTTTGAAGTGGCGCATTCTCAGGTGGGGTTCGCCGTGAACCGATGTAAAGACTTCACCCCCGCCGAGTGCCTCTACAAAAAAATCGGCACTCTTGTCTACTGCCATCCTAAACGCCTCTTCGTTAGCGGGGAAAAGCTTGCCTACCTTTGTTTTGAGCAAAAGCGCATGATGATGATCCACCATCTCCCTGATCTTCACCTCTCCGAGTGCCTTGAATATCCTGTTGGAGGGGAATGGCACCGGCGGATAGATGATATCGATCATCGAATCGACCACGCGCACCTCTTCCCCGCCAAAGCGTCCTTTCCTTCTCTCATCAGGCAGCTGATTTACCTGCGTAAATGAATTGATCCTGCCGTTTTGGCAACTGTTGTTTTCTCTGTTGTTTTGCATCTTTTCTCCTTTTTGTTTAATGATGTGCACCCAAAAACCGCTCTCATCCTCTATGATCTCCGCCTGTACCGCCGGCAGCGTTTCCAGGATAGCCGGCAATGCCTCCCGATAGAGACGTACTTTGTCCTGGAAAGGGCGGCGCCACTCCTTATTGCGTTTATTCATGGTCTGCACGATCTCATCACGCAGTTGGGCACTGCCGAAACCGCCGCCGATATAGGCATGACCGCCCTCCTTGAGTACCCGGCATATCTCCTGGTATGCCCTCTCCCAATCGTTCCAGAAAGGGACCGAACCCCTACTCACCACAAGATCCATCGTTTGATCATCCAGTGCAAGCCGGGAGATATCCCCCACCAGGAAATCACTCCGCCCGATCAGGTCTTCTTTATCGGCATAATCCATGGAGCGCGCGATCATCTCGGGTGAGTGATCAAAAAAAGTGATATGCAGACCGCTCATCCCCGCTATCGCACGCCCCAAAGCGCCTGTACCGCATCCCACATCCAGACAGTGCCCCTCTTTTTTTCCTGTTCTTGCAACGATCTGTCCGGCGATCACCGGATAGATCGGTGCAAACACTTCACGGACGATACGGTCAAACCCCTGCGGGTCACCTGCCCCCGAATATCTTTTTTTCATCTCCATCTCCTCCTCCTTTTAAAACGAGATACTCAGCTCACACCCAAGCGTACGCCCACGGTCATAGTAATACCCTGTCGTATACTTTGTCGCGTACTGGTCATGGGTAACATTTCTTCCGTAGATTTTCGCCGTTGCCACATATCTGTCAAATACAAAATCTTTTGCGATATTGAGATCGATACGCGTATAGTCCCCCAGATCCGCATAGGATAATCCCATAGGGCTCAGTGAACTCGTATAGGCACCTGCTTTTTTCCCTGAAAGATTGAAACGGTACTCATTCCACTGATGGGTAAGCAGCAGGCTGAAGGTATTGCGCGGGATGACCACCCCTGCCTCATCCTCTACATTCTGATAGTTTTCTGTCTCCTTGCTCAAAATCCTTGTCCAGGAGAACTTGTAGCGTGTATTCTCCGCGATCGTCCCTTTCAGTGTCAGTTCCACCCCTTTTGTACGGGAATCAACCTGCTCATAGTAGTAGTACTCGGAGTCATCAAGCATATAGGTATCGGAGGTCGCCCTTTTTTCATTCCGGATATCCGTGTCAAAGTAGGTGACAAGGGAGTGAAAATAGGGTGCGATCTTTGATTCCAGTGCGATCTCATAGCGATACTGTTTCTCCGCATCCAGAGCGCTTCCATCCTTTGTCTGCATCGTAAAGTCGCCCGATACCCCCTGATCCCCGTAAAAATAGCGTGCACTGATCGCATGCCGGTCGTTCAGCGCATAGACACCTCCCAGCGTCACGATCGATGCAGGAGAGAGGTCAACCCCACTGTTCGCATTTGGCGTTGCAAGCGCCTCTGATTTGGCAGCCGTCGAATTTTCAATCGTTTTTTGATCCCAGCGGTATCCTGCATCCACAACAAGGTTTCCGTCCAAAAGACTCTGTTCTACCGATGCCGAAGCCCCCTTGATGGAAGTGTCATATTGAATGTAGGGGTTATAGAGATCCGAACCTACACCTTCCGCTTCTATATACTGTGTTCCCAGCTGAACCCTGGTATCACCGAAACGGGCATTGTGTCTTAAGCTGTATGTTCTTGTCTTCTCTTCATAATCACGTGTTGAAGCCGCCGCATTTGCAAAGTTTTCATTATGCTCGTTTTGTTCATACTTTGATTGCGCCAGTGAAAAAAGCGTAACATGATGCTCATTCCAGAGCATACTCCCGTCAAGAGAGAATATGGTCGTCTTCAGCGGGTCATAATACCATTTGGAGTCATCCAGTGTTCCGTCATGTTTCACCCCTCGCTGCATCTCAAGACGTCCGCTGTCTCTATACGCCATAAAGTTCAGCGCAAAGCCGCCCTTGCCTATTCCTCCGTTGAACATTCCCGATTGACTGTCCGATCCGTCAAACCATGTATCTTTGCTTTTTCTCTCAAAACGTGAGAGCATGACGCCCATGTAGCCATTCCAGGAGTTTTTATCTCCGAAGCGTGTTCCTGCGTAGAGGCTCTGTCCGTTTGCACCTGGCTGAGAGACCGCTTTTTCATAAAAAGCGCTGAGAACCCCCTCTGTCATTTTGGGCTCTTTGGTACGGATGATCACATAGGCGATATTGACGCCGGAGCCGCTGTTGGATGCCCCGACATTGATCGACGGGGCGATAGAGAGCGCTGTCGCACTGCGTACGATCTGTATCTCTTCGACCGCAAGCATCGGGATCTTGTAGAGGATACGGCTGGTAGAGGGCGGCAGGATGGCTCCGTCTATGATATAGGTGATATTTCCGTTCCCCCGCATATTGAGCGAAAAGGGACTGCGGCGTCCATGGTAGGTCAGGTCCATACCCGTAGCTTTGTTCAAAAGATCAAATAGATCTTTTGGCTGATAGGCCTCGATCTCTTCTTGAGTGATCACCTCCGTGGCAAAGCGTGTGCTTTTTTCTACCTTATAGAGATTTGTCGGGCTATCCAAAGCAATATCGTCACGCTGGTACGTTACTGCACCATTGACATCCACCGGTTCCAGAGCGTACGTTTCTGCTGCTGCTTCATTCCCCAGCAGCAAAAGCGCCATTACTGCACTGATTCGTAATGTTTGTTTCATCGTTTTTCCTGTCTGTTATTGATGTTATTGATGGTTTTGTTTTTAAAAAATATCTTCTCAAAACGCACTTTTTCCTCCTCCAGCGATCCATCTAAAAGCTCCGGATAAAACGAGTGTATAAGCCACCTGATCCCGAGTAGCCGCATAAAAGAGGGTGGCCGTGAGATGTAGTTAAAAGGTGTTGAGGGCACAAGATAGACCTTCTTGTTCCTCACGGCACGAAGATGTTGGAAGTGCGGGTTTTTCTCAATTCCCTCTGCAAAAAGCGGTTCCATCGCAACGATCACATCAGGATCCGCCATCACAATGCTCTCTGCGCTCATCTTCTCCATCCCGTAGTTTGAGCTCATCTGACACTCAAGCGCGTTCTCTGCTCCGCTGTAGAGAAACGGTTCAAGATGGAACGATCCCCTGCACTCGCTGAAGAGCCCGTCCGCCCCCTCGGCAAAGTAATAACGCACCGGCTTGCGCGTTGCAAGCTTCTCCTGAACTCCATCGATCAGCGAAAGGGTCTCACGGGTATATGCGACAAGTGCTTCGGCCCGTTTTGTGTTTCCCGTAAGCCTGCCGTAGAGATCAAACTGGCCCTCCAGATCTCTGATAGAGTCATTGCGGACCATCAGCACGGGTATTCCTAGTTTTTCAAGCTTCTGTACGATCTTCCGGGCGCCGTTCATGCGCCCCCACATCATGATCACATCGGGTTTTGACTCGGCAAGCACCTCAAAATTTGGCCGCATACCCTGCCCGAAAAAACCGCCCGCCACGGGTCTCTCATACGCTTCTCCCACATACGGCTTCTGCTGCTCGCTCCAGGGCATATTCAGTGCAGCGATCACACCCGGGTCGAACGCCAGAAGGCTCATGGTCAGAGGCGGTGAAGCGGCATAGATCTTTGTGACCGTTTCAGGGACCTCCACCTCCCTTCCGTAATCATCCGTGATAACCCTTGCGTCAAGCCCAAGCGTCAGTAAAACTGCTATAACAATGAAAATCCTCATTCTCTCCCCCTCTTTATATATTTATCTATATAACGCTATTCAAAAAAATTTCTACCTGAAAACAGGCACACAGCGTTTATGGAGATCATGCGTAATGATCTCGGCATTGATCCCGTAAACACGCTTGATCATATCGCTGTGTATCACCTCTTCGGGCGCTCCGTCCGCTATGATCTTCCCTCCGTCCATCACGACAACGCGGGTGGAGACGAGGAGTGCATGGTCGGGATAGTGTGTCGTTTTCAAAAAGGTATACCCCTCTTTTGCAAGCGAACCGATCAGCTCCAAAAGACGGATCTGATTGCCGTAATCAAGCCCGTTTACCGGCTCATCCATAATAAAAACATTCACCTCCTGTGCAATGGCACGCGCCAAAAGCACAAGCTGTTTCTGCCCGCCGCTGAGCTGTCCAAAGGGGCGGTTTTCCAGCTCCTCGATCCCTACTCTGCACAAAGCAGCGGAAGCGACCTCGTAATCTTTTTTTGAAGACGAAGCAAAAAAACCGAGCTTTGAGACACGCCCCATCACCACCATCTCCAGTACCGAATAGCCAAAAGGGACATGATGGTACTGGGGGATATAGGCGATATGCGCAGCGATCTCTTTATGGGAGTAGGTTCTCAGGCTTCTCCCCTCCAGTCTGATCTTGTCCTCCCCGTCCAAAAGCTTGAGTATCAGCCTGATCAGGGTACTCTTCCCGCATCCGTTCGGTCCCAGCAAAGAGACCACCTCTCCCCTGAATAGCGAAAAATCGATCCCTTTGAGCACTTTGTGTTTTTTGTAGGCGAAATGAAGATCCTTCACTTCGATCATCGGTGCTAGTTCCATGCTGCCCTCGCATTTTTAAGTACAATAATAAAGATAGGAATCCCTATCAGTGACGTCAGTATCCCGATCGGGATCTCAACGCTGAGCGCCAGACGCGACACTGCATCCGCAGCAAGCAAAAAAGTGCCGCCGACGATTGCGCTTAGCGGTACCAAAAGCTTGTGCGAAGGTCCTATCGCCATACGGATGATATGGGGGATGATCAGCCCTACCCAGCCGATGATCCCCGCCATCACCACCGCCAGGGAACTGGCGAGCGTGGCTAAAACGATCGCGATGATACGGATCAGCCCCACATTCACCCCCAGCGCTTTTGCCTCTTCATCACCCAAGCTGAGAAGATCAAAGTATTTGCTCATAAAGACCATCCCCGCAATACTCATCAGGATCGGAACAGCGACCAGAAGCACTTCATTCAGCTGCGCCATGGAGAGTGACCCCATCAGCCAGTAGACGATCGCCGGCAAGGTACTGTAGGGGTCTGCCACATACTTCACCACAGAGAGCAGCGAGGTAAACAACGAGCCGCTGATCACTCCGCCCAGTACCAGCATCACGGTCGAACGTGAATTGGTCACCATCGATCCTACCAGCACGGCAAAGCCCACTGCGATAAAGCCAAAGACGAATGCCATGACCTGAACCACCAGCCAGTTCTCACTGAGCAACATTCCGCAGGCTGCCCCGAAGGATGCACCGGCAAGTACACCCAGGATACCGGGTGAAACCAGTGGATTCACAAACATCGCCTGAAAGACCGCCCCGCTTGTCGCCAATGCCGCACCGATCAGTATCGCCAGCAGAATGCGCGGCAGACGGATCTCCGTAATAATGTTATGGATCAGTTCCATATTGCAGGAGGGGTCTGCCGGTGTATCAAAGAGCAGATGCTGCAGATAAACCCCCAAAAGCTCCAAACTGATCGGGTACTGCCCCCAAAGGAGGGAGAAGAGTGCAAAAAAACCCAAGATCACTACTCCCGCCAGGATATATCGGCGCTCTTTTCCGACCATTCTCATCCCTAATACTTCAGAGTGACACTGAAGAACACCATGCGCGGTGTCCCTGTCTGGTAAGTGCTTGAGGTAGCAGATGCGGCAAGCACGTTATCGGGTGTGTTGATCGTTGAAATATACTTTTCATCGGTCAGGTTCGTCGCCGTCAGACGGAAGAGCGTATCTTTTGACCCCAGGAAGTTTTTTGCCCTATAGGCGATATCCAGATCTGCGACGGTAAAGGCATCCACCTTTTGCGTGTTCTCCACATCTCCGTAACGGCTGGATGTATAACGCACGCTTGGGGTAAAGGTCCAGTTGCCCAGATAGTAGGAAAGTGCTCCTGTTGCCATGAACTTGGGTGCATCCGGAAGCTGATTGCCTTCGATATCGCTTGTGGCGGTTGCACTCGTCGCAAAATCCTGATCAAAGGCGTAGCGGTTATAGGAGAGTCCCATCATAAAGTCCAGATCCTCGCTCACAGCACCATACGCCGAGAACTCCGCCCCGTATCCCAAAGCATCGCCCAGGTTGGCCGGGTAGCTTACCTCCAAATCCCTATCGTAGATATTTGCCTGTTTATTGCTTACAAAAGAGACAAAAAGACTCGGATGGAGTGTGACCGCACCGATGGTTGTTTTATACCCCAAATCGATATTGTCGGAGGTCTCCAGTTCCAGATCGCTCCAAAGCTGCTGCAGCATGATCCCCTTGCCTTTGAAATTTGCGTAGTTGCTCGTATAGGTCGGATAGAGGTTCACATCAAACCCGTAGGTACGCGAATAGTCTAGATAGACCGCACTTCTCTCATCAAGCTTGTACGCCAGATAGACGGACGGCAGCCAGGTTTTGAAGGTCTTTGCTTCGACGCTCCCCCACGGATCAAATGTTGATGTAGCGATCGCTGTCTCATAATCAAGGCTTGTATTGCTGTCCGTCAGATAGTTTCTGATAGAACTGAGTTGAAAGTTCTGGTACTGCAGACCGGCAGAGTAGATGAAGTTCGCCGCCTCTCCGCTTACCTCCACGAACGGAGACTGCAGTTCATGGTGCTCCACCTCTGCCAATGAGGCATATTTTTTAAAGAAGAGCTCTCCGTTTGCATCCACCCCGTACATGCGTCTGTCCGTTGGAGGGCCGGGAGGAAGCTGCTTGTGGTACCAGTACCCTGCTTTGGCTTTGAGCGCCTCGCTGAAGCGGTGCTCATACGCCGCAACCGTACCATAAAGGTCATGGTCCATCTTCCAATTGATCACTCCCTGTTTTGCCGGTGTCGGATCAAATTTTGAAAAGAAGATCTCCCCCTTATCCTGTTTATAGTAGGGCTTGAATGTGATCGTGTCATCAGAGGTGAGTTTGTAGACAATATCAGCAAAGATATTGGTCGTCAAAAAATCCTGCTTGTTGAAATCATAATAATCCACATCGTTCGCTGATGTCGGTTTGGTTGTTTTGAAATCTTTGTCAAAATAGGTATCAAGGTCCTGTATCTGGGCATAGCTCAGAGAGTCATAGTTGTGGTGCTCATCGCTGTTTCGGATGGCATAGAGAGTTGCTTCAAAACGCTCGTTTGGCTTATAGGAGAGCCCCACCATGCCGTTGGCCCTTTCAAGATCGCCTTCCCCTTTGTATTTATCGTTTGAAAGGAGAGAGAAAGAACCGAAAGCGGAGAAATCCCCTATTTCCCCCGTATCAAAACGCAAAAACGTCCTTTTGAAATTCTCCGTACCATACGACTGAGAGAAGATTGCTCCGGCCTCTTTTTTGGGGTCAAGGACATTCAGGTCCACCTTTCCAATAAGGCTTGAGAATCCCAGGTTTTTATCCACCGGCAGATACCCTTTGAGCAGATCGATCGAAGCGGTATTCTCCATATCAAGCATATATTTTCCGCCTCCCGGGTTTGAAGAGAGCGGCATGCCGTTGATCATATAGACACCTCCCGGTCCCGACTGGCTCTTCCCGCGGATACGGATCGGATCGTGGAATGAAGGCTCATTGGACCCCGCCGTATCTGCCGGGGTAAAATTCACCGACGGGGAAAAAGCGATCACCGTGTAAGGGTTCATATTGGCATGGCTGGAGAGCGTTGCGATACTTTTGGAGGTAAAGTGCTCACTGTTCTCGGTTTTTGAGAGATTATGCTCCTCCAAAAAAAGAGGATCTCCTTCTCCCATGACTTCGTTGACTACGATCGATTCTATACTAATGGGATTTGCCATCAGTGTCGCTGTAGCAACAAGCGACAAAACGATACTTCTTTTTTTCATCCTATTCTTCTCCTGAAATTTTTTGTATCTCTTCGTTTGTCAGTTCTACATTCAGAAAGAGCTTGTAAAACTTTTTGATCTGCGCATTGATGTCTGCTTGGTAAACTTCGGGGTGAAAGTGGTGTGCCAGCCACTCTATCCCTATGATACGCATAAAAGAGGGCGGTCTGTCGATCCAGTTAAAGGGTCTGCTGGGAACCAGGTAGACCCTTTTGTTTTTTACCGCCTTCAGGTGCTGCCAGAGCGGGTTTGACATGATCTCATTATATACCAGCCTGTTTTGTGCGATGATCACCGCAGGGTTGTACCCCAACAGCGCCTCGAACGTAATGCGCTCCAGGCCGCGGAGATTGCTCTGGGTACATTTGTGCACATTCTCGCCCCCTGCGTAGTTGAGCGCTTCGACATGGAAGGAGTCATCGCATTCAGTCGCAAGCCCGTCAGTCCCCTCAGCGTAGTAGTACCGTGTGGGGGGAACCCCTTCAAGCACTTTTTTGACATACGCCATACGCTCTTTTGTGTACGCACTCAGCAGCTCTCCCCTCTCCTTTTCGCCGATAGCTTCCGCGGCAAGAAGAATGGAAGGAGCCATCGTATCTATCTTGCGGAAGGGAAGCGTAAGCGTAGGGATCTTTGTCTTTGCGATCTCCTGCAAAACCTTTTCATGCAGATAGTCATCCTCCCAGACCAGTATCAGGTCCGGATCGTACTTCAGGATCGTCTCCACGTTCATCCCCGGCCCCGTGCTGTGAAACGTCCCTATCACCGGAAGCTCCAGAAAGGTTTTGCTCAGATAGCGCTCATCCGCATCATTGTTCATGTTTTTCACCTCAAAATTCAAACCGGCCATCTTCTGCGGATTGATCGCATACAGAAGATAGTTCATAGGCGGTGACGAACCGAACACTTTTTGAGGCGCTTCATTGACAGATGCTGCATGCAATGAGAGATTCAAAACCGCTAAAAATAAAAAAATCCTTTTCGTAAACACTCTGTTCTCCTTATTATGTGCTAAAAGCGTATGCAAGCGAGATTCCAGGTTGTATCTCTTTTGACCATTTTGGGCATCTGCCGCATATTTTTCATATTGGAATTAAACAAACTTTTCCCCTCTGTATATTACAATATATAACGATAGTGAAAGCGTATCGTTATATAAACTTATAAACAACGAATTGTATAAAATTATTCTTAAATTTAATCGAACATGTTTTTCTGCCCGTCATCCCTCCTGTAACCCGCTGTTTTTCCTTTCAGCAGTTGTTCATCCTCTGAGCACGGAATGACGAATCCAAACCTGCAATAGAGGGAAGAAGTGTGAATAGCTTAAAAAAAGAAGCCCAAGTCATGCAAGATGCTGATATAATACTCCTATGAAGATAGGTACAGACATTATACAGATAGAGCGTGTACGCAAGATGATCGAGAAGTACGGCGTGAAGTTTCAGGAGCGTTTTCTCACCGATGGTGAGATCGATGCATCCAGAAGAGTGGAGTCCATCGCAGGGCTATGGGCAGCCAAAGAGGCGATCGCAAAAGCACTGGGATGCGGGATAGGCGCAGAGCTCTCCTTTCATGATATTGTCATCTACAAAGACTCGAAAGGTGCGCCGCACTTCAGGCTCTCCCCTCAGGCACAGGCACGTCATCAGATCAAAAATTCATCGCTCTCTATCAGCCATGATGGCGGCTTTGCCATATCTATCGTAGTCATAGAGCTCTAAACCATCAAAAACAGGAGAATAGGATGAAAGTGATCGTAACCATACTCTTAACACTCTTTATCGCAGGTTGCAGCACCAGCCAGCCGGAAAAACGCACTCCCGAAGTGACAGAAACAGAAAAGCCACAGGCGCAGAGTACCCAAAAGTATACGCCGCCCGCTCCACCCAAAAGCTCTTTTAAGCCCAAAGAGGTTAAAACGAACAACTATACCTCAGAGTATATGTACCCCTCGAACAAAATACAACCCAGCCCGGTCAAAAAAGAAGAGAAAACGGAGCAGGATAGCGTCAGCGACTCGATGACAAAAGAGGAGTGTATCGCGATGATCGGAGAAGAGAAGTTTGCAAAATATACCGAGATGTTCTCAGGGGAAGCAGCTGCGATCAAACGATGCACACTGCTCAAAGCGATGCAAAACCACTAAACCGGTATCAAGCCTTATTCAGGATTTTACTTTCTGAAGTGCACCATCTTGAAGCGGTCACCCATCATCGTGGGAGCGATCAGCGTCTTGATCTTATCCGCCTCTCTGGCATAGGCTGCCTTGTCCGCCTGCTTTGAGAACATCTCCAGGATATCGATCAATCCAAATCTGACAAGTGCCCTTGCCTGGGTCTCATAGGCTTCTTCGTTAAAACCCGCAGCCGTAAAAGCCTCTATCACATGCCCGAAGTTCACATCATAGGTGATATCGTCTTTCTGGTAGGAGTCCGCAAGCTCTAATGCTTCATCAAAGAGCGGAAAGGTTTCATGTTTTCTGTAGACCCGGATGGAGAAGTCATTGCGGACATACTTCTCTCCATAGTCAAAACTGACAAAGTCGCACTTTCCGATTCCCCCGGCCATCGCTTCGGCAAAAGCCTCATACCCCACAGCGACCTCCCCCTGTTTCAGATAATGCTTTTTGGCCCAATGCAGCAGCTTCTCAGGCGCATCTTCCCAGCCAACACTGTGATCCTCAACGACTGCGATCTTCTCCTCTTTCAGGAGTTCGCAGGGGAATGCATCAAAGATCTCGTTGGCCACGACAAAGGCATACGCCGCTTTGACCTCTTCGATATCATTAAAGTGGGTGATCTGGATATCCTCCCCGAAACGCTCCTTGATGTACTCAAGCTGTGCTTTCTGCAATTCAGGCTGGCGCTCTACGATACCGAACTTCAGTGTCTCCACCAGACTAGGATCACAGGTATAGAGCCACTGGATCATATCGCAGAGCAGATACCCCTGGTGCGCCCCCACTTCGATCAGCCATCCGTTGCGGTCTGCCTTGCCTTCGCTCAAAAGCTTGTAGAAATAGTTGGCGATACTCGCTCCGAAAAACCTGCTGGTGCTGACGGCAGTATAGAAGTCCCCGCCTTTCCCTATCGCTTTGAAGGTTTTATAATACCCCTCTTCTCCGTAAAGCCACTCATTCATATAACTGCTGAAATGCATTACTTCGCCATCCTTGCATAGAGCTTCAGCAGCTCTATCTGCTTATCGATAGCATAGATCTTCTGGTCAAGTTTGCGGATCTGGAGTGTGTTTTGCATCACTTCCGCATCCAGAGAGGTCTTCTCCCCCGCTTTAGCGAGATTGCTTGTCACTTCATAAAGACTTTCATAGAGCTTCTCATCTTCTCTCGCCAATGCGATCTTTCTCTCCAGGATATCAAGGTTGCTGATGATCCACTCATACTCCTGCTCCACGGTCTCTTCGCGGTCCAGCACCTGCACCTCGGCCTGAAGCTTTGCCACCTTGCTTGCCTCGATATCATCAAACGTGTTGATATCCAGCGGCATACTGACAGAAATTCCATAACTATAATATTTCTCTTTCAAATTAGGATTTGCATAAAGCGGATTGAGGTCACCATCCGTATACTGTCCATTAACACTTACTGTTGGAAGATACTTTGCCCATGTCATCTTCTGGTTATGGCTCATCTCGAGTGCTTTTTGCCTGTCTCTTTGCAGTTCAAGGTTCGCCTCTTTGTAGTTTTGCTTGTTGACAAGCGTCAGCGTGGGAAGCTTCAGGGTGTCGGGATTTTTATCACTGAGGAGAGAGAACTGCTGCTGGTATGCCCGTAGCCCAAGTTCCAGCTCCAGCAGTGTGGTTTCATCCTGGCTTTTTTTCAGCATCGCCTGGTCCAGGAAACTGCTGTCAAGCAGCCCTGCATTGTAGCTGTCTCTCTTCTGGCGGATATCGATCTTGTCATTGTTGATCTGATAGTGCATCTTCTTTTGCTGCAGCCTGTTTTTGTGGATATTGAAGAGTGTGGTTACCGCATCAGTGATCATCATCCGTCTTTGGAGATTGATCTCTGCACTGTTGGCCTCACGCAGTGCCTCAGAGTACTTCATCGCATAGTAGATACCGCCCGAACGGAAGATAGGCTGATCGATACTCACAGTGAAGTTTTCAGTAATAATCGTACCAGACTTAAATTGCTCATTAAAATTTTTACTATATCTCAGCATCACAGGATTGATCCAGCTTTTGTAGAGTTTGTCGCTCTCCAGCTCATTGGTCTGCATCTGATAGTCAAAGATCATCGATTTCTTGGTCGAGAGTATCTCTCCCAGCTCATCCGCATAAGAGAGCATCGATACTCCCGCCGCCAGTAACACTGTTCTCATTATGCTTTGCTTCATCTCTATATCTCCTTTTTACTGAGCAACATTTCTTCTCTTCCGTAGCTACATTCTCGTTCTGACCACACTATCTCACAGCGCGGACTTAAAAACCCGCCCTGCACACTTTAATAAAAGCTTTTCGCAGGAAAAGCATACCAACACTCCTCACTCCTCACTCTTCACTCTTCACTATTGATCATCGATCAACTACCTTCTCCAGTGCGGTTTCCAGACGCTTGAACCCTTCATCCATCTCTGCCTTGGTGATTGTGATGCTGGGCAGGAAACGTACCGTGTTGCGTCCCGCCTTCAGGATCACCAACCCCTCTTTCATCGCACCTTTGATCGTTGCAGCCTGTATCTCTGCAGATCTCGCACGCAATCCTCTCATCAGTCCGATACCCACCTCTTTTTCAAAGAGATCCGGATAACGCGCTGCGATATCCTGAAGCTTTGATTCGAAGTAAAGCAATGCTTCGGCTACAGCACCGCTCTCATAATATTCCTCGAGGATTTCCAGTACCGCCAATCCTGCAGCCGTACTCAGGTAGTTTCCTCCGAAGGTGCTGCCGTGGTCACCGGGGACCAGAAGCTCCTTGTGCTTGGTCATCACCGCTCCGATCGGCACCCCGCCGCCCAGTCCTTTCGCAAGCGTGATGATATCCGGTTCGATCTCATAGAGGTTGGAGGCGAGGAACTCGCCGGTACGGTAGACACCCGTCTGTACCTCATCCACGATCAGCAGGATCCCTTTCCCTTTGAGGTGTGCGGCAAGGTTTTGAATCTCCTCTTTCTCAAAAGGCTGGACACCACCCTCTCCCTGTACCAGCTCGATGAGCACCGCTACGGTCTCCTCATCGATCGCCCTGTAGACATCTTCGATACTCTTCTCATAGCTGAAACCTTCAGGATAGGGTGAGAAGTTCGGTGTATGAAAACTCTCCTGTCCCGTTGCCTTCACTGTCGTGATCGTACGTCCGTGAAACGAGTGCTCAAGCGTGATCACTTTGTAACGCTTGTTCTCAAACTTCGTCTCCCCGTATTTGCGGGCGATCTTGATCGCCCCTTCGTTCGCTTCCGCACCGGAGTTGGCAAAGAATACGCCCATATCATATCCGCTGAGTTCGACCATCTTCTGCGCCAGTTTTGCCTGCGGTTCGATCACCTGAAGGTTTGAGATATGGATGATGTTCTTTGCCTGATTGCAGATCGCCTCAACCAGTCTGGGGTGGTTGTGCCCCACAGAGTTCACCGCGATACCCGCACCGAAGTCGATATAGTCCCTCCCGTTCTCATCATAGAGTGTAGCCCCCACACCCTTGACAAAGTTCGTATAGTCGCGTGCGTAGGTATGCAACACATATTTTTTATCTAATTCTTCTAACGTCATTTCCGATTTTCCGTTTGTGATTTTAATTTGTCATATTATAGCAAAGTTTGCTTCTCTCTTGATGTTTCCCGATAATGCTTTCCTATCTCAAAAAGAATACGCTTTCATTGACATTCATAAATGAAAATCACTCCGAATCTATGCTATGATGATAGAGAAGTTTATACCAAAAGGCTGATACGTGAAACTCCTGTGGTCTTTTTTTCTCCTGACCTTTATGCTCTGGTCCATACCGGTCGATACAAAGCTTTATGAGGGTGAAAATACCCTGACCTACTATGACCAGCTCTCACAGAAACTCTCAAACATTACACCAATGGATGATGAGGAGGCTGAACGGCTCAAAAACGAAAAAGTACTGCTTGAAAAGCTAAGAACATTAATTACCAGAGAGCCGCAGGTTCAGACTTTTGATACTTCACTGCTTGAGAAAGAGGCCATAGGCGAGACTGAATTTATGAAACAGTTCGAGATACTCTCGACGGCAGCCGAACAGAAAAAGAAGCTCGAAGAGATGCAGGTATTTACCCAGGAGAGGCTCGGATATCTTAAAAAAACCATTGAGTCCATCACCGATCCCCAGAACAAAAATCTCCAGCTTTACCAGCTTCAGTTCGCCTACTATAAGCTCAAACAGCATCATGACGAACTGGCAGTCAGAAATCTGACTCTTTTTATAGAAGAAGGGGAAAAAACGCTCTCCCTGCTCATAGAAAAAGTCCGGCTTGATATCAAACAAATCATTGGCAATGCAGCCAGAACAGCGAAAGAGCTGGAAAGCATCAACAAAAAACTGATCGCTGCAAATCTCTCCAAAGAACGGGAACTCCTTTCACAGGAAAATATCTCAAAAAAACTTTCAGAACGGATCGATCGCCTCATCCAGGAGAAAGATGCCGCCCTGCTGAAACTTGCTGAGCAAGAACTGCTCGCCGGACACTACTATTTCCAGACCAGGACATTCCAATCTTTCCTGCAAACTCAGAAAAAGATACGCAATATACTCTCCCAGCTCTCCTCCCATGATACACTGCTGTATGCAAAACTGACGGTGATGGAAAAACTGGGCAAAGAGAGCGAAGAGGTGATAGACTATAACGTACTTTCGCTCAGGGAGAAACTCTTTTCAAGCTATGATAAGTTCTACGACGCTCTGCAAAAGCCGTTTGTTGTGATCGATGAGACACCGATCAGTTTCTTTAGCATCCTCAAACTGCTTGGGATTTTACTGGTAGGATTTATCATCGCCAGAATCTACTTCAGGCTCTTTATCATGCTCTACAAAAAACGCAAAAGGACCCGGGCTGTCACGATCAAGATCATTGCCAATCTCGGGGTGACGCTGATCCTTTTTGCCGCTTTTGTCATCGCATTGGGGAGTATAGGCCTGAGTATCGCCCATCTTGCCGTCATCGCAGGTGCACTCTCTATCGGTATGGGATTTGCGCTCAGGAGCATTGTCTCCAGCATGATTTCGGGAATGGTGATCCTGAGTGAAAAATATATCAAGACGGGAGATTATATCACGCTCAAAGGAGACCTGACAGGCAAAGTGATGGATATAGGCTACAGAGCAACACACCTGCGTACGATCGACAACATCGATATCGTCGTTCCAAACAGCGACCTTATCGACGGCCAGGTGGTCAACCTGACGATGGAGGACCGCATCCGCAGGATCTATGTTCCTTTCAAAGTCCCCTATGGAAGCGACATCAAAAAGATCAGGTCGTTGATCATCAACGCTGTGATGGAGAGCAAGATCAAACTGATCCGCGATATCCCCCGCAAAAAACCAAATGTTTGGATGAAAACAGTCGGAGAAAGCTTCATAGAACTGGAACTGCTGGTATGGATCGAAGGGCTCAGGCCCTCCACCCCTTCCAACCTGCTCATCCTCATCTACGAGACCCTGCAGGCAAACGGCATCGATATGCCGCTGCCGCAGCTTGATGTGCATATGAATGAAAAAAAACGCTCCAAAAGGCCTCCATCGGCAAATATCGCAAGAGCTGTAACATCATAAGGCAGGACGCAGGCTTGGTGATATCAAACGTTTTACACAGCCTACCCTGGCTTAAACAGAAGGAATATCGATCCTGTAACTTACATTTCTCCCGGCAGTCCCTTCAACCTGTTTGATGCATCCCATTTCCAGGAGTTCAGCGATATCTCTTGATGCGGTTGTGGAAGCACTGTCGGAGATACGCATATATTTTTTCTTACTCAGATTGCCTTTGAAATTTTCTACTCCGATATCCAGTATAAAATTCAATACTTTTATTTGTCTTGCATTGAGATTTTTATCTCTGTATTTATCCCAAAACCTTGTTTTTAACACAATGTGGTTGAGTCTGCTTTTTGTATCAGACAATGCTTTATATAAGGTCTGCAGAAACCACTCGCACCAATAGGTAACATCAAGGTAGTTATCCTCTTTTTTTATATATCCCGTACTCTTTTCCAGTGCCTTATAGTACCCCTTTCTATCCTCATTGATCGCACTTGACATTGAATAGAGTTTTGATATCTTTGAGTTTTCTATTTTGGATAGAACGAGATCTGTTATCGCTCTTGCGATCCTTCCGTTTCCGTCTTCAAACGGATGGATGATGACAAACCAAAGGTGAGCGATAGATGCTTTGATCAAACTTGATTCAGTGGCATTGAACCAGTTCAAGAAGCTATCCATCTCCTCTTCGAGCTTTTCTCTCGGCGGTGCTTCATAGTAAACAACTTCCCTACCTGCATATCCGCCAACGATCTGCATCGTATCGGGACCTCTGAAATCGGCAGTATGTATCCTGTGCAAACCGCTATAACCCCTGGGGAAAAGTGCATTGTGCCATCCAAACAATCTCTCCAGGGTCAGGTCCTCTTCGTAATTAGTATTGGCATCGATAAGGATCTCTACCAGATTATCTGTTTTTTCATCAAGTTTTTTATAGTCAACGTCCTCCAGTCCAAACTTTTTGGAGATAGAGGCTTTCACACTGTCTCGATTGAGTATTTCACCTTCTATTGCAGCGGTACTCATTGCTTCATTTAAAAGGGCATCATATTGTCTTTGAACAATATTCTCTTGATTCATTGTTTCAGTCAGAGCGATAAGATAACCTTGCTCAAGTGATATTTTCTCTATCAAGGCTTCCAGTCTACTGAAGTCATAGGTAAAGTTTGGATAATCATCCTGCTGCCATATCCATTTTTTCATAAAGTGGTTCCTTTATGGTACGATTATTTCTCCTAATCATACCATAAACGGTATGATTAATCCAGTGAAGCGTTTCGTTTTAAGTTGGAAGTACCCAAAGTTTCTATTTGCTGATTGGATCATCAATGGCTGAGATCACTACGAAAAGCGTTCGTGAATCCAAATTCCCCTATTAAACCAAGCGTAACGGTAAACTGTCGTTAACATATGATTTACTTTTAAGTCTCTATAAATATAATTATATATAATACCAATATTGTAATAGTAACAACAAAAAAGGGGAGGAATACGAATGAAACAATTAAAAATGTTTTGTCTAACAACCATGGCAATGGTATTTACTGCTTGTGGAGGTGGTGGAGGCTCAAGCCTTCCAACTGTAGACAATTCCCAAGTTGAAGGTGTTCTTGAAAATCAGTATGGATATTTTGGAGAGAATGTACAATTTGGAAACTATAAAATTACACAATCTTGGACTCTTATCAATTTAGATACATTAGATACATTACACTTAAGATTTTATAGTGATGGGGAGATGAAACACTCAGATTCTTCTTTTATGTATGATTACGGAATATCAAAAGATGGGTTGACCTTTGTCAGTGAGCTGGGTGAAGAAGGGTCAATTACCTCAGTTGAAAAAGATTTCTATGAGATACATAATACTGATGGTTCAATAGACTATTACGACTGCTACCATATAAACAATCAATCAAACGTTATTATGTGCCCTGGCTATATATAGCCATTATATTGGCTGAGATAAAAGAGGGACTGTTCAATATTCTGTGTCAGCATCGGATAATCCTAAAATTGTATCATAACTCTAACGCATCATCAAGCCGTCCTTCAAAGTGGATGGCTAGTTGAGAGATTGTCAGGCTCCAGTTTCTGATC
>JAQVHV010000020.1 GCA_028696055.1 Sulfurovum sp.
TGCATTATACGTTGAATCTGAAGTGCATTACATCGCCGTCCTGTACGATGTATTCTTTTCCTTCAAGTCTGTTCTTTCCTGCCTCTTTGGCTTTCTGTTCCCCGCCGTATGCGATAAAGTCCTCATAACCGATCACCTCGGCACGGATAAAGCCTTTTTCAAAGTCGTTGTGTATCACGGCTGCCGCTTTCGGTGCAGTCGTGCCTTTTCGAATCGTCCAGGCACGTACCTCTTTGACACCGGCTGTGAAGTAGCTCATCAGTCCTAGCTTCTCAAACCCTTTGCGGATGATCTGATCAAGTCCTGACTCTTCAACCCCCAGAGATCCAAGCATTTCCGCTTTCTCCTCCTCATCAAACTCCACCATCTCCTCTTCCACTTTTGCACAGAGCTTGATCACCTCTCTGTTGCGTTCGGCAGCATAGGCTTTGACGGCTTTGACATATTCGTTGTCTTCTGCCAGACCGTCCTCATCCACATTCGCCCCGTACATGATCTCTTTGCTTGTAAGAAGTCTGAGATCTTTGTTTATCGCTTTGAAGATATCTTCATCTATCTTTTCAAAGCTTGATACCGGGTTGCCTTCCGCGATAAACTCCATCAGCTCTTCAGCGATTTCGAGTTGCGCTACGGCATCCCTGTCTTTACCTTTGGCTTTTTTCTTAAGACTGTCGATACGTTTTTCCAGTGAATCCATGTCCGCAAGCAGAAGTTCCTGTTCGATGATCTCGATATCCCTGATCGGATCGATACTTCCTTCGGTATGGGTGATGTTTTCATCTTCAAAACATCGGACGATCTCAAGGATCACTTCTGTTTCGCGGATATTGGAGAGGAACTTATTTCCAAGGCCTTCACCTTTGCTTGCACCTTTTACGAGTCCTGCAATGTCTACGAAATCCAGTGTAGAGTGCTGGATACGCTCAGGGTTGACGATCTTTGCCAGTTCATCAAGCCTCTTGTCGGGTACGGGAACGACTGCCTTGTTGGGTTCGATCGTACAGAAAGGGTAGTTTGCGCTCTCTGCGTTCTGTGCTTTTGTCAGTGCGTTAAAAGTGGTGGATTTTCCGACATTCGGTAATCCTACAAGTCCTATGCCTAGTCCCATGATGTTCCTTATATTACTATGATTTCTTGGTTGTGATTTTAGCTAAAAATTGGTGAAGGAGGGGTTAGTTGATGATGAAGTATGGATCGTATGGAGTGCGACACATCATTGTACTGCGATTTAGAGAAACTCACCCTGAAGATAGAGGCTCATCGAGATGATCCGTCTCTTTAGCTTTTCGGGGAATCTTTCATCTCCGGATAAGCTTTAAATCAGGACGGAACAATCTTGCCCGGATCTATGAGATACCACAGGGACTTATGCCTCTCTTTAAGAACCTCGCGGTCACCGTGTCCATCGTCTCTATATGTGTTACGAGCCAGCGGGGAAGAACTTCGATCAGATAGATCTTGAGAGGCTTCGGCTCCCTTGTTTCTCTCCATGCTTCCAGCAGACTTTTTATCTCTGCAACTACTCTGTCATGTTCGGCCTTATGCATCGCATAGGGAGGGAAACCGCTTTCTCTCATCTTCACTTCTTCCCCTTCGAAGTGTGAGAGTGTATGCGTGTACCAGTCTTCTAAAAGGGCGTCCACTTGCAGGGCGTTCTTTTCAGTATAGTCATTCTCATAGGCCAAAAGCGCCTCGAAAAGAGCGTTGATGCAATGCGCCTCCTCCTGGTGTACTTCGTTCATAAACGCCATATCTACCAGGGGAAGTGCATCGATATCCAGAAGCATTTTTACGCTTTCGCCAGTTTTTCAAGAAGTTTTACCATCATACGCACGCCTGCACCGCTTGCCCCATGCGGGTTCTCTCCCCATACATGTTCGACAAAGGCAGGGCCGGCGATATCGATGTGCGCCCACTTCTCCGTATGTTCCTCATCGATGAACTCCGAAAGGAACTGTCCGGCAGTGATCGCACCGCCGTATCTTGTGTTGGAGATATTGCAGATATCGGCGATCTCTGATTTGAGCGTTTTTTTCAGGTAGCGGTTGAAGTCGAGTTTTGTCGCAAATTCACCCGAGCTTTTCGCAGCCTCCAGGACCATCTCTTTTGGCCGGTCGCTATTTCCCATCACTCCTGAGGTATAGTTGCCGACACCGACTACGCAGGCACCGGTGAGTGTGGCAAAGTCAAAGATATAGTCTGCCTTTACCTCCTGCTGCGCATAGCAAAGCGTGTCAGCAAGAACAAGCCTCCCTTCCGCATCGGTATTGCGTACCTCGATCGTCTTACCATTCTTTGCAGTGAGTACATCATCAGGTTTATACGCATCCCCGCCGATCATGTTCTCTACTGCACCGACAAAACCGTGTACTTCGACATCGAGGTTGAGTTCGGATACGGCTTTCATGATACCGAGTACGGCAGAGCCGCCGCTTTTGTCTGACTTCATCGTCACCATATAGTCAGCCGGTTTGAGACTGAGCCCGCCTGAGTCATAGGTCAGCCCTTTCCCTACAAGGGTAATGACCGCCTTGGGATTTTTGGGTTTGTGCGAGAGGTGGATGACGCGCGGTCTGTGGCGGCTTGCTCTGGCTACGGCAAGCAGTGTCTCCATCTTCTCTTTTTTCATCTCTTTGGTTTTGAGGATATTGATATCCATCTCGTTGTCTTTTGCCAGCGCGATAGCGATATCCGCCATCACGGCGGGGTAGCAGTCATCGGGGGTGGTGTTGACGATATCCCTGGTGAAGTTGGTGGCATGGGCAAGGATCTCTGCTTCGTGTACCGCTTTGATCGCACTTTCTGCATCAAGCTGGTGCTCATTGTAGCTCTCCAGCGAGATCTCTACATTTTTGATCGCTGATTTCTGTTTGTCGCTTTTGTATCGGTTGAAAGTGTAGCTTCCCAGTACGATCCCCTCTACCATTGCCTGTAGAGATGCGGTTGAAGCATCCTCCAGATAGGTAGCGACTTTGAGGGATTTGTAGCTTTTGTTGCCGATCAGCGAACGCAGTGCCGCAGCGACTGCCGGCCTGACGGATTCGGGCGCAAGAGACTCCGCCCCTGCATAGAGCCTGTCTTTTTCCACAAGAAGGCACAGTTCATCCTGGCCGCCTTTGAAGCCCGCTTTTTCAAGCAGTTTTGCATCCTCTACGAACGCATGTTCGAGGTTCTTTCCTGCAACGATAATGAGTTCCAGATCTGTGTCGATCTCTTTGATTCTGTCTGTTGTGATATTGAAATGCATCTGCTGTCCTATATTCTGTCTTTTAAAATTTCCTGGACCTGAATCATATCCTTGTCCCCGCGTCCCGAGAGGTTGACCAGGATTGTTTTCCCCTTGATCTCTTCGGGTTTAAACTTTTTGAGGTAGGCGATCGCATGGGAACTTTCAAGTGCAGGGATGATCCCCTCTGCACGGGAGAGCCATACAAACGCATCGATCGCCTCATCATCCGTGATATGGTCATACTTGACGATACCAGCATCCTTGAGATAGGCGTGTTCGGGTCCGATACCCGGATAGTCCAGGCCTGCTGAGATGGAGTGGGCTTCCTGGACCTGGCCGTCCTCATCCTGGAGAAGGTAACTGAGCTGTCCGTGAAGTACGCCGGGAGTTCCTTTCTCAAGCGAACACCCGTGTTTGCACTCCAGGCCTTCCCCTCCCGCTTCGATACCGATGCACTCTACGCCTTTATCCTGGAGGAAGTGGTTGAAGATGCCCAGGGCATTGGAGCCTCCGCCGATACAGGCGATCACCTTGTCGGGGAGCATCCCCTCCGCAGTCTGGATCTGGGATCTCGCTTCCCATCCGATGACAGACTGGATATCGCGCACCATCATAGGGTAGGGGTGAGGCCCGGCGACTGTCCCGATCAGGTAGTAGGTGTCGCGCGCATTGGTCACCCAGTGGCGGATCGCATCGTTCATCGCATCCTTGAGCGTACGGCTTCCAGACTCTACGGCATGTACCTTGGCGCCTAGGAGTTTCATCCTGAAGACGTTCAGCTCCTGGCGTGCCACATCTTTGGCGCCCATGAAAACTTCGCACTCCAGGCCGAAAAGCGCTGCTACGGTTGCCGTGGCAACACCGTGCTGGCCTGCACCGGTTTCTGCAATGATCTTTTTCTTTCCCAGTCTTTTGGCGAGTACGGCCTGGGCAATACAGTGGTTGATCTTGTGCGCACCGGTATGGTTGAGATCTTCACGTTTGAGATAGACCTTTGCCCCCAGCTCTTCAGAGAGATTTGCCGCAAAGTAGAGCGAGGAGGGGCGTCCCACATAGTTTTTGTAGTAGTAGTCCACCTCTTCCCAGAACCCTTTGTCAAACCGTACGGCTTCATAGTCGAGTCTCAGCTGCTCAAGTGCCGGCATCAATGTTTCGGGTACGTATCTTCCCCCGAACTTGCCAAAGTGCCCAAGCTCGTCAGGGTCATGCGGACTTGGTTTTGGAATATAGATATCTGAATAGTTTTTCATGCGTGTTACTCTTATGATTTAGTTAGGTGATTATATCCTATGAGAGTTTAGGGAGGGGTAAACAATCCTCTGCTTACCCTGATGATGATGCAAAATCAGTCGATTTGCAGTACGGAGTATACTTCGCTGCTGAATCCTTCGCGCCCGTTGAGGAAGGCAAGTTCCATAATGAAGCAGGCCTCTACGCAGTGGGCACCGACTTTGTCTATCAGGTTGGCTGCGGCTTTTGCCGTACCGCCGGTTGCTATGAGGTCGTCGATCAGGAGTACTTTCGCCCCTTTGGTTTCACCGAAGGCATCGATATGTATCTCCACTTCATCAAATCCGTATTCCAGGGAGTACTTCTCCGATACGGTGGTATAGGGGAGTTTTCCCTGCTTTCGTACGGGTACGAAACCAATGCCCAGCCTGTCTGCAAGGATCGAACCGAAGATAAACCCTCTCGCATCGATTCCCGCGATATAGTCCAGATCATATCCGAGATAACGGTTGGTGAGGTGGTCCATGAGCGTATTGAAAGCTTTAGCATTGCCAAGCAGGGTAGTGATATCCTTGAAAATGATCCCCGGTTTCGGAAAGTCGGGAATATCTCTGATACTATTTAATATAATTTCTTTCTCTTCGCTTGATAGTGGCATGGCAGTTCCTCTGAATTATAGTAGCGGATATTCTATCATAGGTTATGTAAATGTTGTGAAGTGAAGCACTTTACGACAGGTCTGAATGCATCTTTTTGCAATTGTGCTACTGTTGCTTTACCCAACATAATATGAACTCCAGTTTTTTCTTCAGATGCGTAACGTTTGAGTTGAGAAATATTTGTGCAGTAGTGTCAAATATTGCTCTCCAAAGTTTTGTTGGACTTTTAATACACTTCTTTTCTGTGAGCTATTCTAATCAAAGTGATAACTAAAATATCATTTTCTTTTAAATAAACGATTCTATAGTCACCTGCTCTTTTTCGAAACTTTCCCTTATGTTTGCCTTTAAGGGCTTTGTCTGCTGTAAACAACCCCTTTTCTAAGTCTTGTATCTTTGAATAAATAAGCTTTTGATTTTCAGAATCTATCTTTTCCAATTCTTTGAATGCGGCTTTTGGAATAATGATTTTGAACATTAACTAAGACCGAGTTTTTGTGCTACTTCTTCAAGGGAATAAACTTCAGTCTTTCCAGCTTTTAGCTCATCTATTCTTTTGTCTGAAATCATTTCATCTAAAGTGTCAAAGTAAGAACTTACTGCTTTTTCAATAATATAAGTTCTTGAACGCTCCAGCTCATGAGCATAAGTATCTAACTCTGTTAATAGGGTTTCATCCATGCGGATATTAATTGCTTTTTTCATAATGTATCCTTTTGTATCTACATTATACTACAATGCTTGGACAAAATCAAGTAGTAGTAGTGTCTAACGATTGAAATGAGCGAGCTAAATACCTCACTATTTGTTTCACCACTCATATAACTATCCAAGATCGGATCCGGACTCTCCCACACAGAGGTGCGAGGGTGCCCTGAGCTTGCGAGGAAATACCCTTTGGGCGGATAATACCTGACGCCATGTCATGAAAAAGAACACGCTGAAATTCAGCAATAAAGTGATTTTATTTTATCAAAATGGGGCTTGAAATTGATTGTCACCTAGCGGTGAACTTTAATGTTAGCAAATCATTAACCTGTTATATGCACTCCGTAATGCAATTACGGAGCGAGAAAGAACCAGCCCGCGGGTTTTTGATTGGGCTCCAATGATTTGTTATATTATAGAAAATAAGCTTTTTCTAACAACACTAATATTTTTAGAGCAGTTTGGAATTACATACTCAATGTTTATCTCAATCAATCTTTCAATATCAAACGTATCATAATAATCAAGATATTTCGAAATAATGTTCGTGTCATTTATTATTGTAGCCTTTCCACTGATCTTTAGTCTGATATCTTCCTCTCGCTCCCAAACTGAGTTTGGGAGTGTATATTGAACTGATGTATCACATGCTCTGTATGGATTCCCAAATACAATTTGGGAACCAGTAAAAAATGAGCCGATGAATTGCCCGCAGGGTAATTTATTGGCTCCTCTGATTTGTTATGTTTTAGATTTCAATAATACCTTCGAGATATTTTTTTGCGTAACCTGATATCTCTACTCTATTGTTTTTCAATGAACAAAAAACTTCTCCACCTCGTTCTGAAACTTGTTTTGCTCTAAAAGTATGTTTAGATAAAACCTTATTCCAATAAGGGATTAGTTGAGTAAATGCTGAACCTGTCACTGGGTCTTCATTTATACCATATTTTGGAGCAAAGAATCTATTGATAAAATCGTATGTTTGACTTTTTGAAGTTATTATTATTCCCCTTGCATCAATATCTTTCAATAAGCCTAAATTTGGTTTGGCATTTAAAATATCATCTTCATTCTCAAATATTAAAATATAATCCATTGATTTATAACAGTCTATTGGTTTTATTTCAAATGCTTTTAATAAATTACTTGGAGCATCACATTTTATGATTTCTTGAGTAGGAAAGTCCATTTTTAATTTATCATTGTTTTTAGAGACTTTTAAAATGCCACTTTTAGAGTTAAATATAATCTCATCTTCTTGGTAGTTTAGAATTTCAAATATTACATAAGCACTTGCTAATGTAGCGTGTCCACACATATCAACTTCACTTAATGGTGTAAACCATCTAATGTTAAATGAATTATTTTCTTTAACGAAAAAAGCTGTTTCTGAAAGATTGTTTTCGCTTGCTATTTTTTGCATAGTTGGCTCATCAAGCCATTTATCTAAAGGACAAATAGCAGCGGGGTTGCCTTCAAATACATTTTTTGCAAAAGCATCAACTTGATATATATTTAATTTCAATGTTATCCTTTCCATAAACATAACGGGCGCGCTGATCACCGTTCAGTATGATATCGGAAAATCCCGAAGGGTTTTCTGGTAGCAGACTTGATGTGTGTATCCTGTCATTTGTTGGACGTAGCGGAGCGGAGACCAGCAAATGGGAGAGGATCACGTTCAGTGATCAGCGCGCCCGTTGCACGTATCCGCTCCGCGGGTGCGTGCAACGGTTGAAATGAGCAATCAAAAAGCCGCCCGTGGGTTTTTGATTGGTCTCCTTTGGTTTGTTGTGCCAGTAACCTTTTTTGGGCTCAAATATAGCATTCTGGCAAAATATCCATAATCAGCTTTTCATCAAAGCCTTTTATATCTTTTGTATACATTCTTATTTTATCTGTAAATTTGAGTCCCTCAACACTGATCAGAGTGCTGGTTTTATCTATACAAATAATTTCATATTCTTTGACTCGACTAATACAATGAATCAGAAAAGCTTTTCTATCTTCTATTAACATCTCATATTGAATTTGCAATTTTTAACTCCGATGAAATTGATGCACAACGTTTAAAATGAGCAATCAAAAAGCCGCCTGCGGGTTTTTGATTGGTCTCCTCTGATTTGTTAGGTCTTTATTTGAATTCAACATAGCCTACTTCTCCGTAAGGGTTTTTCCATTTTTTAGAAAGAAGTTTCTCTAGTCTCTTACTGTAAAGATCGAACACTTTATTGTAGGCTTTCCAAAACTCTGGAGTTACTGCGCGTTCTTCTGATTCTCGTTCAATTGATGTAGCACACGGATAACGTGCCCATGAATTTACGCCAACTTCTAGCTTTTCAAAAATATGAAGGCTTCTTTTTGGAGCGGGAACTTTTTTACACTTTTTTTGAAGCTTGCTTAAACTGTGACCGTTCAATAGCTGTTTTTTTAGCTTTCCATCTTTTATGTAATGAGGGTTTTCATAAATTAGATAAGCCTTTAACAAATTTTCCATCGCAAATGCAGATAATAAGAAGACTGAGCGATTGGATGTAGGTCTCGTAATCGATTTGACTCCATCGCTATATGTAATTGTTCCTTGTGGCATATCATGTAGTGCTTTTGCATTGTCATGCATCAATTTTGCTACTTCGTACCAATTTAATGGATGAGCTGCTTGTGAAAATTTTTTTTCTTTTTCCATGATTATGTTTTCCTCGACCTAACGGGTGCGTGCAACGGGCGCGCTGATCACCATTTAGTATGATATCGGAAAATCCCGAAGGGTTTTCTGGTAGCAGACTTGATGTGTGTATCCTGTCATTTGTTGGACGTAGCGGAGACCAGCAAATGGGAGAGGGAATATAGGGGTCAGGTGATAGTAATAGCATTGTTCTTCATCTCCCTCTTTATGATCCCATTGACTGTCGGTTGCGACAATCCCAATACTTTAGCAATCCCATGCTGAGAGTATCCTTTCTGATATGCTCCCAGTATAAGCGTGTTTCTCTCTTTGGTATTATTTGCTTTTGATAACATCTTTTTGAGTTTCTCTTCATCGGGTTTTTTATCTGTATTGGAGGCTTCTAACAGGCTGGATGCCTTTTTGAGTTCTTGCAGTTGCCCGCTATCTACGGCTGAATCCAAAAACAGTTTGATCGCATCTGTATCGCCTCTATACTGTTGGGTGATCCAGCTTTTTTTGAGGCATTCGTGATGTTGCTGTGCTTGTAGGAATTGGTGTGCCGAACTGTAGGGGTAGTCTTCTATACGTTTTACTATCTTCGCTTTGATCGGATTTTGTTCGATATAGAGTATCAGCGTATAGAGATAGGCTTCATCTGTCATATACCACGATTTATATCTGCCCTGCCACAGGTGTCCTGATCTTTTATATTTTTTATTGAAATAGATGGCATAGTTCATATTGATCTGTCTCATAAATTTTGAGAGGTTTTCATTTTCTGTTTCTATGAGCAGATGATAGTGGTTGTTCATTAGACAGTAATTGTGTATAGTGATACCGTAGTTTTTTGCATGAAGACACATCAGATCTATAAAGTAGCGATAGTCGTCATCTTCTTTAAAAACGATTCTTTGTTCTACGCCTCTGTTGATGATATGATACCATCCTGCTATCTCTATACGCGGTTTTCTTGGCATCTCTTCTCCTGCGCATTCATTTTACTTTATAAGTCTATCAATTTTTAACTTTGAATACTATTGCTATCACCTGACCCCTTAACTTTCTTAACTTGCTTAACTGTAACTTCCAATTAATTCCTTTTTTATACATAACGCCTTACATCACCGGCAGCAAAAAGCAGAGCGAGGAACGAGCGGCGCTTTTTGCTGTCCGAGTGCATGTGATTGTTAGCCAAAAATTAAGTTTACGTTTATTGACTTCGATATGGCTCTGCCCTCCTAAAAGGATGGGAACATCTGTTTAAGAAAAGTTCCCCATAGGGGACCCTTTCAATTGCCGACTCTGATTCAGAAAAAGTCAGATGCAACTGAAAGCACATTATCAACTCGCGTCTGATTGGCTCTTAAAATGTTACAGGCTAATTTTGCACAAGGCACCTCACCGTTCACAAATGATCGCACCGAAGAATTGTGACTCAAGATCTTGCTGCGAGCATGTGATCTCCATCCACTCTCCCCATGACCATACATCGAACTTACATTTTCCTTGAGTCGCTCCAACTAATCCTGTTCGCAAAAGCACCCAGTGGTTTGGTTCCGGTTCGTATTGCAACAAAGTAGGCTGAATCAATCGATAATCAATAATTAGAAATACTTCGGTATTAAGGCCAGGATTTAATCCCTTAAAATGAGCAAAAGTTCTCTCCGTCTCGTTTCGGACACTCGAGAATAGGCCAGTGCTTTTTAGCCACTCTGTCATATCAGATACGCCCGTACCCATTGATTCTTCTAAGTAACCTTCAAAGTCACCGTGGAACCAGTTATTGCTTGCATCCTGTAACGCTCCCATTATCACAAATTCGGCAGGCGTCAGCATTTCTAATTCGATGGGTGGAGTTTGCGCATGCCCATAATCTATGACTCTTTGCTTGATGACTGAATAGTCACTCTGCCGAATGTCGTCACCGTGAAGCCAGTGTCCGGGTTTTACCAACCGAGAGCCGATGTAGGCTTGCCCGTTCTCGAACAACTTGATAGCGAAGTGCGTGGCAGCGACCGGGTCATTTCGGAACCACACATTGAGAAATGAAGCTGGCCCGCAAAACCCATATACTCCTTGGTAGATTCCGTCGGTATTATTCACGATGTACGTAAGCCCATCGGCCACTTCGCTTCGACGAAGGCTTGGATGCCAAGCACTCTTCGGGGCATTTTCCCACTTGAATCCTTGTATCATATTCAATGCTTTCAACATCTCGGTTTCTTGGTCTTTAACACGGGCTGAAATAGCTTCGAGGGACGATGATATGGACTCCTCGGTCGATGTCGATGCCGAGGTTGGCCGTGCGTCTATTTCAATTTGTCCATCAGGGGTTTTCTTTACAGAAGCTTTATTGGCACCAGCGGTGTTTGTCAGATCCTTGACATCTTCGGTTGATGGAGAATTAGATTGTTTGACCGTCGGTTCACCGGCAACGGATCCTAGTGCCGTGCGTGCTAACTCGCGCACATCGTCGTCGTTGATCAAGTTGTTATCCCTCGCCTCTTGAATTGTCTTCAGCGTCTTGCCGATGTCTTTCTTCATTGCAGCTTGCTTTTGCAAATCAGCAGCTATGCTCGCCAGATCGGTTACACTTTTGGATGTTGTCTGCAATGCACCAAGTGCATTGGCCTGTGTGCCTGCCAATCCCGTCATATCTTTAAAGACGTCGCTCTTACCAATGAGATTAAACGCCGCTCCCAAACCGGTTGGATCTGGTGCAGCAGGCGCGTTTTGCATCGCAATGATGCTAGGTGGCAAATCCTTGGCCTGAAGGTTGCCCACATCCGATTGGCGACTTGCAGTCGACACTGCCTCAATTGGTGTAGCCTGCGTACCGCACGGTACTTCATCAAAGCGCCAATGGCGGGTTTCGTCGATCTCTTCACAACTATTGCATTTACCCATGACCGATTCTGCATAGACACCTTTGGTTGGCACGCTTACCCGGAATGGATCTGGCTTGGTCGTCGGCTGGTAATAAGCCAACAAATCTTCCACCTTTCTGAACACTGGATCGAGGCGTTCTCCCGGTACAACCTTTAATACCAAATTATTGCCGACGATACCCATGATCTTGTTCTCGACAACGCTGGCCACGCTCTTCCCACCCGCGTTAGGCGCGATGTAGCCATCAAGTAGCCCAAACAGTCGACTGCTGTCCATGCTAGACCAGATGGCCTTATGCGACATTTCCAAATGTTCATTCAAAAAGCTGACTAATGCGGCGGCGGCTTCACGATCTTCTTTCTTTGGTTCTCTTAGCTCCTTGTCAGAGAGCGGTGTATACATCAATGCCGCATCGGTCTTGATCTTGGGAACAGGCGGAAAACCGTCAGGTACCTCTATCGAATTGATGATATCGTTGTTAACGTTGCCATTTCGGATGATAGCTTCATTCAGATGCTTGGTCTGATAATGCAAGTAGGTTGTGCGTAAGATGATTTTCGAAGACGGATGGACGGTTGTGTTGGCACGAAAGCGTAGGTATTTGATTTGGCGTCGCGTTATAGTTTGCGGTTCCCGAGTAGCGATATTCACTTGTAGTGGTATGCCGCGCCGATAATTTGAAAGTAGCGTAAGATCCAAATCCAATCGTTTTTCCGAACCGTCTTCTGCAACGCCATAAATATCGATTGTGTCGATAAATTCACGCACTATATCAGGGACATAATCAGTCTCGAAAATGGCATCCTTTTCGGCCTCAGTGAGCGGCACTTCCTTATCGTATGTAAATTTCATGACAAGCGGGTACCACAGGAACCACTCCTTAAGTTCGACAGTTTCTGTGACAGTTTTCGTCTGTTCGTCTATTGTGCTGATATAGGGACGTTTAAGCTCAAAGGAAATAGAGAAATTACCGTTAAAAATCTCTATCGGTTCATCTGCAAAACTGCCATCTGGAAAATCTGAATCTGCATAACTGTTACTAATCCGTTCAATAGCATCAAATCCCCTACGCAGCTTTGTCCCATATACGGTTCGACGTAGTGTATTTTTCCAACGAAGTATCTTCGCATGATCGAACAGGCTCATTGGCAAGGGTACGAACAAACACTCCTGTACATCCACCAAATTTTGTTCGATAGCATAATGATGCAGGACTTCAAAATACTCGATGGTGATGGCGTGACAATGATTGTTATTTTTCACCACCTCTGTTTGGACGGAAACGGTTTCGTTTTGTCCAACCGTTTGTATTACCGTGCTGCGCTGGGTCCTGAGTGATGATGCGGATTGAGAGATATTATCCTGCAGGCGATTCAAAGAACTACCGGATAGATTGCGGGCTGAATTCTGATCAGCGGTCGATCGTGAGGAGGCGCCAGAATGCGAAACTCCTCCTCCCAAACCTAATGAAAAGCCTCCGATGCTTCCGCCAAACCCCAACCCACCACCTCCACTAGTAGAACTCGTTTTATTGGTAGAAGCAGCGTGAATCTCCTCCGTAAGCGATGAATTGATGATCTCGCTTATATCCCGGTTGCGACTCAGACCTGCTGTAAGCGACTCTGCCACGGTCTGGTCTTCTGCACGGGCTCCGCGCTCTTCACGATCCCAATCTACAATAGCAATTTGTTTTTCCTGACAAGGTGCCAGCGGCAGGCTGTACAATAAATCACCAAGTGAATAGCCATCGGCCTTCCACTGCTGCTTAAAATGAAGGATGTGGCCGTGAGCAATCGTGGTGTTTTCGTAGATGGTCGGCGTCTCGTCCCAATCAACGCTATTTTCTACTGTCAATTCCTTACGACCGGGATGATTGGAAATATAAGCCCTCTCTATGGCCTCAATCTTGTTTATGGCTGCATATATTTGTCTCTTCAAAGCATTCAGGGATGCTCGAATCGCGTCATAATTCTTAACAAAGTAATCGTCTTCCAGCGAAACCAGGAAATTCGAGCCTGAGTTGTAGAAAGCATGGAATTTTTCCAGCAGATGCAAAAACGCCATTATACTTGTAATATAGGTATCGTAATTGGCGCGAATAGTCAGAATTTCTCCGAGTGAAAACACTGATTTATTGCGTAACGTGTCTCGCGTATCCTCAAACTGTTGTTGCAGACACATAATGCCCATAGTCTGAGTTTCTCGAATAGGGCAAGGCTCGAAATTGTACAAACCACCTTCATCAGCGTGCGCCAGTTCACTGACTAAACGGCGTAAATAGCCCAACAACTCCTCTTGATCCTGACTTTCGACAGTTTGTTTATCAACGGCCTCTATCAGTTTCTCCGTGCGATTTTGAACAACTGAAATTGATGAGACATCCACATACGGTTGCTGCACCAACTTTTTGATATTCTGCACATAAGCTGCCAACTGTTTTGGCAACGAGGTATTTTGGAACAGATTCTCGGAAGGGTGGTCGATATATTGCTCGATATGGCCAAGCAATGATTCTATGGTGGCTCGATTTAGGGAGTCTTGTGCAATCAGTGACTCACAATATGTCTTGGTTTGAGGTGCCCCTTGTTTGCCACAATAAGCAGCAGCCAATTCATAATGCAATTGCTGTAATTTTGCCTTTCGTTTAGCCTGTTCAGCCAGCAATTTCAAGATGACACTAAAACTATACTTAAATTGCAGGGTGCTAAATTTCAGTTTCCCTGCCAACGTATCCAGCTTCAATTGATACACAGGATCAGCCGCCGAAACTGTTGCCGTACTCATGTTATAAGCTGTCACATTAGCAACATTTTCAGTCGGCGGTTGTGTTGTTGCATCACTGTCCTCATCAACCGAATAGGCCACTAAGCTCAAGGTGCTCATTGAACTATTGATACGACTAAAAATCGCAAACAAATCATCCGAAAGTGTCAACAACTCTGCCTTTAGACGCTTGCTTTCAAGGGGGGTAATCGTCAAACCCCGGATTTCAGGCTCTGTGGTCCGAACCGTGTGATAAAAACTAAATTCCTCCAAGGTGCGATTTGGAATGGTAAAATCGACGCACTTGCCGCCAATATCCTGTGAAAATGACGAATTACCCACTAGTTCGCTGGAGTCAGGCAATGCCGGTACTGCGGTGGCTGCGGAACTTGCGATTGTGGGCAAGGGCGACAAATCGGCCATTAGCAAGAGATCTTTCGGGATTTTCTTGTTTTCTAAATTAATACGAATTGGCTCTTCGCTTAGTCCGGCAATTAATCCATACGCCTGTTCATAGTCTTTATTGTCGATTCGGCCAAAGAAAAAACCATCCTTATTAGTTTGAGCACTAAAAATAGGTCGGTAACTTTCGCCATCCGGAGCTGCGGCGGGATCGTTGCTGGCAATAATCACTACTTGTACGCCTGATGCTCGGCGTTCACCTGAAATGTCAACCAATTTTCCCGATATCTTTCGAGAGATGTTTAAGATGGGGCTTTCTTCATAGATAATCTCAATGACTTTGGGGTTGACGTTTATCTCGAAAAAAGGAGGTTCTTCATCTGGGGCATTTTCTGCGATCTCCGCTGAATGCAAGTAGCCAAAGCTGTAGATTTTTTTGTACAAAAGATCGCCATCTGGGGCAAACACCTCTATGGTCACATTTTGACCGCCCAACAAGTCTTCTTTGGGTAAGAAAAAACGGAAAGCACCGTTCTCCCCTACATCAACGCGATCTTTACTGTAAATCGGATTCCCACTGATCTCTTGGATATAACTGACTTTTAAGAAATGCCCAAGGTATTGATCCGTGATTTCAACTTCACTCGTGATAGGTTTTAACAAACCATTGATACTTACTCTACTCATCTTTAATCCCTCCATCATATTTGTTGATGATGTCAATCTGCTGTGTGTGTAGTAACTTGGCTAACGGTCGCGCTGAGCACGTTCAGTGCTCAGCGCGACCGATGCACGTATCCGCTCCGCGGGTGCGTGCAACTATTTATTAGAGGAACACAATGTCCTCACTCCCCTTTATTGAAGTATTAGTAGTATACAAAAAATGTCCGACTATTTCAATAAATATGACAATATGCCATATTTTTACTACTTTTTTATTGGTTTTCATAGAATGATAAAAGTTGCTTATGTCCTTATTATCGGATATGAGCCAATAACCAGACATTTTGTTCCCCTATTTGTTCATATAAGACAATAGAGGACATAATGTCCTGCTATTTTTCATAGGGGAAGAGTATGAAAACAAAGAAAAAACTACTAGATAATCGTTCGTGACAAAATACGTTTTAAACACTACAGTATCAAAACCGAAAAATCCTATGTCGGGTGGATCAAACACTATATCTTTTACCATAACAAAAAACATCCCATAGAGATGGGTAAACCTGAGATAGAAGCATTTCTTACTTATTTAGCAGTAGAAAGGAAAGTTTCACCGACAACACAAAGTTAGCAAATGCGGTTTTACAAAGTAAAAAACTTTCTTGAAAATCAGGCTTTCAGTGCATTGTTGTTTCTTTATAAAGAGGAGGGTGGAGACTTTATCGGAGTGTATGTGTGAACACCGTTCTTATAGAGCTTGTCGAAATACGCTTTGTCAAACCCTTCGACAGGCTCAGGATCACTGTTTTAAAGGCTTCAAAGCTTATGGATTCCGGATCAAGTCCGGAATGACGATATTTTCGGAGGGTTCAATTCCTGATTACCCCAGGTCTGCACCCATGGAACAGCTTTCGATCTTCTCTACGCGCCCTGCGTGTCTTCCGCCTTCAAACTCGGTATTGATAAAGGCTTCGATCATATCCTCGATCACCCCTTTGCCTACGACACGCTCTCCGAAACAGAGGATATTGGCATCGTTGTGCATACGTGTCAGTTTCGCGGTATAGGTGTCATGGCAGAGTGCGGCACGTACACCCGGCACTTTGTTGGCTGCGATCGAGATACCGATACCCGTACCGCAGATCAGGATGCCGAAGCTCCCTTTGTCTTCAACAACCCTGCGCGCACATTTCTTGGCAAAGTCAGGATAGTCCACTCTCTCATCCGAGTCCGGGCCAAGATCGATGATCTCGCACCCTAGGCTGGTCACGACATCTTTGACGAAATCTTTGATGGCAAAGCCGGCATGGTCAGTTGCAATGTAGAATTTTTTACGACTCGGCATTTAGTGCCTCCCTGCATTGAATTTTAATTCTTATCAACATGAGTTTCCTTTGTTTATTCTAAATTATTATTCGATAGGCTCTTCAAGCTGTATCGTATCGATCTTCCTCCCGATACGTCCCCATCTTACCGTATAGCGCTGGTCGTTCCAGAGCGCTTCACACTCAGCTGACTCCAGAGGATGCTCGCCGCAGACACGCTGAAGTCTGGCATTGTCTTTGCCGTTGCCGTAGAGGTCACCGCTGAGTACCTCCTCATAGGACCTGAACTCAATGCTCATATAGATCAGCCACGGCTTGCCCACGATATATTTGTAGGCGACAGAGCCCCACATACGGCTGTCACTCGAGTTGTCCCTGTTGTCACCGACCATGTAGTAGTGATCCTCTTCCACCTTCTTATAGAATGCATTTTCTCCCAATTCATCAACGAATACAGGGTACATATCGATAGGCTTGTTATTGTTGTAGAGCATTGCAAGGTATTCAAAGGCCGTAAAGTTCTCAGGTGCGTACTGGATACCCGGATATTTTCCCATATAGGGGTTCTCCGCCCAGAGTTTTCCTCTGATGCTGAGTATTTTTGCTTCAGGGTACTTCTCTCTGATCTCCGCTTCAGTCGTCAGGTCATGAAAATGGATCAGCAGCCTCTTGTCCAGATAGAGGAGCTCATCCCCGCCTACAGCCACACATCGCTTTACAAAGTGTACCTTGGGGGTCTGGGGCTTACGGAAGATGACGATATCTTCCCGTTGCGGTCGAGGCCCCTCTATCAGGTGCCCGTTGCCGTTGAAGTCAGGAAGCAAGGGGACTTCAAGCCATGGCAGGTGAGGGGTCGGGATACCGTAGCTGAACTTTTTGGCAAAAAGAAAATCCCCGATAAGCTGGGTACGCTTCATCGATCCGCTGGGGATCACAAAAGATTGTGCGACAAAAAAGATCAGGAAGAGTACGATGATGATCGTCCCGGTCCATGAACTGGAGAAACGGTATGCCGAAGAGAGAATCTTTTTCACTTAGATCCCTTGCTTTGCGGACTTGAGCGTGTTTTCCAGAAGCATCGCGATCGTCATAGGGCCTACGCCGCCCGGTACCGGGGTGATATAGCTGCATTTTTTGCTGACGCTGTCAAAGTCCACATCCCCTACGAGTGAACCGTCCGCGATACGGTTGATCCCGATATCGATCACGATCGCGCCCTCCTTGACCATATCCTCTTTGATCAATCCCGGCACACCTACGCCTACCACGACGATATCAGCTCTGCTTGTGTGGGACCTGAGGTCTTTGGTGTAGATATGGGTGATGGTGACTGTGGCATTGGCATTGAGCAGCAACGATGCCATCGGTTTTCCTACGATATTGCTCGCACCGACCACGCAGACATCTTTCCCCTGCAGATCGATATCATAGGCTTCAAACATCTTCATGACACCCAGTGGCGTACAGGCGACGAAGCTGTCAAGCCCTGTGACCATACGGCCTACGTTGTATGCATGGAAACCATCCACGTCTTTTTTGGGATCGATGACTTCAAGGATGCGGTCCGTGTCGATATGCTTGGGGAGTGGAAGCTGTACGAGGATACCGTGGATATGGGGATTGTTGTTCATCATATTGATGATCTGGATGATCTCTTCCTGGGAGATCGTGTCGGGCATTTTATGGACGATAGAGTAGAAGCCTACTCTTTCGCACGCTTTTGCTTTCATCTTTACGTAGGCATGGCTTGCGGGGTCATCACCTACGATGACGACTGCCAGTCCGGGGACAATATTTTTTTCCTGTTTGAGCTTGGTGACTTCAGCAGAGACTGTTTCTTGTACTTTGTTGGCCAAGGCCTTACCATCGATCAGTTGCATGGGAACTATCCTAATTGATTTTTGGGTATTATAGCAAAAATAGTTTAGGAGAGTTCAGCTGCCATGATGATGAAACGTCTGATTTTTCTGCTCATCCTTTCACCGTTTGCTTCTCCTTTTGTCTGTGCGGATGAAGATTTTATCTCCCACTACGAGTATGGACAGATGCTCTATAGCTATCCCCGCGGCGTGAGCTGTACAGAGTGCCACGGCGAAGCGGGGGAGGGGAAAGTGATCGCCGAGTTTCGGGATATCCACGGCAAAGAACAGATCACCGGCTCCGATATCCGGCATAAAACGCTTGACGAGATGATCCAGGCGCTTAACGCCTATCACGATATCATGCCGCGCTACTATCTCACCGATGAGGAGATCAAGGCGATCCATGATTTTCTCAAAGAGAAGACAAAAAGGAGAAATTCCGGCAGAAAGTAATTCTCTTCTGTTATAATAGTCCATAAGAGATTCTAAAATAAGGGGACTATGCATGAAAAAGAAGCTCTCTTTTCTGCCTTTGGTAGTGGTGACAACACTGTCGCAATCAGCATCGCTTGAGGTCTACCGGGACAGCGCGGTATACACCTATACGCCAAAGAGCCTTTACCTGGGGATGACAGAAGGGGTGGAAGCAACCTGCAAAGGGCAGCCCTTGCCCCTGGAGCAGAAAACAGTCTGTGCAAACGATGAGAGGCTTTGCCGCGAGTTGAATACGCTTCAGGATGCGCAGGCGGCACTGGAGAGTCTGCAGAGCAATATCACGCTCCTTGACAAGATCACCGGACTCTATCAGCCTACAACACTTGATGCCGGGATGATGATCGATACTGCACGGAAGATCGGCAGTGAACGGGCAAAACTTGCGGTCGCTTACGAGAAAGACAAAACGGCGCTTGAGTTTCAGAAAAAATCCTTTTTGAAGCAGACCGCTGCAGAGGTACCTTTGTACTACACCCGGCAGTGCGACGTCCCTGTCAAACTGGAGTTTCCCTACGGGTCGATCCGTTTTAGCACATATTATGAGGCAGATCTCTCACAGGAGAAGAGGGTGAACGTCACGCAGCATCTGGAAGTGACAAATCGTTCGGGGGTGGATATCGTCGCCGAGGATGCGACATTTTACTTTCGCAAATCTCAGCAGACTGTTCGGCCGTTCCATTTCCACCCCTGGATCATCCGAGAATACCAGCCTGAACCGGCAGTTCCCCGTACCCAAACTCTGATGAAACGCAGCGAGACGATGGAGCGTCCGGCTGCGGGGGTGATGGCAGAAAGCGTCTCTATGCCTACCGCGGAGTATCTGGATGCGAGAGAGTACAGGGTGGCGTCTCTTGATCTTCCCTCCACGGGGGAGCCGGTCGATCTCAGGGTGGATAGCTGGAGTGCGGATATGGAGTGCGGACTCTCCGTCTCCCCCTATGCCAGCCTCTCCGCATATGAACAGTGTACCTTCACTCCGGAAAAACAGATAGAGAACCCCGCATGGAAGATCACAGAGGGCGAAACACTGATCAGCAGCCGCGCCTTTGGGGAGTATAGAGAGGATGCCTATCAGCTCTACACCAAAATCGATGAAGATATCAAGGTTACGCGTAAGCCGATCGTCCGGAAGCAGAAAGATACAGGCTTTTTCGGAAATACCGTCCGTAAAAAAGACGGCTATATCCTGACCCTGACCAATAAGTCCGATAAGCCCAAGCATCTCACCGTTACCGAACGTATCCCCGCCTCCGAGAGTGAAGAGATCAAGGTCAAGCTTCTGCAGATCAATTCTGATAGAAAGGTAGACTACAGGCTGCTCAAAGAGGGGGAGATCAGGATGGAGATCGATCTGGCTGCGGGTGAGGAGAGACGGATCGAGGTGCTTTTTGAAATCAGTTATGATAAAGAGAAGCAAATCAGCTACTAACAGGTCTTGGAACGGGAGAGAAAAATGAAAGTGGTCATCAACCTCTATAAAAAACACAAAAAAACGGTAGACAACTATATCCTGACAGCGATCAAGAATGCACCCCGTGACTATATCGAACATGCAGATGAGATCCTTAAAAAGTATGCTTTTTTGCAGCTGCTTTACAGTGTGGATGAAAGTTTTCAGCAGATCAGTCCGGTGATCTGCCGTCAGACAAAAGAGCGTTTCAATATGGGCAGCGATAAGCAGCACTATTTTACCAAGCTGGAGCTTGACGAAGACGGTTTTTATATCTCAAACCCCTATATCCATTACCGTACGGGAAAAGCGAGTATCACGGTAGTAAGAAAGATAGGGAAGATCTATTATATCTTTGACTGCAACCTTATTGCGGTCCTTGAAGAGCTGCGTCTGATCGAATACAACAGTACGCACCATAAGTTCAAACAGGTGGTCTATCTCTTCGGCTCGGGGCTTCTGGTCGCGATAGCACTTGCACTCCTTTTTTACGGGGGATACAAATTCGTGATGATCTTTTTTGGTGAGAATGTAGATTTCTTCCATGATATCTTCAAGGCAATCATTGCCGCGACATTGGGGATAGCGATCTTTGATCTGGCCAAGCAGATCATCGAGCACGAGGTGATCTTCCATACCTTCACACGCGATGAAACAAGGGAGTACAAGGTGTTGGGACGTTTCTTGGTCTCTATCATTATTGCGCTCCTTATCGAGACCCTGATGGTGGTATTTAAAATTGCATTGGAGGATGATTATAAAGATATGCAGGCGGCATTTTTCCTTCTGATAGGGACCACGGCGATGTTTGTCGGTCTGGCATACTTTTACAAGACGATCATCGGGAGATGTGAAATCAAAGAGGAGCAGTAAGCTTTTGCTCCGCTTCTTAACGGTTTGCCTTGTGATCGATCATGCGATCAATAATCCTATGAGGATCTAAAAACTCATGGCATTGGCAAGAAGCAGTACATTTTCAAACAGCTTTGGTAATAGTTCCACGATCTCGCCTTATAATGGAAAACTATTTTAATGATGCATTGATGTAATAAGCATGTATTTTGGGTAGAAAATAATGTATAATGACACAAAGGGGTTATATCTTCACAGGAGTGAGAGATGACAATTGATGAGATAAGATTCGAGATGGATCTCAATGATGTCAAACCGACTGATATCGAAGGGATCATTGAGGAGTGCAGGCATTCTGGTTTTAGTTCCGAGGAGTTGGACGAAGCGCTTCTAAAAAGGGGATATCCAAAGATATTTACGGTGGATTATGATGCACTTGATACCTATGATGAAGAGGCGTGGGAGGATGACTGATCGATCTCTTTAAAAGGCAGGGAGCGCAGGGGAAAGTTTTCTCAGGATATATTGATGAGGTATGAATAGGTTATCTAACGTAAACATAATCATAATTAAGTATAATGATACTCATTCATTTTAGTTAAAAAGGTGGAAAATGAAAGATAAGTTATTTCGTACAGTTACGTTAGTGGTGTTGGGATGTCTCCTGCTATTCCCTGCATCTGCAAAAGAGAGTCCCGGTGACAACAGCAAGGTCCGGGAACAGAATATAACCAGAGAAGATCAGAATGTAACCCTCCAGCAGGAGCAAACTGACCACGAGATGGTCAAGCAAGTGATAGGTGCAGTGGAGAAAGTACGGATCATTCCGGGAAACATTATACTTGATGCCCGTATCGATACGGGAGCAACGACAACTTCTTTAGGTGTTGATGAGATAGAGATTTTGAATGAAGATGGAAAAAAGTGGGCAGAGATCACCGTCAATGATATCAAAAGCAAACATGAGATCATCAGTTTTACCAAGATCAAACAGCAGGAAAAGGAGCCTTTAAAGCGCCCGGTGATACGGTTGAGACTAATCTTGGGGGAGGTATCCGAAAGCGTGGATGTCACTTTGGCCAATAGAAGCAATTTCAAATATAAATTGCTGATTGGCCGCAATTTTCTTCATGAACGTTTTATCGTGGATGTAAGCCTGAAGCATACAAGATTTCCCAAAGTATACGAGGAGAAATGATGTCTTCTAGATTTCAGGTGATGATCATCGCTTTTATGCTTGCAGCAGCAGGTACTTTTATCGTATGGTACAAAGTGACATATCTCAATATCCCTTTGACCCCGCATGCTAAAAAAGATTATTTTACGATCAGTGCCGAAGTGAGTTTTTCTGGGGAGAATGCCCCGGCTGAGATCACCATGGCACTGCCCGCCGAGCAGGAAGATTTGAAGATCATCTCTCAGGAAAGCGAGTCGGGAGGCTTCGGTTTTACCATTTCAAAGACAGAAGAGGGCGAACGGGCAGTCTGGTCCAAACGAAGTATCGAAGGGGAACAGAAGATCTATTACAAGATCACCGTTTCTCCGGAAATAGTCTATGGCTACATACCTGAAGCTAAGGCTGATTCCATCCGGCCTGAACGCAACGGAGCTGTTGATACAGATGTTTTTTTTGCCTTGTGGGGTGAAGTGGAGCGTGCTGCGGCACTGAACCTGATAGAAACGGTACGTGAGCATTCATCTGGTCCACTTACCTTTACCGCGCAGTTGATCGACCAGTTGAATCATGAGGCTCCAAATGATTCGGTGAAAATGCTCCTCAATATGAAACGGGAAGATAAGGCATCTTTGATTTCTAAAATTCTGATGCATGAAAAGATCATGATAAGAAAGGTGCGCGGCATCTATCTTAAGGACCGTCAAAAGGTACGTGCCTTAAAGGAGATGCTGGAGGTATATACCGAAGATGGATGGAAGCTTTTTGACTATGAAAAGGGACATATTTATAAGCCGAAGAATATGTTTGTCTGGCAAAGAGGCAATGATGCGCTTTTTACAGCAAAAGGGGTCAGCAAACCGAAATTGCGTTTCTCTGTGATTCAGACACAGGTACCGGTTATCTCTACGATTCAGCAGAATATCTATGGAGGCAACAGTGAGTTCCTGAACTTTTCGCTCTTTACGCTGCCTACTTCTCAGCAGAATGCATTTAAGCAGATATTGTTGATACCTATGGGGGTTTTGATCGTTGTTATCCTGCGTATCCTGGTAGGGATACGCACCATGGGGACTTTTATGCCCGTGCTCTTTTCCCTGGCATTTATACAAACAACCTTGCTGAACGGACTTGTCATGTTCTTTGTGATCGTCTTTTCGGGGCTCTTTATCCGGTTCTATCTCTCGAGGCTCAGGCTTTTGCTGGTAGCCAGAATTTCAGCAGTGATCATCGTGGTGATCGCGATCATGTCGCTGATGAGTATCATCAGTTATAAGCTTGGACTCACCCAGGCACTGAGCGTAACGTTCTTTCCGATGATCATCCTCTCCT
>JAQVHV010000021.1 GCA_028696055.1 Sulfurovum sp.
ACTATATCATTATATAATAAGAGTAAAATTATCCTTATTTAGAGGATTTCCGAGGTATTGTATGTTTAAACAGGTATTCCCGCTCAGCTCTATCGTCGCCCTGCGCTTTTTTGGACTCTTCATTGTGCTTCCGGTACTTTCGGTCTATGCTTTGGAGATGGAAGGCGCTACGGCATTCCTGGCCGGTATAGTCGTAGGCGGATATGCGCTTACCCAGGCACTTTTCCAGGTACCGTTTGGGCTCATGAGTGATAAATTTGGGCGGAAGAAGACCCTGCTTTTCGGCCTGATCATCTTCATCATCGGATCGGTGATCTGTGCGCTAAGCGACGATATCTATACGCTGATGCTCGGACGTTTCCTTCAGGGTGCCGGGGCGATCGGATCGGTGGTCTCCGCGATGATCGCTGACCTGGTCAAAGAGGAGCAGAGAGCCCATGCCATGGCGATCATGGGCGCAACGATCGCACTGAGTTTTGCCGCTGCGATGATCATCGCGCCGATCGTGGGCGGACACTGGGGGATCGACAAGCTCTTCTGGCTCACTGCGATACTCTCCGTCATGGCGATCGGCATCCTCTTTACCGCCGTCCCCCAACCGCCGAAGATCGTTCACTCCTATGCAGAGGAGGAGTCCAAAATGCTGGATGTATTCAAAGACAGATCTCTTACCCGTATGTATATCACCTTCCTCTTTCACTCTTCGATCATGACGATGGCCTTCTTCATCATCCCGCTTGTAATGACACAGAGTATGAATGAAGGCGGCTTCGGCTGGGAGAAAGCCGAACTCTGGAAGGTTTACCTTCCTGCGATGATCTTCGGGCTGCTTGCGATGGGACCTGCTGCGGTATTTGGCGAGAAGTACGGCAAGGGCCGCCAGGTCTTCATGGTCTCTGTCGCAACGATCTTTTTCGGTTTTATCGCGATGGGGTATGCCACTGCCCCCTGGCTCTTTATCGTCGGTGTCGTACTCTTCTTTATCGGTTTCAATATGTTCGAACCGCTGCTGCAAAGCTTTGTGAGCAAATTTGCCAAAGTCCACCAGAAAGGAGCTGCCCTGGGGGTGGCAAACACCTTTGCCTATGTGGGGGTCTTCCTCGGCGGCCTTCTGGCGGGATATGTGATCGACCATTATGACAGAGCTGCACTTGCGCTTATCGTTGCCCTGCTCAGCGCGATGTGGTTTGTCTGGGTGATGACGATGCCAAACCCCAACAACCGCGGCAATGTCTACCTCCCTCTGGATATCTTCGACAGAGAAAAAGTGGCTGCCTTAACGCAACATGAAGCGATCGTAGAGAGCTATATCAACGAGACGGAGAATATCGCAGTGGTGAAGTATGAGAAGGACCTGATCGATGAGGATGAAGTAAGAGGATTGCTTAGCTAGTCCTCTTCTCTAATAAACCCCATCACCTTCTCATCAGCCTTTTGTGTCTGAGACACAATGGCATCCAGCTGTGCAAAGACCTCTTTGAACTTCTTATTATGTTTTCTTTCAAGTTCTATGATCTGCATTGCCAATGCATTGTAATGGAGTGAAAACTCCCGTATCTTTGCAAATGTTCTCATGATCTCTATACTCACTTCAACAGCTACTTTGCTTTTAAGTACAGCAGAGAGCATATAGATACCCTGTTCGGTAAAGACATAAGGCAGATATTTTCTATGTTTTCCTCTTCCTTTTTCTAAGATCACAATTTGTGATCTTAAAGAATCATACTCCACCTGTGTCAACTGGAACATAAAATCATCCGGAAATCTCTCTTTGTTTCGTTTTACTGCCTGGTTAAATACCCTTGTTTCAACCTCGTAAAGTTCTGCCAGATCTTCATCCAGCATCACCTCTTTGCCACGAACCGTATAGATACATCTTTTAATTTCACTTTGTATGACTATTTCATTCATCTACTTTCCCCTCTTTGTAGTCGATATTTACTATCATAACTGACGTATAAGGAGAGAAAAGAAAATATTGCAAAATGTCATATTGCATGATGCAACTTGTACTTGTCTCCACTCTATCGATGGATTTCACATGAGTTTATCCTATAGCATGACTATTCGTTGGTAATGATACTTACGATCTTAAATGGAGAAACCCCGTTCTTCTTGGCAAGCTGCATCAGTGATGTTTCATGACCAAACGACAGGTTGGACTGTTTCAGTTTACGTTCAACTGTCTCCATATCTGACCCTAGGATACCTACCGCATCTTCAATGGGTGATGCTAACACTGCTTCGATTATGATTTTTTTTGGATTTTCTCCTTGAGATGAAGCTGTAGCGATAAACCCCATTGCAGTGACCAAAGTAATCATGACAGCCGATACAAATACTTTTTTGCTGAAATAATGCTTCATACTGTTCCCGTTATAGAATACGTGGAATACCACCACCGCTACAAATGCCAACCCAAGGATCTCATGCATATTTTTTGTAAATGCATCCAATATATGAAAATACATCATCACACCAGTAATGCCCATTATCAAAAACAGTGTTGCTGTAAACGATGTTGCCAGCTCTCTTTTTGCATTTTTTGTCATAAAATTCTCCTTTTAATGAATCTACTATAGTCAATTAAAGCTATTTTGATAGTTTAGAATAAGTTTGTAACTACAGCGTGAATATAGTGTTAATAAATGTAAACTTGAAATGAGTGAATAGTCGATGAGTCTGTGATGTGGAAGAATGTATGTGTTACACCCTGAAAAGGTGTAACAAGGAGGCATGGATTCCCAAATGAGTCGAGAATGATCAAAAAACAAGTTAAAGCGTTAGCACTCTTCTTTCGTGACTTCTTTATACTCCACGCCCATCAGTTTACAGGCACGCTTCATGATGTTCTCTTCTGTGAAACCGAACTTCTCGAAGAGCTGCTCTGCCGGTGCGGATGCTCCGAATGTCTCCATGCCGAGTACATCGTCCGCATAGCGGTAGTACTCAGTTGCTGTCGCCGCTTCAACCGCAAGTACTTTTGTGTTCGCATCGACTACCTGTGCTTTATATGCCTCATCCTGCTCGTTGAAGAGGTCAAAACACGGTACAGAAACCACGTTTGCTCTGATACCGAGTGCTTCCAGGGAACATGCCGCCTGAAGACATGGCATAAGCTCTGAACCGGATGCCATCAGTGTGAAGTTCGCATCCTCTCTCTTCTTGACGATATAGGCACCTTTGCTCACCTCACCGAAGTCTCTCTCAGGCTTCAGTGTTTTGAGCTTCTGGCGGCTCAGTACGAAACCGTGTGGTGCTTTCATCTGGAGCGCTGTTCTCCATGCCTCCACGTTCTCAGTCGCATCTGCGGGTCTCCATACATAGAAGTTCGGGAGCGCCCTGAACTGGCTGAGATGCTCGATAGGCTCATGTGTAGGGCCATCTTCACCTACACCGATACTGTCATGTGTCCAGACAAAGAAGTTCTGGATCCCTGTCAGTGCCGCGAGACGTACGGAAGGCTTCATATAGTCAGAGAATACAAAGAAGGTCGCGTTGAACGGGATCGTTGTACCGTAAAGTGCGATCCCGTTCGTGATCGCTGCCATCGCGTGCTCACGGATACCAAAGTGCAGGTTCTTGCCTTTCGGGAAATCACCCATATCTTTGAGCTCTGTCTTGTTTGACGGCGCAAGGTCGGCAGAACCGCCAAGGAAACCCGGTACCGCTTTTGCGATCGCATTGAGGATTTTGCCGTTGCTGTCTCTTGTCGCCATCTCTTTATCGTTGCTGAAATCCGGGAACTCGATGCTTGAAAAGTCAGGATTGAGCAGACGGGCCAGTGCTTCATTCTGCTCAACCAGCGGTGCCTCTTTTTGTCTGTGGATCCACTCTTTTTCAGCAAGCTCACCCTCTTCGACCGCACATCTGAATCTAATCAGCACATCCTCGGGAATGAAGAATTTCTTACTGCTGTCGAAACCTTCCTTCTCTTTGGATCCGTAAATGACCTCTTCACCGAGCGGTGCCCCGTGCGTCTCATGCGAACCTTCCATATCAAGCGCACATCTGCCGATGATCGTATTGGCGATGATGATCGTCGGCTTGTCGGCATTTTTTACTTCGGTCAATGCTTTATCGATCTCATTATAGCAGTGGCCGTTGATCTTCATCACGTTCCACTTCTGCGCTTCAAAACGCTTGGCAACATCTTCGCTCCATGCGATACTTGTATCGCCCTCGATCGTGATGTGGTTGCTGTCATAGATCAAAACAAGATCTTTAAGGCCCAGGTGTCCTGCCAAAGCACATGCTTCGTAGCTGATCCCTTCCTGAAGGTCTCCATCCCCGCACAGACAGTAGACTTTGTGGTCGATCAGCGCACAGGTCTCGGAGTTAACCTGGTTAGCCGTATAGGCTCTTGCCATCGCAAAACCAACGGCATTTGCAATACCCTGCCCCAGTGGTCCCGTTGTCATCTCTACACCTGCTGTATGCCCGTACTCAGGGTGTCCCGGAGTGATAGAGTCAAGCTGACGGAAGTTTTTCAGATCATCCATACTTACATCATATCCCCAAAGGTGAAGAAGCGAATAGATCAGCGGAGAAGCATGCCCGCCTGAGAATACCAGTCTGTCACGATTCAGCCACTTCGGGTTTTTCGGGTTGTGTGAAAGGTGCTCGGAGAGTACCACTGCGATATCTGCAAGTCCCATCGGTGCACCCGGGTGTCCCGAGTTTGCTTTTTGTACCATATCTGCTGCCAGAAATCTGATAGTGTTTGCCATTTTTTTGCGCATGATATTTTGTTCTGTCATAGGCATCGTGTCAATCCTTTTTGTGTCTATAGAGATATTGTTCCATCAAAGGGTTCAAAGCTGTCTGCAGCTTCTCATCAAACGATTCAAATCGTCTTTGCAAATCTTTTGCAAGATCATCGGCTTCCTTGATACTCTCATCAAGTCCCAAAAGATTTACAAAGCTATTTTTATCCGTATCATTTCCAGTCGTTTTACCCGCTTCCTCGGGGCTCTGTGTCTCATCGATGATATCGTCCTGTATCTGGAAGAGCAGACCAAGATCGATCCCGAAGTCATACAGTGCGTCCTGCACCTTCTTGTCAAGCCTTACGATCACGGCTCCCATCACAAGGCTTGCCGCGATAAGCTTGGCTGTTTTGTTGATGTGCAGCACTTTGACCTGATCGATGTCAAGCGGCTGGTTTTCAAAGTAACAGTCGATCGCCTGACCGAGCACCATTCCCCACCCACCGCCGTTGCGCGCAAGCAGCTCAACCAGCTTGATCTTCACATCTTCGCGCAGCGGTGCCTTGGCGATCATCAAAAAGGCATCGGTATTGAGTGCATCCCCGGCAAGTATCGCTGTTACCTCATCATAACGTTTGTGCAGTGTCTTGTGGCCGCGGCGCAGGTCCGCATCATCCATGGAGGGCAGGTCATCATGGATCAGGGAGTAGGTATGGAACATCTCTACGGCAAGCGCTACAGGGAGCGCTCCCTCATAGAGCATCGGCTCATACGCTTCAACGATACCCAACAACAGCATCGGACGGAAACGCTTCCCGCCTGCAAGCAGCATCGCACCCAGCGCATCTTCATAGACAGGATGAAAAGTAGATACTTCAGGGAGGTGTTGCGTTAAATACGTCTCGAATCGTCTCATATTTTTCTTTCTTCTTGAGGAGAAGCAAAGCTCATCCTCAATTCATCTCACTGAAGCTTTCACTTCGTGAAGAATTTATTTATTTTGTTGCTTGCTTTATAAAATATTGCGCAATTATATCGAATTTGGATAAAATGTCCCTCATGGGAAAAAACAGACAACTTGAACTTATTATCTGGCTAAAAAGAGTGCTGGGGGCAACCGCTTTTCTGGTATGGATCTCTATCCTCTACACGATCACGCAGAGCGCTGCACCTTTCAGTGAACAGATACCCTACTGCATGGGCGGCACAATGCTGACATTTGGCATACTTACAGCCCTTTTCAAGGGGCTGGATTACTGGCAGACCCGGATCAAAGATTAAAAAAGTGAAATTATTTATTTCACTTTACACTTCTTGGCGATCTCCTTGACGATCTCTTCCAGGGATTTACCCTCTACATTGACGATCACGTCTGCCACTTTTTTATAAGCCTTCTCTCTTTCATTATAGAGTTTCTCCGCCTCTTTCTCCTCGGCAAAAAGCGGCCGTTTTGCCAGCTTTGACTCAGCATTTTTAGCGGTTTTAAGACGGTTGAGTATCCATTCAAAAGAGGCATCCAGCAAGACCACGGTTCCCATCTTATGGAGGTTTTTCACCTTATAAAACCCGCCTCCGCAACTGATCAGTGTCCCCTGAACCGAGTCGATGATCCAGTCAGCTGTCTGCTGCTCAAGCTCTCTGAAGTAGGCTTCGCCCTTCTTCTCAAAGATCCTTTTTACCTCTCTGTTCTCTTTGGACTCGATCAGGTCATCCGTATCGATATTATAAACCTTATACTTTTTGGCAAACGCACGGGCTGTTGTCCCTTTGCCCACGCCCATAAATCCGATTAAAATAATATTTTTTCTCACTATTCATTCCCTTCTTCCTGAGAATAAGCAAAGCCCACCCCCATTTATCTTTTTTACACCATATTGTATCGATCGATGATCTTTTTGAGCCGCTTTCTAAGATTTTTCAGTGCCATCTCCGCGTTTTCACCCTCTGCGATCAGCGAGTCAAACTCATCAAACTGTATCTTTGCCACCCAACCGATCTTGGTATGCAGCTTGATCCCTACAAAACGTACCTCCCCGAAATGCTCTTTCGCCATTTTATGGATGCGTTCTATACGCTCTTCGATACTCTTGGTCTCTTTACTCATGCTTTTTTCCTTCTTTTTATCCAAATCAATAGTAAGCTTTTTGTTCTGTTATAATTATAACACAGCTACCAAACAAAAGGGATGCAGATGAGCAATATATTCATAACCGGTGTCAATACAGGATTGGGAAATGCTCTGGCAGTTGCCTATCTTTCAAAAGGGTACAAAGTCTATGCGGTAGGCAGAGAGGCACCCTCCATCCTGGATAAAGATCCCGACTTTTTCTTCTTTCCCCATGACCTCTCCAAGACCTGTATGCTCAAAGAGGCACTCAGGGATTTCATCGAGAAGCGCCCCTTTGAGATCGCTATCCTCAATGCCGGAGTACTGGGAGAGATCAAGCCGCTCAACCAAACCAGCCTGATGGAAATCAAAGAGGTGATGGAGATCAATGTCTGGGCAAACAAAGAGATCATTGACGCCTTGAGCGAGTATGCTTTTGTGCAGCAGATTGTGGGGATCAGTTCAGGCGCTTCCGTGAGCGGATCCAAGGGATGGGGCGCTTATGCGCTCTCCAAATCCTCGCTCAATATGCTTCTGAATGTCTACGCCAAAGAGTTGCCTGACATACACTTTACTGCCCTTGCGCCGGGGGTAATCGATACTGATATGGTCCGCCATATCATCCACACCGCCGACGAGAGAAAATACCCCTCTGTCTCCAGACTCAAGAACGGGAATATCCAGTCGCCCAAAGAGGCTGCACAGCTGCTTATCGACACCTTCCCGAAACTCTGTGCTTATGAGAGCGGCAGTTTTCTTGATGTCAGGACAATGGAGGATTAAATTCTGATCTTTTGCCATTTTCCTTTGTCAAAAGTCTTCCAAAGCCATACTGCTTTGACAAAGGTGTCTGAGATCATCGCCAGATAGACAAAGAGTATATCCTCGAAATACCAGCTCAGTATATAAGCGGGGATAATACGTACTACCCATAAAGAGATGAGATTGATACGCAGGGTTCTTTTGGTATCCCCTGCACCCCTGAGTGCCCCGGATAATACAAAGTTGAATGCCAGAGGTATCTGAGAGAGTCCAACGATCCTCAGGTAGAGACTTGCCTCTTTGATCGTTTGTGCATCATCGGTAAAGACCCAAACAATTTTTTCAGGCATAAAGATCATGAAAAACGAAAGAAAGAACATCAATCCTACCGTGTACTTGAGTACCAGGATCACATCCTCTCTTGACTGATCAGGCCGCTTAGCCCCAAGCCCTTGTCCCATCAGCGTCATCGCTGCAATCGTAAAACCGATACCGGGCATAAATGCCAACCCCTCTACGCGCAGACCGACCTGGTATCCGGCAAGCGCCTCTGTACCGTAGTATGCGATGATCGCCGTAAAAAACATAAAACTTCCCGCACTCAATGCACGTTCGACAGAAGCGGGGATCCCTACCTTCAGTGCCCTGAAAAGCAAACGTTTTGAATAAAACCATAGAGGGATAAAAAATGTTTTCTGTTTGATGTAAAGGTAACCATAAACCATAAGCTCCAGTATATTGACGATCACCGTACCAAGAGCAGCACCCATCACTCCAAGCTCAGGGAACCCGAACGCTCCGAAGATAAGCAGATAGTTTAAAACAACATTTAATACAATAGAAACGATCTTGATCTGCATAGGAGTCTTCGTATCTCCGCTGCTGTTCAGGGCCGATACAAAGACCAGCTTCACAAACACAAACGGCAGCATCCAGGTAAGCACCGTTACATATTCGCTTCCCAGTGATACGACCTCTTTGGCTGTACCGAACCAGAGATAAACCTGGGGTGCGACGAGATACCATAAAGCTGATATCGGTATACTCAGAAACAGTGCGAAGCGGAGCAGTGTGGAGAGTCCGGTGGAGGCACGCTTTCTTTGCACTGCCCCGATAAAACGGGAAAGAAGTGCCGTTGTCCCCACATGCAGGAGTGTCATCACGGCATACACGAACATCAGCAATTGCAGTCCCAGGCCAACCGAAGCAACCGCATAGGCTGACAATCTTCCCACCATGATCAGATCAGTAATGATCTGCAGCATATCCAGCAGGGAGTTGATCGCAGCCGGGATAGAGAGCCTAAGAACCTTTTGGTGTCTTTGAGGGAAATAACGAAGCAAATGATCTCTTTAAAGTGCTGTGATATGGGAAAGGTGCCAGTAGAGCCCGATGATGACCATCCATGCCCAGACCATTACCCATACCACTGCACGAAGTCTTTTCTCTTGCAGAAACAGTTTTCTTGTCTTATAGAGCGCTGCGGGGTATCCTGCCAATCCCAGTAGAGAGGGAAGATACATCATCAAAGTAAGGTCATATTTTGCAACTGCAAAGCCTGTAGCGATAAAAGAAGTATAGACAGTAGCATATACGACCAGCAGCATAAAGATCTGGTAAAGAACAAAATAGAGATAAAGCCCCTTACGTGTTATCGTATCATCATACTTTTTCATCCTGCCGCTCCTTTTTACCGTTACACGCTACAAAAATGAAACGCATTATATCCAATCTGACGTTTGTCCATATCATCAAAAATGATCAAAACAAAATATCTATTTCAGGTACCATAAAGATCTTACTTCGCTTCAAAATCTTCAGTTTATTTCACTCTACCGACATTGATGTCTCTTCTGAAGTGCACTCAATCTTCCAAAAGATTTTCATCCTCATACAATTCAAGCGCATCGATATGCCCCAGTGCTGCATGTCCTGCGATCCCCTGCAATGAACCGTACATCTCCGTCGTATTCTGCAGCACCCCGTCTATTAGTCTCTGGCGGCGTTTCCAGCTTGCCATCAGAGAACGTCTCTCTTTGTCCAGCTCTGCTTGCATCTGCATAAATCCATCCACGATAGCCTTAAGCTGCATATTGAACTCATTGCCCGTGAGATAGTTGTAGAGCAGGGCCATCTTGTCGCTCTTGTTCTCCTCTTTCTGTACCGTTGCATGTACACGTATCAGTCCTTCACGAAGCAGCGAGACCGAGCCTCTGAACTCATCGAGACTGCAGACCCAGATACCCTCCACAAAACCCATCCTATCCATACCGCTAGGATAGACAGAAGTGACAAGCACGCCGATATCGGCATTCACTTTCAGCATATCCTGCTTGAGTTTGACGATCCATCCCTCGCTCCACGCCTTGGTATTTTTGCTCTCATAGCAGATCACTCCGCAGTTTTGTACTTCTCTGGTATGTACCGTCTGGATACAGTCTGCACCGAATGCGCCTTTCTTCACCTCTTCGATGTTGTCGAAGGGAAACTGCGAAGAGAGCCAGCTCTCGATCGTCAGCTCCAGTGCTTCGCCCTGTATCTGCATGCTCCCCTGCTCCGCTTTGCGTTTAGCATCTTCAAGGCTGCGTTTGAGCTGCTCCATCTGCTCATCCTTGGCCTTCAGCTTCAGTTCGTTCTCTTCGGCCACCTGCCTGGTGATGCGCTCCCGCTCTTCCAGGGCCAGCTTATCAAGTCTCTCTTTCTCTTTTTTGAGTTCTTCGTTCAGCAGCTTTTGTGCCTCGAGCTGGGCCAGGGAAGCCGCCTCTTCTTTCTCGCGCTTGAGCTGTTCGATCATTATTTTAGCTGCATTGAGCTCCTGCACCTGGCGGGATTTCTCCTCGATCTCTTTTTGCAGCAAGGCCACCGACTCGCTCTGCTCCAAAGTAAGCTCTTTTTTGATCTCCTCATAGAGCTTGTTTCGCTCCTGTTTCAGCAATGCATTGGTCGCTTTGCGCAGCTGCTCGTCAAACTTCTCTTTCTCTTCGATCAGCGCCTCCTCTTTGGCCTTGAGCTGATCAAGATGCGTTTTATACTCTCTGCGCTTCGCTTCTATCTCGTCTTGCAGCTTTTTCTGCTCCAGCAGGTGCTGCTGTTTGAACTTCTCTTCGATCTGGTGGTAGAAGATCTCGTCGATATCGATCTGTGTGCCGCAGTTTGGGCATTTGATGGTTGTGTTGCTCATGACTTTTTCTCCTGAGAGTATCTATTCACCTAATTGTGCCATACTAAAATAAGAAATCCATACTATGATCCCAAATTGCCATATCTGCTATAATAAACCAAAAAGAATATCCATGAGACTCTTCATCGCTTCACCCGTCATTCTTGATGACTATGCCGCTATCAAAGAAGATTTCAAAGAGATCATCGAAGGGACATGGGTAGAAGAAGAGAACTTGCATATGACCTGGGTCTTTCTGGGTGAGATGCCCAAAGCCAAGTCCACCATAGCAAAGATGTCCTCGCTTACCAACCTTGAAAGTACAGTGGAGATCGCAGAGCTGGGATACTTCGGCAGGCCTCCCAAGATCTTCTTCGCCAGGGCAGAACAGAAAATACTCTATGAAAAGGCCCGCCATTTCAAAGAGGCAGGCTTTGAGCTCTACCGTTTCAAACCGCACATCACCCTCTGCCGCATCAAAGCGATCCGTGACTACAGAGTCTATAAAGAGAAAATGAAAGCGTACAGAGAGAAGAGGTTAGGGATCATCCTGCCTCAGATTGCTTTGTATGAGAGCAAACGGACCTCCGAAGGGCTGGAGTATCAAAGTGTCTATGAGGTCAAATGAGATACTAATAAAATTTTTTACAATTAAAATATTGGTAACAAATGGCAAAGATTACTAGCGCCAGCCGTTTGCACTTTTTTTCTTTTGGTTCGTTTCTCTTTTTTTTGTTGTATCGACAAAAAAAGAAAATGAACAGAACAAACCATTTATTTCCCTACTTTTTTAAAAAAATGTAGGCAAAAAAAGATCAAATTAAGAGATTAGGATAGTACCTTACGTATCGCTTCTTCCAGTGCCACCTTCTCAATAGCCCGTACCTCGGCATAATACTCCTTAAAACAGAGCCCCTCTTTGGCTACCTCTTTTTGCAGGATGATCTCTCCGCCATCAAGCTCAGAAGTCACCCAGTGCACAGAGACACCGCCTGTGGGATGCATATCTTCATAACTTTTCTCTATCGCTTTAAGCCCTTTGTGCCGCGGGAGAAGTGAGGGATGAAGGTTGATACTCTTGATCTGGTCGGTAAAGACCGGTGTCAGGATGCGCATAAATCCCGCCAGTACCGTAAGGTCTACCTCGTAGGGACGAAGCTTCTCTACCACCGCACTGTCAAATGCCTCTCTGCTCTCGTAGGCTTTTGAATCGATCACCTCAAGCGGAATACCGTGTACTTCTGCGAAACGGATTCCTTCGGCTTCCGGATTGTTGGTCAACGCCACGGCAATTTCCGCTTCTTTCTTGTGCAAAGTGCTGATGATATGGGCAAAGTTGCTTCCTGTGCCGCTAAAAAGTACTGCGATTCTCTTCATAGAACGCATTGTAGCGTTTTAGTCCTTAGCATAACTCCAGTCGGGCCACCTCATCGATAAGGTCCGTGGCAAGCATCGCATAGCTTGAACCCCGGTAGTTCTTTGCGGCCGTTACCAAAGCGAGCGAGCCCTGGATCGCCGCATCGATCGCAGGATAACCTTGGGCAAGGAGTGAAACGATCAAACCGCTGAGAACATCACCGCTGCCTCCCTTGCTGAGCTTTGAACACCCCAGTGGATTGATATAGAGATTTTCCTCCTGCATGATCAGGGTATTGGCACCTTTGAGCAGGAGTGTGGCATGCGGATACCTGTGGTTGAACATCCGTACCATCTCAAAGCGTTTAGACTGGACTTCGGAGACCTTCAAAATCTCACCGGTGAGTATCTTCCAGAGCGAAACAAACTCTTTGGGATGCGGGGTGAGTACGATCTCCCTGTCCCTCTGCCCGACAATGGAGAGTAAGGGAAGAGAGGAGAGTGCATCAGCATCCAGGACGATCGGCAGGTGCGAACCGATCACATACTTTTGCAAAAAATCTGTATCGAAGTAATCGCCAAGCCCCATACCTATCGCCAAAGCAGAGGCAGTCTCGGGTACGGTACTTGCATGCATCAGGCAGGGCGGCACCATGATCTTCTCATGGTTCACCAATGTCGTCAATCCTGCGCCAAAACGTGTTGCAGCAGTCCCGGCCATGATCCCGGCCCCCTCTTTCTCCCCAGTGAAGATCGCGGCATGTCCGAAAGTACCTTTATGGGTCACCTCTTTTCGTCTCACGGGGAGCTTCATATCTCCAGGTTCCAGTACGAAGGTATGGCTCTCTGATTCATAAAGGCTGCTGCTCAGCCCAAGACCGATACGTTCGATTTTACCGACAAAATCTTTGCCCTCATCCAGATAGAGGGCTTCTTTGTAAGCGCCCATTGTCAAGGTGATATTAGCATTGAACGCTATCGGCATCAGCGATCCGTTTTCCCCCACTCCTGTGGGAATATCACAGGCGATCTTAAACCCTTCAGAACTGTTCAGCTTATCTATTAGCAGGATCGTCTGATCATCCAAAAGTCGATTCAGACCTGCCCCGAAAATCGCATCTACGATCACGTCGGCATCTTCAGTTTCATCCGCTTTTTCAATCCCCAACGCCTTTGCTCTGCTCAACTGCAATTTTGCCATAGGTGACTTCACGCCGAAAGGAAGATGGAGTTTCACTTCATAATCGGGATAAAGCAGTCTTGCCAGTGCGATACCGTCTGCACCGTTATTCCCCAGCCCTGCAACGATCAATACCGAACTTCCTTTCGGGAAATGCGCACGTATATACTGCTCCATCCCCGTGGCAGCATGCTCCATCAGGATATCTTCTGTTAATCTATAAGAAGCATAACACCTCTTATCAAGCACATCACACGATCTAAATACTCTCTGCATCTTCATCTCCTCAGTATCCTTCAATTTTATCATAAATAAAAACGATCCCATGAACTTTTCATTATATTTTATACAGATGATATATAGAATTTATATTTATTTATATAATTAATAATAATCAAAAAAGTTAATCAAAATTTAAAATATAGTTATATATGATTGCAGATACCGAAATTGACCTTTACGGTTATTTTTAAAAATTAAAAGGGACAACATGAATTTTTTAAAAAATCTTTTCAGCCTTATAGGCTTTATCGTGGTAGCAGCGACCATCTTTGCATTCGCAAAGTTTGATCTGGGAACAAAAGCAGGACAGGTAACACAACTGGACCCTCAGGCATTGCCGGAATATATGACGATGTTTGACAAGGTACTTGAGACAGGTGATCCGGCAAAAGGTATGATCCGTAAAAAACAACTGATTGTTCCTGATGATATGACCAAAGATGAGGCATTTGAGCTTGCTCTTGAGATCATGGATGAAGTCGGTGCCCAACATGGACTTGCCATAGTAGACCAGAAAACCATGCCCAGAGAGGGCAAACTCTTTAAAGACGGCGGAAAACTGACACATATCCGTTCCTACTGTTCTCCGACGATTGCTGATAAATTCCTGACACACTCAGGTGAATTCATCGGGTTTATGCCTTGCAGAATCGGTTTTGTTGAGAACGAAAAAGGTGAGATCTGGATCTATACAATGAGTATGGAGCTTATGATCAATGGCGGACATCCGTTATCTCCGGAACTCTTGGAGCTTGCCAATGAAGTGAGAACCGGCATGTATGCAATGATGGAAAAAGCTGCTGCGCTCGAAGAGCTTTAGCGATTGGGAGTGTAAGCTGCCAACCTGGCAGCTTACGCCATATTTTTTGACCATCGCTCCAATCTACTCCGCCCATAAAGTATAGAATATCATAGAGTCATCATTTGTTCACCTATCTATATCCCAGGTTTAGGCTACCTTAAAATTAAACCGGTATAATCCGCTTTACTTTTATCCCTTCTGCCATAATAAGCGCAGAAAATTTTGATAAGGAAGGGGGTGCTTGAGATGCCAGGAATTAAACTAACTTCACGTGATTCATTTGATGATGCGTACAGAAAGTTCAAAAGACAGTGTGACAGAAACCTTATCGTAACTGAAGCAAGAGCTCGTAAACACTATGAGACAGCTACAGAGAAGAAAAAGAAAGAGAAGATCGCTACTAGAAAGAAGATCCTCAAAAAACTTTTCATGCTCAGAAGATACGAGTCAAGACTCTAATCACTTCTCCACAGGGCGCTTGCCCTGTGACTTCTAACCTCAACTTACTTCAATTTTTATTCAAACTCATTACATCTTAGTCAACTTTTCGGTAAAATAATTACAATATTATTCTGAAGGTTTTTCCCATGACATTTACCACTCCATTACAACAAAATGCTATCAAGATCATGCTGCTTGGTTCAGGCGAGCTGGGCAAAGAGGTAGCCATCGAAGCGCAAAGGTTCGGTATTGAAGTGATCGCGGTTGACAAGTATGAAAATGCTCCTGCCCACCTCGTTGCCAACCGCGCCTATGCGATCAATATGCAGGACAAAGAAGCCGTGCTTGCACTGATAGAAAAAGAGAAGCCGACATTTATCCTGCCCGAGGTCGAAGCGATCAGTATCGACGCGCTTTTTGAAGCGGAAGCAAGAGGCTACCATGTCATCCCCAATGCCGAAGCGGTCAACAAAACCATGAACCGCAAAAACATCCGCGTCTTTGCGGCCGAAACACTGGGACTGAAAACTAGTAAATACGAGTTTGTCACGACACTCGAGGGGCTAGCAGATGCAGGTGCACATATGGGCTTTCCGTGTGTGATCAAACCGGTCATGAGTTCTTCAGGACATGGGCAGAGTATCGCAAGAACACCTGATGATATCGCCAAGTCATGGGAGATCGCCAAAGAAGCTCGCGGGGATGCAAGCGAACTGATCGTAGAGGAGTTCATCCCGTTTGATTATGAGATCACCCTCCTTACCGTACGTAACGAAACAGGCACAAGTTTCTGTGAACCTATCGGACATGTACAGCAGGACGGTGACTTCATCCTCTCCTGGCAGCCGATGCCGATGAGTGATATCGCACTGCAAAAAGCCAAAGAGATCGCCAAAGCGGTGACTGACGGTCTTGGCGGCCGCGGTATCTTCGGAGTTGAGTTTTTTGTCAAAGGGGATGAAGTCTACTTCTCGGAACTCTCCCCACGCCCGCACGATACGGGGATGGTCACGCTGATCACTCAAAGCCAGAGCGAATTTGCGCTGCATGTAAGGGCTGTGCTTGGATTGCCGCTTGACTTTACCTTCTACGGAAGCGGCGCATGCGGTGCCTACAAAGCGAAAAACGAGAGCCATACACCGACACTGGAGATCCCTGACAGCGCCTTCACAAAAGACAGTTTTGTAAGGGTCTTCGGGAAACCGGAGTCCCACGCAGGCCGCCGTATGGCAGTCAGCCTCGTACTGGATGAAGTAGAAGAGGCAAAGAGAAGAGCGGCTCAGATCGTAGACCAGATCACGGATAAGTAATGAATATCGTCATACTGGATGCAAAAACGCTGGGTGATGATCTTGATCTAAGTGTATTGGATCAGTTTGGCAAGGTTGTCAGGTACGAAACCACCGATCCCTCGGAAACCTATGAACGTATCCGAAATGCTACGATCGTCATTACCAACAAGGTGGTCATCAGCAAGTTGCATATGCAGCGATGCCCGCTTCTCAAACTCATCTGTATCGCCGCTACCGGTACGAATAATGTCGACCTGGAGGCTGCAGCCCAGATCGGTATCGAGGTCAAGAATGTTGCGGGGTATTCGACCAACTCTGTTGTCCAGCATACCTTTGCAATGGCCCTCTATCTTTTGGAAAAGATGGCCTACTATGACCGGAGTGTCAAAAGTCAGACGTGGAGCCGTTCGGGACTTTTTACCGATGTCAGCCATCCCTTCTTTGAGATCGCAGGAAAAAACTGGGGGATCATCGGCCTGGGAGAGATCGGCAGAGGGGTAGCCAAAGTCGCCGAAGCCTTTGGTGCAAACGTAAGCTACTACTCCACATCGGGTAAAAACAAAGATGCAGACTATACACAGCAGAGTCTGGAAGAACTTCTGGGCACTTGCGAGATCATCTCTATCCATGCACCGCTGAATGAACAGACCAAAAATCTCATCCATGCGGAGAACCTTAAACTGCTCAGAGAGAACAGTATTCTGCTTAACCTTGGTCGGGGCGGGATCATCAACGAGTCTGACCTTGCAAAAGCACTGGATGATAGAACCATCTATGCGGGACTCGATGTGGTAGAGAAAGAACCGATCCCCGAGGAGAATCCCCTGCTACACATCGAAGCACAGGATAGACTGTTGATCACCCCTCACATCGCCTGGAGCAGCAAAGAAGCCAGAGTTAAGCTTTTGGAAGGCATAGTGGAAAATATCTCATCTTTTCTAAAAAAAGAAGGTATTTAAAAGTATACGAGAATGTAAACATAGCAACACTTGGCATATGCTGATAGCGTCAGCCATTTGCATTTTTTTCTTTTGGTTCGTTTCTTTTTCTTTGTCACATCAACCTTGTGCTTGCACTCTCTGTGAGAAAGAAAAAAATGAACATTCAACCAAATATTTCTCACTACTTTTTGAAAAAGGAATCTAAATGAAAACTCCTTACCAACAGATTAAAGCATTGCTGTGCAATGCCAACCAAACCTGCTACCTGCTATCTACTACTTACTACCTTGCATCTATCGGAGCAAAGCGATGATAGATGTACTCGTTATCGGAGGCGGAGGGGCTGGTCTCAGCGCGGCACTTGCTGCAAAACAAGAGGGAGCATCCGTACTTGTAGTCGGGAAAAGCTATCCGACCACTTCACAGACTTCCATGGCACAGGGCGGAATGAACGCTGCACTGGGCAATGCCGGAGAGGACCATATCGCTTCCCACATCGCAGACACGGTCAAATCAGCACATGGTCTCTGTGATGAGAACATGGTACGGAAAATGTGTGCAGACGGGCCACAGGTGATCGGCTGGCTCGAGCAGCTAGGTGTCCCATTCTCACGTCTGGATAACGGTGAAATGGGCATTTCAAGTATTGCACAGCGCCAGATGGGCGGCGCCAGTGCGAAACGCGCCTGCTATGCACAGGACTATACGGGACTCAAGATCCTGCACACCCTCTATGACAATTGCCTCAAAGAGGAGATCGAATTTCTGGAGGAGCATTTTTTGCTCAACCTCATCACCGAAGAGGGTACCATCAAGGGCGCGACCTTCCTGGATATCCGCAGCGGCGAAGTGATACAGATCGATGCAAAATCCGTAGTGATCGCTACAGGAGGTTTCGGGGCGCTCTACCACGGCTATACGACCAATGCCTACGGCTCAACCGGTGACGGTATCGCGGCAGTGCTTCGTGCAGGAGGGGCAGTCAGCGACATGGAGTTCATACAGTTCCACCCCACTGCACTCAAACACTCCAGTCTGCTTATCTCCGAAGCGGCCAGAGGGGAAGGCGGCTACCTTCTCAACAGTGACGGAGAGAGGTTTGTCGATGAGATCAAGCCGCGCGATATCGTGGCCCGCGCGATCTTTGAACAGTTTGAAGCGGGCAGAGAGGTCTTTCTTGATGTGCGGCACCTCGGTGAAGCAAAACTGATGGAACTGCTGCCGCAGGAGGTAGCGTTGTGCCGTCTGCACGAAGGAGTTGATCCTCTGACCGAACTGATCCCCATTAAACCCGTTGCCCACTATACGATGGGAGGGATCGATGTGGATGATGCACTGGAAGTGAACGGTCTCAAGGGATGCTTTGCCGCAGGAGAATGCTCCAATGCCAAGATCCACGGTGCGAACCGTCTGGGAGGAAACTCGCTGCTTGAGATCACCGCCTTTGGAAAGTTCGCAGGGCAAAACGCCTCTAAACATGCGATGTTTGCCAGCAGCAAAACTGCTCCTGATACCCAACTCAAGAAAGACCAAGCCCATATCGAAGCGATATACAACAGGGAGTGCAGTATCAACTTCTACGAATCAAGAGAAAAACTTGGAAAACTCTTCTACGACCATGTCGGTATCGTACGGGACAATGACAGACTCAATGCAGCACTGGAAGAGGTGATCAGGATGCAGGTGGCATTGTCAAAAACGGGGATAGCAGATCCGGCGAAAACACACAACCAGAACCTGATAGAGTTCCTGGAGTTCAGCAACGCCCTCCTCCTTGCTCCTACAGTGATCTCCTCGGCAATCGCCAGAGATGAGAGCCGCGGCGCGCACTTCAAACGTGGATTTGAAACCGAAGATGATGAGAGGTTCAAAAAGCATATCGTTTTACAATGGAATCATAAAGGGGAAAAACAATGACAAGTCAAATATTACTCCTTACAAGAGAGCATCCATTGGAAGATTTGGTGAATGCGGCAGCTATTTGCATTTTTTTTCTTTTGGTTCGTTTCTCTTTTTTTGTTGCATCGACAAAAAAAGAAAATGAACGTCCAATCAATACACAAAACGATTTCATGCTACTTGTTTTCCCAGGGAGAGTGATGGCTTTATCACATCAACAAAGAAAGAAAATGAACAAAACCAACGTATTATTGGATGGGGGTATCAAATGAAAATCAAAATCCTAAGAAGCCAAACCAATACCCATCAAGAATACACTCTTCCGGATGAAGAGACCACCCTTCTCAACGCACTCACACACATCAAAGCCACCCAGGATCCCACACTGACATTCAGCGCAGGATGCCGCGCCTCGGTCTGCGGAACATGCGCGGTACGTGTCAACGGAAGAGAGCATCTCTCCTGCGCCTACAAGGTACAGGAGGGCGATATCATCGAGCCCCTGCAGTACCATCCCGTACTGCGTGACCTGAAAGTCGACAAACAACCTGCCCAAAAGACGCTCACCAGATCCACTGCATGGTTGCACAGTTTCCAGGAAGCTGCACAGAACCATAGTGATGAGAAAAGGAGCGAAAGGCAAACCGACTGCATCCTCTGCAACAGCTGCTACTCAGCCTGTCCGGTCTTTGCTGTCAACCCTGACTTCCTGGGCCCCTTTGCTCTCACCCGCGCCTACCGCTACAGTATAGACAAAAGAGAAGAGGATGTTAAGGGTATCATTGACAATATCCAGAGCAACGGTGTATGGGACTGTATACTATGCGGTGAATGTACGGCAGTCTGCCCAAAAGGGATCGACCCGAAAATGGATATCACTATACTGCGCGGGACATCGGTACAACAAGGGTATGAAGACCCGACATTTGCACAGCAAAGTTTCGGAACACCTGACTTTGGAGGCGGAGGATTCGGATTCGACCCGAATGCAGGGTTTTAAAACAGATTTGCATAAGAGAATAAAATATACTCGCTCATGCTGGTGATCTGATGTAGTGTCATTGCATAAGGTTGATAGTTGATATAAAGGATGAAGAAAAACGTCAAGAGTACCAGAACTCTCTTTTTAGCGGGTTTGGTGGGAAAGTTGTCCCGTTCGGTCTTCTCTTTAGAAAAAAGAGACTGAACCCGGACTTTTCAAAATAGCTCCTTGCCTACACGGCTTCGTGCTAAAGCACTACGACCGTTTCGGTTCCAAACCTATAAACGTGAAGCAGTTCACGTTTATTTAACGGTTTTCATCGCGTGGATCTACGATCTTCCCGGCGATCGCTGAAGCTGCAGCCACTGCGGAGTTTGCCAGATAGATCTCGGAGGTTCTTGCACCCATGCGGCCTACGAAGTTACGGTTGGTCGTAGCGACACAACGCTCTCCGTCACCAAGGATACCCATATATCCGCCAAGACACGCACCGCATGTCGGGTTGGAAACTACCGCACCCGCATTGATAAGGATATCAAGCAGCCCCTCATGCTGTGCCTGAAGCAGGATCTTCTGAGTTCCCGGAGTGACGATCATACGTGTATGTTTTGCCACACGTTTGCCCTTCATGATCTCAGCAGCGATCCTGAGGTCTTCGATACGTCCGTTCGTACAGGAACCGATCATGACCTGGTCGATCTTGAGATCATCTGCTACCGCTGTCTCGATCGGCTTTCCGTTTTCAGGAAGGAACGGATAGGCGACCACCGGAGAGAGTGCTGCAGTATCGATCGTGATCGTCTGGCAGTAGTTGGCATCTTCATCGGCATAGTGGATCTTCGGTTCTGCTCTGAGTCCGCCGTTTTCAGCCTTTCTCTCCTCAAGGTACTTCAGTGTCACCTCATCCACTGCGAAGACACCGTTCTTTGCCCCCGCTTCGATCACCATATTCGCGATAGAGAATCTGTCTGACATACCAAGGTACTGCACCGCCTCACCCGTGAACTCGATCGCTTTATAGAGCGCTCCGTCCACGCCGATCATACGGATCAGCTCAAGGATGATATCTTTTCCGTAGATATGTTTACCGGGCTTCCCTGTGAGCTCAACCTTGATCGTCTCAGGCACTTTGAACCAGTTGCCTCCGGTGATCATACCGAACGCAAGGTCAGTACTCCCCATACCTGTAGAGAATGCGCCGAGTGCCCCGTGCGTACAGGTGTGGGAGTCCGCACCGATGATCACATCTCCCGGGACCACAAGCCCTTTCTCCGGAAGCAGTGCATGCTCGATCCCCATATCCTTCTCATCAAAGAAATATTTTAGATCATGCTTGTAGGCAAATTCTCTGCTGATCTTTGCCTGGTTTGCCGAAGCGATGTCTTTCGCCGGGATATAGTGATCCATGACGATACAGAAGTTATCCGGCCGTGCCAGTTTTGTCGCTCCGCTCTCTTCAAACGCCTTGATAGAGATCGGCGTGGTAATATCATTACCGATGATCATATCGATATCTACTCTTACGATCTCTCCAGCCTTTACTTCACGACCTGCGTGTTCTGAAAAGATCTTCTCTGTAATAGTTTGTGCCATTTATATTATCCTTCGGATAGGACGGGTATTGAACAAAGTCCAACACCCTGCGCTGACACTGGGTCAACTTCAGCAGTTGGCTCGTGCGACTGGTCGCACTGTGATATGCCTTGCTGAATCCTATGAATATCATTGAATTTTAACGCGAATTATATCGAAATTTTTTTATGTTAGAATTTCACTATCATTTCCACCAAGGTAAACTCCATGAAATTGTACGAACTACAGGCCATCGCCAAACGACTGAACGACTTTAGTTTCATCAGCCGTGCAAGACGCGTGGAGGACAACACCATAGAGCTTGTCTTTGATAAAAACGAGAGCTACTTTTTCACGATGACCAGAGGGCACAGCTTTGTCTACAAAGCACCCTCTCAACGTCCTATGCAGAGCTATAATGCCCCCTTTGACGCCCTGCTTCACTCACTGTTTTCAGCCAGCAAAATCCTCTCTGTCGAAGTACCCGGGAACGACCGTATACTGCGTATCAAAGTCGCTCCCAAAAGCTCCTACAAAGATCAGATCGTGGTACTGCAACTGGAGTTTACGGGGAAAAATACCAATGCCATACTGCTGGATGAGCACGGGATCATCATCGAGGCACTCAGGCATATCGATGCACAAAGTTCTTTCAGGGTGATACGCCCCGGCGTGGAGCTTCTTGACCTCCCGTCCTTTGAGCGCAAAGAGGAAGAGAGGGAGCTGAGCGATGTCGATGCCTTCCTCGAAGAGAAATATACGGTCGTTCAGGCCAAAAAACTCAGGGAACTCAAAAAGCAAAAGCTGGCCGCGACGCAAAAAAAGATCGATAGACTCGAAGCGCTGCTTGCACAGCTGCCAAGCGAAACGCAGCTTGAAGCCCAGGCAGTCCAATACGCCAACTATGCCAACCTCATCCTGGCAAATCTCTACCAGATCAAAGCCTACGACACAAAACTGGAGACCTATGACTTTGAGGGCAATCAGGTGAGCATCCCTTTCCCGAAAGGGATAAAGGTCAACAGACTCTCAGACCACTACTTCAACCTCTCCAAGCGTGCCAGGAACAAAGCCAAAAACATCCATATCGAAAAGGGTAACCTGGAGAGCAAAAAAGCGTTCTATGAGAATATCTGCTATGCCCTGCAACAGGCCCGCACCCCTTATGAACTCGAACTTCTTGTACCCAAGCGTGCCAAATCCCTGCGGAAAAAAGAGAAACTCAAAGAGGGGGAACTATTCTGGATCGAGAACTACAAGGTACTGGTCGGACGCAACAGCACCGAAAACCAAAAACTGCTCCAGCTTGCCAAGGCCAACGATGTCTGGATGCATATACGGGACATCCCCTCTTCCCATGTCATTATCCGCACCGACAAACAAAATCTGCCCGAATCGGTCATCCGGGCCGCAGCCAAACTCTGTGTTGATTTTTCCGTCAAGAACCCGGGAGATTACGAAGTCGACTATACGCAACGCAAATTTGTCAAACTCCAGGAGGGTTCCAATGTGCTCTATAACAAATACAACACCATCCATGTCACCAAAGAGGGTGTGGAAATCAGAGTATAACTCACCATTTGCTATAATATAGCCATACTAACATCAGGAAATCATTATGATACAAAACCTCTCAGAGTTTCAACAGCGCTTGATCACCGGTGTAGGGCTCATCGCACTTGTTTTAGTTATTGGGCTGATCGACAGCTTTACGCTCACCTGGGCATTTCTGGGAGTGGTGTATATCATCGCTTTTTTTGAAGCGATGAGACTCTTTGGCCTTCGTTCCAACAGTGCCTTTTTCTGGGCCGCTTTTATCTGGATCGTTGCCTATTTCTATCCGAATCCTGATGACCTCTTCTTCTTTGTTGCCGTAGTTTTTGGTGCCTCCA
>JAQVHV010000100.1 GCA_028696055.1 Sulfurovum sp.
ACAGTGCGCCACTCTTTTTCAGCTCATTGATCACTCTGGCGATCTGTGCTTTTTTCTGCCCGATAGCGACATAGATACAGTAGACATCTTTATCTTTCTGGTTGATGATGGTATCCACTGCGATGGAGGTTTTTCCCAAAGAATCATCCGAGATGATAAGCTCTCTCTGCCCTTTTCCTATGGGTATCATCGCGTCAATGATCTTGATACCGGTATAGAGCGGCTCTTTGACAAAATCACGTTCTATCAGTTTGACCGCCTCTTTTTCGATCGGATAATACTCTTTTGTCCTGATCTCCCTTTTTTCATCGATCCGTTTTGAGAGAGGATCGATCACATGTCCCAACAGCTCGTAACCCACGGGGATGGAGACACTTCTGTCGGTACAGGTGACTCTGTCTTTGACATTCAAAGAGGTATAGTCACCCAGCACAACAGCCTGTACGGAATCTTTTGTGATATTCAGCACCAGGGCAAAGAGCGTGTCGGGCAGCTTCAGAAGTTCAAAATAGGCAGCATGAGAGAGATCTCTCACCTCTATGATACCGTCACTGATCCTGGAGATATACCCCTCTTCCTTGATGGTAAATTCCGGTTTAAACTGATGAGAGATACGGTAGAGTTCTTTAAATGTATCTTCGATATATGTCTCTGTGTCCATTATTGCTCTACCTGTAGCGCTTTTTCAGCTTCATCCTGCAGCTGTGCCAGTACCTGTGCGATCGAACCGTCAATGATCCTGTTCCCTATCTCCAGCTTGATACCGCCTATGAGAGAGGCATCGGAAAAGGTCTCTATGGTGACCGCTTTGGTATCGAAGATATCTCCAAGCACTTTTTTGATCTTATGCATGGTCTGCTCTTCTATCTTTAGCGGTGTAGCGAGTCTGATCTTAAACGCTTTGGGTTCTATCTCTTTTTTGAGCGCTTCGATCTCCTCCTCTCTCTCTTCACTTTTGAGTGCATGGAGGAATTTCTCGATCAGTTTTTGATGCATACTCTCATCTATCAGCTCCCTTGCAAACCTAGCGATATAATCAAGACTGAATCGCAGACTCTGTTCCTTGATGGCGCTGTCGATCTTTTTTCTCTCATGCGCCTGTATGCTTTTTTGTTTTTCTCTCTCTTTTTCAAGCTCCCTCTCTGCCTTTTCAAGGAGACGGCTTTTCTCCTCTTCGGCCTCTTTTCTCGCGGTATCGAAGGCTTTGTCTTTGAGGATATCTATCTCTTTGAGTTTCTCCTGATAATGCTGCTCTTTCTCCCGTAGTTCGTTCTCTCCGGTTTGCAGCGCCTCCAGACGCTTTTTGAGACTCTCTTCCCGTTTTTGGATCATAGTTTTCAAAGGATTGAAAAAGAGTCTATAGAGAATATACAGGACAACAAAAAAGTTGATCGTCTGAAACAGAAAGGTCCACCAGTTAAACATGTCGTTCTACTTTACCACAAGGCTCAATAACGGATTGGCAAACAGAATGATCAGTGCGATGACCAGTGAATAGATCGCTACGGACTCCACCATTGCCATACCGACAAAAAGCAGTCGGGTGATCTCATTGGCCGATTCGGGTTGTCTTCCTATGGTCTCGATGGCTTTCGTGAGCGCATCTGCTTCACCGCGTGAAGGCCCGTACCCACCTATTGCGATCGTCAGACCGGCAGTAATGATCGATACTGCAACGATTATAGTGATACCATCCATTTTTTTTCTCCTTAGATTGATTTAGGATCTCTCTTCAAGTTTTTCAGCCTGGATACCGCCGATGATAAAGACATAGGTCAGCAGCCCGAAAAGAAAGGCATGCAGAACATCTCCCACGATACTGAGGAGTATCATAGGCACCGGCACCAAAAAGCCCACAAGAGCGATTAGGATCGCAACGATCATCTCCCAGCTCAGCATATTGCCGAAAAGCCGTATGGCCATCGCAAAGATCCTTGAAACATCCGCAAAGAGATTAAATGGCAGCAGAAACACTGAAGGCTCGATATATCTTTTGATATATTCCCTGAAGCCACTGTATCTGATACCGTAATAGTGGATCGAAAAAAATGCAATGACAGAGAGTGCAGCCGTCGTGCTCAGGTCTCTTGTGGGGTTGTGAAAATAGGGAATGACCGATATCAGGTTCATAAAACCGATATAGATCCATATCGTACCGATGAGCGGTACCAGCGTCCAGGCAGGGATAGTCGCAGGGGACTCCAGCGTCTCTTTGATGGCAATGACGATCTTCTCTGCAAAAAGCTGCAGCTTTGAGGGGTTTGAGATCGAGAGTCTCCTGCTGATAAGATAAGAGATAAGCGCCAATACAGCAATGATCAGCCAGCTTGTCACTACGGTATCCGTGACAGGAATGACAAGTGTTGCGACTTTGAGTTCAAACAGAACTTTCGGAAAAACATTTTCAATCATAGTGGTCCCTTCAGGGGTGCTTTATGGCTCTTTTATAAATGATAAGATAAAAGAGTTTTAGAAAAGATTAAAGTATTCATTTTAGATTTAGTTATAATGGGATAAAAGTAAAAGTTTGAAAGAAAGATAGAGGATGAGCGGAAAAATCATAGCCTTAAGCTCAACAGTATGTGATATCTATTTTACAGAAGAGCTCCCTTTTATCCATGAAGCACTTGTGTTGGAAGAGGGGGATCAAAAGCTCTACTTTGAGACGCAAAAGCAGATGGATGAACATACAGTCCGCGCGATTGCTTTGGGCTATATGCAGGGTGTAAAAAAGGGTACGGAGGTAAAGCGTACCTACGAAAAGATAAAAGTGCCTGTCGGAGAGGAGACGCTGGGCAGGGTCTTCAATGCCCTTGGTGCTGCGATAGACGGCAAAGAGAACAGCTTTTCAAAAAAACACTCTATTCACAACCCCTCTCTGGAGATCGCCAAACAGAGCGGCGGTATCGAGATCTATGAAACGGGCATCAAGTGCATCGATCTGCTCTCTCCTTTTATCAAAGGGGGGAAAGTCGGGCTCTTTGGCGGGGCAGGTGTCGGAAAAACGGTCCTGCTGATGGAATTTATCTATAAGTCCATCTCTTTGCATCAGGGGATCTCTCTCTTTGCCGGGGTAGGGGAGAGGATCAGAGAGGGGCATGAGCTTTATGAGCAGATGAAAGAGTCCGGCATCATGGAGAAGACCATTCTGGTTTTCGGGCAGATGAACGAGTCTCCCGGGATCCGCTTCAGAGCACCGTTGACGGCACTTACCATGGGAGAGTATTTCCGGGACGAGGAGCACAAAGATGTACTGCTGCTTATCGATAATATCTACCGTTTTATCCAGGCCGGGCAGGAGATCTCAACCCTGCTCGGCAGGGTTCCTTCCCGGGTCGGGTATCAGCCGACCCTTTCCAACGAGATCGCTGATCTGGAGGAGCGCATCGCTTCGACCAAAGAGGGGTCGATCACATCGGTACAGGCGATCTATGTACCTGCCGATGATATCACTGATCCCGGTGTTGCCTCTGTGTTTGCCCATTTGGATACCTCTGTCATACTCTCCCGTTCGCAGGCATCAAAGGGGCTCTATCCTGCGATCGACCCGCTTGAATCCCATTCAAAACTCTTTGATCCCTCGATCATAGGAGAGGAGCACTACAGTGTTGCAAAAGAGGTAAAAGGGATCCTTGCAAAATATAAAGAGCTGCAGGATATCATCGCGATGCTCGGTATGGCACAGCTCAGCCATGAGGACAGTCTGACCGTTATGAGAGCAAGGAAACTTGAGAAGTTTTTGACACAGCCGTTTTTTATCACTGAAACTTTTACGGGAAGAGAGGGCAAAAATGTCTCTTTGGCAGATACGATAAGCGGATGCAAAAAGATCATTTCCGGCGAGATGGACGAGGTGGATGAATCCCTGTTCTATATGATAGGAGCGATCGATGAGATCAACCTTTGACGCCAGGATCATCACGCCGCAGGCAGTAGAGACCATAGAGAATATCTCTTTTTTCAGGGCCGAAGACAGGAGCGGTTCATTTGGTATCCTGCCAAGACATATAGAGTTTCTTACCACGCTGGAACCCTCTATTGCCATCGCGGTCATAGAAGAGAGGGAGCACTACTATGCGTTTAACGGCGGTGTACTCTCTTTTAAAGGCAATGCGCTTACCATTACAGCCAAGGAGTTCGTACAGAGCGACAAGGTCGGCGAGCTTTTGGAGATGATCAAACGCTCCTTCAAGGCACAGGAGGAGAAAGAGCGGCTCTTTCGGGACAACATAGAAAATCTGCAGAAAGCATTTATCAAAAAGTTGATAGAGATGGAGAGAGATCTTGGATAGAAAAAAAGAGAGCGAAAAGTTTCAAAAGCGTATTGAAGAACAGGCATCATGGCTGGAGAAATGGCGAAAAAAAGGGATTAGCTGGGAAAAGGTGATGATCATCGGGGCGATAGGCTGGATGATCGTCCTGCCGATGGTGCTCGGCGGTTATCTTGGAAACTATCTGGACAAGCATTATAAAATGGAAGACGGTATGCTCTCATGGACGATCACGTTTATTGTTCTGGGGCTTTTTGTCGCCCTCTACTCTGTCTGGAGAGTCTTTTTTTATAAAAAATGAAAGCGCTACTCCTATTTTTTGCAGGTCTGTTGGTCGGATCTCTCTATTTCACTCACCTCTATCTCCAGCTTCAAAATCTGAAAAAAGCGCATAAAATACCGCTCTTTTTCACATTCCCCGTCCGCTTTCTGCTCTTAAGTATCGTACTGGGTATGCTCTTTTACCGATTTGATGCTTTGGCGGTCTATGCGGTTTTTGGGGTATTGCTCTGCAGGTTTGTCATCTACTTCAGATATGAGTACCTTTGATCGGTATGAAGATAACGGTGAAGTTGTTTTAGGAAACCGATCTATCCTTGAGAATCCTGGCGTTGAAAGTTACGGGGTCAAAAGTGACGAGGTGATGCGAATGGTGAAAAATTGGAAAATCATCGAGAGTTACTTGAAGAGATGATAAAATAACAAAAAAATTAGACAGGTTGTATGAGATACAGAAAAAGAAAACTCCTGGTCTTTGTCGAGAAGATGAAGCGCGGTCTGCATATTGAATACAGAGAGACCATAGAGATCCCCGCACTTATCAGACAGGGCGAGTACAGAAAAGCCAGTGCCCAGCTCCTCGATATCGTCAAGATCAGCACCCTTACCGTTCTCTGGGTTCTGCCCGGAGGAAGCGTGATCGCCGCCGCCGTACTGAAAAGCTCCGCCCGTATGCGCCCCAGTGCTTTTCAGACCAAGAAAAAAGCTTTGGTGCGGCAGGAAAATCCCGAAGAAGAGCAGAGACTCCCCT
>JAQVHV010000022.1:0-16189 GCA_028696055.1 Sulfurovum sp.
AACAGACCCAGAATCTTGCCGTCGACTGCCAGCCATACCTTGCTTGCTTCTTTTGTTTCGTATTTATGCATCGGTTCAGGGATATCCAGTGACTCTTTTTCCAAAAGCTGCATACCTCCGATCATCACCGTTTTCCCCCCGATCTTGGCTTTGGCACCTATACCCGGATACGCTTCAAACGCTTTTACCGGTATCGGCTCTATCCGGCGTTCTTGTGCATGATCAATAATGGCTTTTGCAAGAGAGTGTTCAGAGTTCTGTTCCAAAGAGAGGGCATACTGAAGCATCTTCTCTTCATCTTCCAGGGCGTAGACCTCAGTCACACTCAGCTTACCATCGGTGAGGGTCCCTGTTTTATCAAAACATATCACATCTACATCGCGGAGTTTTTCAAAGGCTTCACGGTGACGTATCAGTATCCCTTTTTTGGCTCCCAGGGAAGTTGAGATCGCAGTCACCAGAGGCACAGCCAGCCCCAGCGCGTGGGGACAGGCGATGATCAGCACAGTGATCGCTTTCTGCACGGAGTCACCGGCTGAGGTAAGCATCGACCAGACTGCGAAGGTCACTGCTGCAACACTGACCGAGAGATAAAAGAGCCATCCTGCCGCCCTGTTGGCTAGATCCTGGGTATGAGACCTGCTTCTGGATGCTTCCTGCACCAAGGTGAGCATTTGGGAAAGGTAGCTCTCTTTTCCCTCTTTGCTGATCTCTACTTTGAGCGCACCGTCAAGGTTGGTACTTCCCATAAAGACACTGCTTCCCGTTTTTTTATGGACAGGCTTTGACTCTCCTGTCAAAAAAGCCTCGTCAGCCATGCTCTCGCCCTCTTTGACGATACCGTCTGCAGGTATCTTCTCCCCCGGACGTATGAGTATCAGATCATTGACCTGCAGGGCTTCGATGGTCACCTCCTCCTGACTCCCGTCGGGTCTGATCCTGACTGCCTGCTGCGGCATCAGTTTGACCAGCTCACTCAGTGCACTGCTGGCAGAGAGCAGGCTTTTCGCCTCGATATAGTGGCCGATCAGCATGATATCGATCAGTGTGGCAAGTTCCCAGAAAAACGCCTTGCCCTGATGAAAGAAGAGTGTGGAAGCGGAGTAGAAATAGGCTACGGTGATTGCCATAGAGATCAGTGTCATCATGCCGGGTTTGAGCGACTTTATCTCTTCGGTCATCATCGTTAGAAACGGCCAACCGCCATAGAGATAGACAAAAGAGGAGAGGAGGAGCACAATGGTATTCTGATAGGGAAGAGTGATCACAAACCCGAACCACTCCTGGATCATAGAGGAGAGCAGCAAAATAGGTATCGTAACGATCAGGGAGACGATAAATCTCTTCTTGAAATCATGCATATGATGACTATGCCCTGACGTGTGGCCGTGTGTGGTGTGGGTATCGGTATGGCGGGAGTGGTTTTGAGAGACTGTGTGTTGATGCATAGGCATAACTGACTCCTTCTCTTCCCCCCCCTCTTAAGAGGCGGCAGCCTCTCTAGGAGAAAGGATATTACGTATTGCTGTGATCTGCCCTGTCAAGCGCATCGATATATTCACAGAGCTCACTGTTGTCGTTGCAGGGGGTAATATGTTCTGTTCTCTTTTCATCAAACTTCAGCAGGTTTTGCGAGACAAAGTCCCAGTTGATCAATTCCCACCACTTTTCAAGGTACGCCGCCCTTGCGTTTCTATAGTCGATATAGTAGGCGTGTTCCCAGACATCACATGTCATCAGGGGCGTATGCCCGCGCAGAAGCGGATTGCCTGCATTGGAGTGCGCTTCGATCTCCAGCACTTCACCGTCATTCAAAGAGAGCCATACCCAGCCTGAGCCAAAGAGTTTTGCCGCCGTATCCAGAAAGGTCTCCTTGAATGCTTCAAGCGAGCCAAAATCCCTCTTGATCAACTCCAGCAGATGGTGGGAAGGTTTGGTCTCTTCGCCGCTGATACCGTTAAAGTAGAAGTCATGGTTAAAAACCTGGGCGGCATTGTTGAAGATACCCCCTTCGGACTCCAGAATGATATTTTCAAGGTGCATCTCTTCAAACTCTGTCCCTTTTATAAGTGCATTAAGGTTGTTGACATAGCCCTGATGGTGTTTGCCATGGTGATATTCAAGTGTCTCAGCCGAGAGTATGGGCTCCAATGCATCTTTGTCAAAGGGAAGTTCCATTAATTTATGTTCCATAGTTTCTCCTTTTATTTTCTTCTTTATAATAGTTAACCAGTGTGTATTGTATGTGTAGTTCAGGATATCTCAGCGGATACACATGCTTTACACACCAATGCTATATGATAGGCAAAACAGATCTCAAAATTGAAACATTCGGTCATCTTTGAATGTACTGTAAGAGGTAAGTAACAGATGTCGGTCCATATTGAAATCAAAGGAGTGGAAGATGGATAGAAGATACTTTTTGAACTATTCGGCAATTACTGCTGCCTATCTGCTGACGGGGTGCGAAGAGCGCACTGATACGAATGGGCGCAAACCCCAGCAGCCTGCTTCCGCCTCTCCGGCAGCTGTGACACCTCCCAAAGCAGAGGAGAAGATCCCTGAAAAGATCACACCTTTCACCAAAAAACTCAAAATCCCCGCTGAAGTGAACTTCTCTCAGCTCAAAAAGGCTGCGTTTACCGCGCAAAAGAGCCAAGTGAATATCTTCCCTGATGCCCAGACGGAAGTATTGACCTTTCAGGGGGATCTGCCCAATCCGACGATCCGTATCAAAAAAGGGGAGGTGTTTGATCTGGACTTCATGAACAATCTTGCTGATCCGACCATCATCCACTGGCATGGGCTGATCGTCCCCGAAGAGATGGATGGACACCCTAAAGATGCGATCGCTTCTGGTGCTACAAAGCAGTATCACTACCCTATAGAGCAGAGTGCGGGTACCTTCTGGTATCATACCCACCCTCACGGAAGAACGGGAAAAGAGATCTATGAAGGATTGGCAGGGTTTTATATCATCGAGGATGAGGAGGAGAAGCAGCTTAACCTTCCGAAAGGGGAGTTCGAACTGCTTTTGATGATCCAGGATAAACGTTTTGATGAGGAACGACAACTGCGCTACAAGGACCCTAAGGTTCCCCAGGACAACAACGGCCTGCTGGGGGATGTGATACTGGTCAATGCCACACCGCTGCCCTATCATGAGGTGAAGAGCGGAAAATACAGGTTGAGGATCCTCAATGCTTCAAGTGTGAGAACCTATAACCTGGCATTTGATACGATCGGGGAGTTCACGCTGATCGGAACGGATGCGGGGCTGCTTGAAGAGCCTCTGACAGTGCAGAGTGTTATTCTGAGTGTGGCGGAACGTGTTGATATCATCGTGGATTTCAAAGACAAAGCGCCCGGTGACAAGGTTACACTGAAAACCCTTGGCTTCAAGGAAGGAAGCAACCTGACGCTGCATCCGGACTATCCGGCTTTCGATGCCCCGATGGATATCATGCAGTTCCATGTGACCGAGAAGATCCAGGATACGCAGGTAGTTCCTGAGAAACTGATCCCGATCCCTCGCATGCAAGCCTCCGATGCGGTCAATACCAGAACGGTCACAATGGAGATCATCGCCGGGGGTATCTGGACACTCGATCAGAAACCGTATGATATGCACCGGGTGGATCAGAAGGTGAAACTTGGTACCACGGAGATCTGGGAGATCAAAAACAGTGTGCATATGGCACACCCTTTCCATCTGCACGGGGTAAGGTTCCAGGTACTTGACCGGGACGGAAAGATAGCGTTTCCGACAGATAAGGGGTGGAAAGATACCGTGATCGTGATGCCGTTTGAGACGGTTCGTATCATTGTGCACTTTACGATGCCCGGATTCTTTGTCTATCACTGCCATATCCTCGAACATGAAGATCAGGCGATGATGGCAAATCTATTGGTCGAGTAGGATCAGAAGGAGTAAAGATGTATCAGATAGAAGGTGTATCGGTTTACCTCTACGGTGATCGCAGCAATCAGCCTGTTGTTTTCATTCACGGGTTTCCCTATGACCATACCCTGTGGGATGAGGTCACAGCAGCACTTGCCGAGAGATACTACTGCATATCGTATGATATCAGGGGTTTCGGCAGTTCGGCAGTTGGTACGGGACAGTTTACGATGGAGCAGTATGTGGATGACCTGGAACAACTGATCTCTGTGCTTGAGTTGGAAGATCCGATCCTCTGCGGATTCTCTATGGGGGGATATATCGCACTCAGGGCACATGAAAGAGATAAGGCAAAATACAAAGCACTCATCCTTGCAAATACAACAACCCTCAGCGACAATGATGAGGCCAGGCTGAAACGTGCCGCCGCTATCAAGGGTATCGATGAGGAGGGGACAGAACCCTTCCTGGATAGCTTTTTTTCTGTTGCCTTCACTGATGCCTACAGGGAAAAAAAAGCGCAAAAACTCGAAGAGTGGAAAACCAGGATCCTTCGCTTCAGCCCTATAGGGATCAAGGGTGGGCTGTTGGCGATGCTTGGCCGGACAGATACAACTCAAAGCCTGAAAAATGCTCAGATTCCAGTGTTGCTGATCACTGGGGAGGAGGATAAGATCATCTCCCCCGATCAGATGAGAAAAATGGGAGAGGGGATAAAAAACAGCACATTTGTCTCTCTGGATCACTGCGGCCATATGAGTATGCTGGAAAACCCTCAGGGATTTATCACTGCGCTTCAAAGTTTTTTGAATCAGTCTCTCTAGGCCATTGTTCTGAGAGTTTTACAGATCCGAAAGCTCTTCAAAGGTTTTGAGTCTTATCTTCAGTTGTTCCAAAAACTTACTGGGGGCATAGGGGAGCAGTCTGATGATCTCTTCGATATCCTCTTTGTGGTCAAACTGTGAGATATTGATATGTATATCCCCGTTGATGATACTGCTATGGTTATTGTCGCCTACAACGCTGATCTGGTTGCGGTTTTTTGACCCTCTTTCCACCTGTTCCTTGATGATGAGTTTCCATTTATCCGGTACTCTGTTGCGTTGAATCCACTTGTCAAGAGAAGGTTTTGAAGCCCCTAAACACTTTGAAAGTTCTTCATCCGTATCCAAATTGAGTTCCTGTTTGACAGCGTTTAAAAAATCCCTGGCGTTCATTGATTCCCTTTAAAGTTAAAAGTCATTTAAGAATAATTGTCCTAGAATAAGACAAATGTCCTATTAAAAGAGTTGTTTTAATTATATCTTAAAAGGTGAGAAGATGACAAAGAGAATGAAAGAGCGGAATTTTTCATGGAAGACACATTGGGATATTGAGTATCTGAGAAAAAACGATCTCTATACATGGTTTCAGGAGATCGAGAGAGAACTTGAACCCGGATGGGTGATGGTCAGCGGAAGAAGGATGCTCATGCTTGGCGGCTACTCCTATCTCGGGCTCAATCGTGACCCGAGGATCAATCAGGCGGCAGTGGATGCAGTCAGCAGGTTCGGTACAGGGATGAGCGGTTCGCGTTTCCTGGCCGGAACAACAGAACTTCATTCACAACTGGAGAAAAAGATCGCAGCGCTGCATGGAAAAAAGGACGCCATGCTGCTTACCAGCGGATATCTTACGAATCTTTCCACGATCGCTGCACTTGTGGGTAAAAATGACTATATCCTTTCTGACAGGCTCAACCATGCAAGTATTGTCGATGGAGCGATCTACTCGCAGGCAAAACTGATCAGATACAAGCATAATGATCCGGGCAGTTTGGAGGCAGCACTGAAGAGTGTCCCGGAGAGTTCGAGAATACTTGTCATCACTGACAGTGTTTTCAGTATGAGCGGTGAGGTGGTAGACCTTCCCGAGATCATCAGGCTCTGTAAAACATACGGTGCACTCCTGATGGTAGATGAGTGCCATTCGATGTTTGTGCTCGGGAAAAGGGGAGGGGGTATTCTTGAGTACTTTGATATCGATCCTGATGATGTAGATATTATCATGTCGACACTGAGCAAAGCCATACCTGCCGGCGGGGGTTATGTCACAGCGAGCAGAGAGATCATCGATTACCTTAAACATGAATCCAGGGGATTTATCTACTCCATAGCACTCTCCTCGATCATGGTCTCGGTCGCACTGAAGTCACTGGAGATTTTTGAAAGTGAGAGAGAGGAGCTCGTCGGGAGTCTGCATACCAATACAGAGGTTTTCAGAGAGGCGCTTCTGGCCCGCGGTGTCCCCCTCGGTGAAAAAAGTGTGACCTCGATCGTCCCGATCATTGTGGGAGATGCCAACCTGGCAGCAATACTGGCAAGAAAATGCCAGGAAAACGGGCTCTACATCCACGCTGTTTTCCCTCCGGTCGTTCCGCCGGGACAGGCGATCCTCAGAGCATCCATTACGGCGGAACATACAAAAGAGGATCTGCTGATGGCGGCAGAGAAGATCTGTCGGATCTTCCAGGAGGCTGACTTGCTGCAATAGCTATCTTTGATACACTACTGCAGTGACTCTGTCTCTCTCCAGAGAATCTCCATATTGGGGCGTTATACTCTTCTTATCCCATATCGAAGGAGATAAGATGAAAAAAGTGATATATATGAGTATGATGGTGGTGAGCATGTTTGCTTTTTCCGGGGAAGTCAATCAACTTCCTGATTTGAAAATGGCTGGAAGCGGACTTGGTTTTCAAGAGATTCAAGGGTATGACTCCTATCATATCGTTGCGACACACTATCGAAAAGACAAAAATGAGTTGCGGTATATTCTGGCAAATGAGATCGCCTTTGAAGCGATCAAATTAGATAAGCTACCGCTGCCGATGGGCAGCAGGATTGTTAAAATCGGTTGGAGTATCAAAGATATGACACGGTTCCCCAATGCATTGGAAGCAGATAAAATTCAGCGGGTAGAGTATATGATACGTACTGAGCAGTCTCGTCAGGAGAGTGATGGATGGGGATATGCACGGTTTATCAAAAAAGATGGAGAGTATACACCGTATACAGGGGATATCCAGAGTTGCGTAGCCTGTCATGCACTGATGCATGATCACGATGCGTTATTTACCCGTTATCAAAAACACTATTGAAAGCATGAAGTATAGAATTTTAATCGTAGAGGATGAAGCGGCGATTGTAGAGTTTATCTCTCATCGTCTTGACCCGGACTGTTATGAAGTGGATATTGCCGGAGATGGCCGGTCGGCATTGCAGTACATCCAGAGACACTACTATGATCTGGTGACGCTTGATATTATGCTGCCGCATATAGACGGCTTTGAACTCATACAGTCCATCAGGGAGCGTTCCAGAACAACACTGGTGATGATCGTCAGTGCTTTGGATACGGAAGGTTTCAAAACGAAAGGGTATGGATATGGTGCGGATGACTATATTCCAAAACCTTTCTCACCCAAAGAGTTGGCCCTCAAGATTGATGCAAGGCTTAAACGCCGGGAGGAACTGACACGGCAGGTCAGAGGTAAACATCCTTATCTTATAGATGATAGTGACCTGAAGCAAGTGATACTGCACGGTAATATACTCTCCTTGACACCGAGCGAATACCTGATCCTCTCAACACTGGTTTCGACTCCGACAAAACTTTTTTCCCGTGCAGAGTTATCCCAGTTGATCTATGACAATGACCTGGGAATGATCGATGAACAGAGTATAGACAGCCATATCTACCATATCAGAAAAAAGCTGCGTGTTTATCACTCTGATGGGTTGGTACAGACAATTCGTGGAATGGGGTATAGATTGGTATGAGTATTCGAACGTTTATTATTCTCCTCTACACGGCTGCGGGTTTGCTGATCGCTGCGATATCGGTTTTTGCAACATTTGTGATCATCGATACACCCATCGGTATGAAAATGCTGAGCGAGATCGTGGTGACAGTTGTCGCCGTACTGCCTGTCGTGATAGTGATCAGTTATCTATTCGGGCGTTATCTGATCACGCTGTTCGAGGATATCCAAGGCAGGCTCTCCTCTATCCGGTCCGATGGCTTTAAATGCCATACCCCCAAAGCGTTTTTGAATGAGATTGAGAGTATTCACTGTGATATCGATATACTGGAAGAACGTATCAATAGCCTGCTTGACGAATCCAGGCGGCAAAATGAAACGTTAAGAAAGCTCCTGATCTCTTTGGCACATGATATCAAGACACCGCTAACGGTGATCAAAGGGTATGTTGAGGAGATGGAGGATGGTCTTGTCTCTCCCGATCATTATGAAGAGGTTTATATCAAGATAGGGAAAGAACTTGATTTTCTCGATGAAATAGGTGTCGATATCCTCACATTTATCGGTTCGACAGAAGGTGAATCGGAGAGATCAGTATTGAAGCTGAAAAACTTTATCGATGAGGAGGTGATACCTCTTTTACCGGAGAGTAAAGGCATGTTTTATATCAATACTGTTGACGAGGAGATGAAAATCAACTTCAACAGAGTGGATTTGAAAAAGCTCCTCTTCAATCTTTTGAACAATGCTCTGAAATACGCTACCTCCAATATGGTACGGATCTATAACCGGGAGGATACGATCTGTTTTGAAAATGAAGCAGCACCTATCCCCGAAGCATTGCATGAAAAGATATTTGAGCCGTTTGTTACGGTAGAGGAGAGTAAAAACCGCCGTCTAAGCGGATTTGGACTGGGACTTTCCATCGTACGCAATCTTGCTTCACGTAACAGATACTCCTGCACTCTTCTGCAAAGCGATATCAAGAAGACGGTTTTTGCACTTAAACCGGTTTATAGGGAGGAGATAGCGTGAAGCTGAAAATCTACCAGGTCGATGCCTTTGCACAAAACGTATTTGAGGGGAACCCTGCCGCGGTGATACCTCTGGAGTCGTGGTTGGATGATTGTACCATGCAGAAGATCGCGATGGAGAACAACCTCTCTGAAACAGCGTTTTTTGTCAAAGAGAACGGGCACTACCATATCAGGTGGTTTACGCCATTGAGTGAAGTCGATATGTGCGGACATGCGACACTTACCAGTGCCTTTGTACTTTTTGAGCTTTTGGGAGTTGTGGAGAAAGAGATCCTCTTTGACTCCAAAAGCGGCGGACTAAGGGTGCGGAGAGAGAAGGGCAGGTTTGTGATGGATTTTCCTCTGCAAAAGATCGTAGAGTGTAAAGTGCCTGAGGCTATCAGTGAGGCTTTTGAGATAAAGCCGAAAGCATGTTATCAAGCGATGGATTACCTCCTTGTCTTTGAGAACGAAGCAGAGGTGATGCATGCAGAACCAAACCTTGAGCTACTCAAAACGATCGATGCACGGGGTGTCATCATCACAGCAAAGAGTAGTCAGTACGATTTTGTCTGCCGTTTTTTCGCTCCAAAGTACGGTATCGATGAAGACCCGGTAACCGGTTCGGCATTTACCCAGCTGGTCTCCTACTGGAGCGATATTTTGCATCAAAAGAGTTTCAATGCCAAACAGCTATCCAGACGGGGCGGTGAGGTATGGTGTACCCTGAAAGGTGACAGGGTAGAGATAGAAGGGTATGCCGTGAAGTATATGGAAGGGGTGATTGAACTGCCAAATGGAAGATAAAAAAAGTAGCGAAGATATCTTTAAAAAATATCGAACGTTTGTAGAACGCTATATCCCCCTGGATGATGCCCAGTGGGAGCTGTTCCGCTCAACACGGAGCATCAAAGCATTTCAAAAAGGTGACGTGATCCTGCATCAGGGAGAGATATGCAGAGAGCTCTATTTTATCAACAGTGGTTTGGCCAGAGGTTTCACCATCGATGAAAAGGGTAGAGACTTTACCTGGAGTATCTTTTTTAACGATCGAAATGCGACTGTCAACAATCTCTTCATTACCGATTACAAGAGTTTTGTGCGCCAGGAAGCCTCTTCGATGCAGATAGAAGCACTGGAGGATACAGAGGCCGTTGTCGTTTCTTACGAAGACCTTGTATCACTATCCGGCAAATCTGAAAAGGGAATAGAGTTTACAAAGCTCATGGCCCAGGAGGCATACTGCTACCTGCATGACCTTGTGATCCAGAGACAGATAAAAAGCGCTCAGGAGCGTTTTGATCTACTGATGCAAAAGACCCCTTTTTTGCTGGAGAAAGTTCCCCAGTATCATATCGCTACCTTTCTGGGGATCACGCCTCAGCATCTAAGCCGTCTGAAAAAATCCCACTGATGAACATATGTGAATGACATATTGCCCATAAATATCGTACAATAGTCAAAAAGAGAGTAGATCAAATGCAAAACTTTTTGCGTCAGGGAAAGGTCTTGGGCTTTTTTGCGGTTGTAACAGTCATCATGTTTTATCTCGTGATGTTCAAGGTCAACGCCGAAATCGACCATCACAACGGTCTGAATGTACTCAGGCTTCAACTGGCATTCACACTGGAAAATGCCGATACAATAGTAAGAGAGTGGGAGGGGCTGAAAGCGGAACGTTTTGTCAACGCGATGCTCTATGATTATCTGTATGCTTTCTGCTACTCCTTCTTTTTTGCCTCATTGTTTGCATGGCTTTTACACCGTAGGGGCTTGGAAGATACAAACTACCGGTTCGGTATCGGTATCGCATTTACGGCAGGGGTGCTGGACTGGCTTGAGAACAGTGTGGAGATACTCTACATTACCCATCATCCATCGATGAATGAAATGCTCTTTTTTATCCATTCGGTTGCCGCATCTGTGAAATGGTTATCTCTGCCTGTGGTTTTGGTGCTTTATATCATGATCTTATTAAAAAGATCATTCGGAGAGCATGCAGACAACGAATATAACAGATCAGGGGAATCCAGTCAAAACCCTGATACGCGTTTTTGACTGTGATTTGAAACGTTATATCTAAAAATGGAGGTTGCTTGGTGAAACACACAATAGACGTAACAGAACTTTATAAAAAGATGCAGGTCGGGAGCGAAGATACCTTGGTATTGCCGCCGCCTTCCTTTACAATCATGCAGAGTGAAATTATCGATTATAATGAAAGTGAAGCGTCGATTTGTGTCAAAATAGCTGTTCTGGAGGATTGGTTAAACCCGTATCAGACGATGCAAGGCGGTTTCATAAATGCCGCCATCGATAATGCAGTTGGTCCGTTAAGTCTGCTGGTCGCTCCCGTAAATATGACACGAACCATGAAAACAAAGTTCTTAAAATCCATTCCATTGGATGCAGGATATATCTATGTGCATGCTGCTTTGGCTGAAAAACGGAAAAAACGGCTGACATTTGATGTAACTGTTGAAGACAATCAAGGGGATGTTTTCAGCCAATCGAAGGTTGTCAATTTTATTCTTTGAAGCGAAATCATAAATGGGTCATTTTAAATATAATATCTTAGACACTCTGGTTCAAAAGCCTCTTTCAGATGGTTTATTCAAGCATTATAAGGATATAATCTTACTATCACACTATAAAGGAGAGATCATGAATGATCACGATAGAACGACTTCATATATAACGGGAAACCACACTTCAAGCCTCTCTCTCCTTCTGCTGCACCTGCTGTAATTTTTCTCAAATTTTATTATTTATTGTTAAGATTTTAGTTTTGCCTATAGGGGCACTATGCCTTTTGTACGGCTTTGTATCGATTTTAGAGAGATATATGACAAAGGAAAAAAATGAAAGAGACAAACCAATGGAGTGCAGACCACTACAACAAACACGCAAGCTTCGTATCGGATTTGGCATTGCCGGTTGTTGAGCTTTTGGATCCCGTAGAGGGTGAGAAGATATTGGACTTGGGGTGCGGCGAGGGGAAGTTGGCCATTGAGATAGAAAGATCCGGTGCGAAAGTTTGCGCCGTGGATTTGAGTGAAGATATGGTTGAAAAGGCAAGGGCCAGAGGATTGGATGCACATAGGATGAGTGCAACTGAACTTCCCTTTATCAACGAATTTGATGCGGTTTTCTCCAATGCAGTGTTGCATTGGGTCAAAGAGAGTGAGAGCGCAGTCAAACATATTCATCGCGCACTTAAAGAGAGGGGAAGGTTCGTAGCGGAGTTTGGCGGAGAGGGGAATATGCGTACGGTAGTCGGGGCGATAGAAGAGGTGTTCCGTCGTCATCCTGAGTTTGGAGTGTTTAAGAATCCCTGGTATTTCCAAAGTGTCGAGGAGTATAGAGGTGTTTTGGAGGCTTGCGGGTTTCAAGTAGGATACATAGAGTTGATCCCGCGTCCTACGCCGATAGACGATATCGCCCACTGGTTGGATGTATTTGCCAACGGTATCGTATCCCACTTGAGAGAGGAAGAGAGAGTTCTTTTCAACCAAGAGGTCCGGATGCTTGTTAAACCAAAGTTATATGAGGATTCCAAAGGGTGGCATGCAGATTATGTCCGTTTGAGGGTGCAGGCCTTTAAGCGATAAACCCGATGAGCGCGATGCAGATCATATCAACTGTATAGGCAAAAAATACTTCACTTTGAACCTGCCGTCCTTTGAGAGAAACATTGATACAATAACCTACAGGAAGGAGAGATCTGTCATGTCGAGAACTGAAGCATTTGAAGCGTATTCCGAGGAATATGAAGCGTGGTTTGAAACCCATCATGAACTCTACGAAGCGGAGATTAAAACGATACAAACACTGCTGCTTCCCTTTGAGAAAGGTATCGAGATCGGTATCGGGAGCGGAAGGTTTGCCCTGCCTCTTGGGATCAGAACAGGGATCGAACCCTCAAAAAAAATGGCCCTAATCGCACAATCCAAAGGGCTTGAGGTGATTGAAGGGATTGCCGAAGAACTGCCTGTGAAGGATGAGAGATACGATTTTGTCCTTATGGTAACGACGATCTGTTTTGTCGATGATGCGCTCCGGAGTCTGAAGGAGATCTACCGCATTTTGAAACCGGGCGGTTTTGTGATCATCGGTTTTGTGGAGAAGCATTCTGAGCTGGGAAAACTGTATGAAAAAAACCGGAGGGAAAGCCGTTTTTACAAAGAGGCGACGTTTTTTAGCGCAAAAGAGGTGATCGGGCTTCTGGAAAAATCCGGCTTTAAAGAGATAAACTCCTGCCAGACACTCTTCGGGAAAACGCTTGAAGATGTCAAAACCGATATCAAAGAGGGGCATGAGGAAGGGGCATTTGTCGCTATCAGAGGCGTGAAAGAGCCATCATCTAAGAAGGGATGATCCCATTTTTTAGAAAAGCGATCCCTTCACGCTCTCTTTTGGAAGGAGAGGCTCACATCCTCTTCTTCAGTGTTTCAGCGTGACTGAAAGAGTGCAGGAAGCTGATCGGGTGCGATAAACTCTATCGCATCGACCTGATGGTTTTTGATCTTGTAAACCGTGATCCTGCCCTCTTTTTTGCCGAACTCTTTGCCCAGGTCGTCATTGATCAGCATAATGGAGAATGGGAACTTTTTCATTTTCGGTATCGCAAACATTGAGGTGATCAAAGAGGGCATGGCACTGATATCGGAGATATATTTTGCATGATGCTCCTTCAGGTAGCCTGCCGGTTTTGCTTTAAGATAGTCATTGATCGCAGAAGAGATATCTTTTTCAAATGCCAGGATCAGCAGTCTGTCCGTGCTTTCAACCTGCAGGGTATTTTCAAACTGGTCGGGAAGCGAGATAGCAGGGAGCTTTTCCCCAACTTTAAACTCTGCAAAAAGCGTACCTGTCAATAGCAGAGAGATTATCAATAGTTTGAATTTCATTAAAATCCTTTTTTATAGCTGAGTGTGCAGGGAGCATACGAGATATGCTGCCCTGTATGTTTTATGAGAATGATGGCTGCAGCATCAAGCAAGTGTGTTGATACCGTAGGCGAAGGCCGCATAAACCATGAGGGTCGTTAAGAACGCGATAGCAATAGTTTGTATCTTTGTCTCAGAGAGCGGTTGCTTGTAGTCATCCATATCGTTTAGGTTCGGTTCCAAGATGTCTCCTTTCGAAATTTGTAGTGGAGGTATACCATAGAAGGGTTAACCGAAATACGATTGAAGGTATGTTTAACGTGAAAAGATTAGGTTATAATAGCGCTATGAAGCTGCCTGAAATCCTCCGAAACATCTCCCATACCCTGACCGGACATCATGCCCGTGCGATCATTGTCGGCGGTTCGGTGCGCGACCATTTTTTGGAATTGCCGATCAAGGATTATGATATCGAGGTCTATGGTCTCTCCTCTATGGAATCGCTTGAAGAGATACTCTCCGCTTTTGGTTCTGTAAATCTGGTAGGAAAGAGCTTCGGGGTGTTGAAGTTCTCTTACGAGGGGGAGGAGTATGATTTCTCCCTGCCGCGCAGAGAGCAGAAGGTCGGAGAGGGGCACCGCGGTTTTGACGTAAGAGTGGATGGCTCTATGAGCTTTGAAGAGGCCTCGCGCCGCAGGGATTTTACGATCAATGCCATAGGATATGAGATCGAAGCTGATCGTTTTCTGGACCCTTTCTGCGGCAGAGAGGATATCCGTCAAGGGGTGATCAGGCATATCGATGAGAGGACTTTTGTTGAAGATCCTTTGCGTGTCTACCGGGCAGTACAGTTTGGAGGAAGATTCGGGTACAGGCTGGCCGAGAGCACCAAAATGTTATGTCAAGAGATGGTAGCCTCAGGGATGCTGGAGTCTCTTCCAAAAGAGCGTATCTATGTAGAGTGGAAAAAGCTGCTGCTAAAGTCCCGCAAACCCTCAATCGGTTTTGAGATGATGAAGGAGCTGGGTGTACTGCGTTATTTTCCCGAGCTTGAGGCTCTGATCGGAATTGCACAGGATCCCAAATACCACCCCGAAGGGGATGTCTGGGTCCATACAATGATGTGTGTGGATGCGATGGCAGAAGAGATAGTAGGGAGCAGGGAGCAGGGAGCAGAGATGGAGGAGAGTCAGAAACTCAAATACCTCTTTGCGATACTCTGCCACGATCTTGGCAAGGCGGCCACCACGACGTTCGATGATGACGGACGTATACGGGCGATAGGGCATGAAGAAGCCGGAGTGGAACTGACCAGGACGATGATGTACCGCCTGACCAATGCCCATGATTTTATCGAGAGTATATTGCCGCTTGTTGCGCACCATCTCAAACCCTCCCAACTCTACAAAGCCAATGCCGGCAACAAAGCGATACGCAAGCTCGCGCTCAAAGTAAATATCGAGGAGCTGGTCATGGTGGCAAGGGCAGACTTCCTGGGGCGGACCACACCGGAGGCACTGAGCGGAGAGTACATAGCGGGAGAGTGGCTGCTTGAAAGGGCAAGGGAGCTGAAGGTAGAGTGCAGACCTATGGAGAACCTGCTCCAGGGCAGAGACCTTATCGCTCTGGGGTTAAAGCCTTCTGCAAAATTTGGAGAGATACTCGATGAGGTCTACGAGCTGCAGCTTTCTGATAGGCTTACGACAAAAGATGAGGCGATGGCGTATGTGGAAAAAAGGTTTATCGGTCATTGAGAATAAGAGGTTTATTTTATTATTTGAACAAGCGTTTCAGAGGCCAAAAATGTTTGACCATTTGCAAGATCGAATTGACGGCTGAGTATGTGTCTTCGCTATAATTTTGGATATTTTATATATAAAAGGCAAGGTTTATGACATTTGAATACCTTCAAAATCTCAAAAATCACAATAAAACCATCAAACTTCTCAATAGCGATAATCTTGCGATGATGGTCTCTTTTTTTCATCATGCCTTCATAGAAAAGAAAAATATCACTCTGCCTCATTCACACATTCTTAGTTTACTTGATGATTATCTTTTTAGTCTTAACCTTAGCTATGAGGGGATGTTTCCAAGGAGTGCAAAAGAGTATCTTGACGGATTTTGTAGTGATGCGAATGGATACTTGAGAAAATATCATGGGAGCGATGATGAGCCTCTGTATGAACTCACGACTCACACTACCAAAGCCTTAGAGTTTTTGCAAAGCTTAGAGCAAAGGGAGTTTGTGGGAAGCAGATCAAAGTTTAATGTGATATTTGAACTTCTTGAAGATCTTGAATTTGAGACAAATTTTGATGATGAACAGAGAATCAAAGCGCTTGAAAAAGAAAAGAAAAAGTTAGATGAACAGATAAATGCCATCAAAACCAAGCAAGATATCCGTTTTGATAGCAGTCGTATCAAAGAGCATTTTATGTTGCTGGAAGAGACGGCACGAAAGCTCAAATATGACTTTACTGAGATAGAGTATAACTTCAGGGATCTTAACAGCACCGCCATGGAGCAAATCGCTACAAGGGATGAGGGTAAAGAGAAAGTGCTTGATTCTATTTTTGAT
>JAQVHV010000022.1:16199-23091 GCA_028696055.1 Sulfurovum sp.
GAAACCAAGATCAAGGCAAAAGTTTTTTTGCTTTCTGGCAGCTTTTGACCGATGCAAGGAAAAGTGAACGACTCTCAAACATGATAGAAAATCTCTATAACAACGAGGTAGTCAAAGAGTTTGACAGGGATGAGAAGCTTAAAAGTTTGAAATATGAGCTGCTTAAAAGTGCACAAAAAGTCTCCTCTGTCTCATTAAAACTGATAGAACAACTACGGCGATTTATCGATGATAGAGCGTGGTTGGATAACAAGCGGATCTTAGAGCTTTGTAAATCGATAGAAAAAAACGCTTTGGAGATAAAATCTCAGCCACCAAAAAGCAAAGAGCTTTTTACTATCAAAGGCAGTAGTGCAAGTATAAAGTCTCCTTTTGAAAATAGACTTCATACAATGAGTCAGGAGAAAAAACTCCAAAGCGAACTTCTGGAAAAAGATATCGATATCAACCTTGAGAGTTTTTATCATCAGTTTTTTATCGATGAGGAGCTCTTGCAAAAAAATATCACTAAAATCCTTCTTCACAAGTCTCAATGCAGTATGGAGGATATCGTGGGTGAGTTTGGGATTAAAAAGGGGATTGCTGAGCTCATAGGTTACTTAAGTATTGCCAAAAACTCTGAAAATGCGAGAGTAGAAGATAGTGAAAAGATACGCCTGAAAATAGAAGACTTTGACGGGATGACAAAGATGGTATCGATGCCTAAGATAGTGTTTGTAAGATAAATTGCCAATATGTTCACAATAGTGATATATCATCACAAAAATTGTACAATAAATCAAAAGGCAACATAGGAGTAGTCTGTGACAAAGATAATGGATGTGATGCATTTATCTCCAATGATGGGGATTGTTGTGAATATGGGGTGGATATTTATACTCCCAAGAGTTTTTAGAAAAGTTTGATAAAAATGAATAATGATGCAAAAAGAGCGATAATCTTATTGCTCAAAGGGATATTTTACAAAAAAGATGACGAGAAAGCTTTTTTTGAGATGATTGAAAGTTCACGCTATGCCATAGCTGAATATCTCGAGACGATTGGAGTAGAGTTGGTGGTGCATGAGGATGATGGATATGCCTATTTGCAAAATATTGTCTATGAAGAGGAAGATGAAGCGTTGCCAAAGCTCATCGCTTCACGACCTCTTAGCTATAAAGTCTCCCTCTTATGCGTACTGCTGAGACAAAAAATCGCCCTTTTTGAGTCTCAAAGTGAGGATGAAAGAGCGATTGTCTCCAAAGAAGATATCATCTCTCAACTACTGCTGTTTTTGGATATCCAATTCAATGAGGTCAAAATCCGAAAAGATATCGAAACCACGATCAAAAAAGTAGAAGGGCTGGGATTTTTAAAACAGCTCAAAACCGATGAGACAAGCTACGAGATACAAAGAGCCATTAAGTCCTTTGTGGATGCTCAGTGGCTTGATGGCTTTGATGAAAAACTGCAGGAGTATAAGGAAGCCAAAATATGGAGCTAAAATTAGATTTTGCCAGTAGTGATACGGTTGCCGGATTTCGCCTGAAACATTTTGAGCTTTATAACTGGGGAACATACAATAAATCCATTGTAAGGCTGGGGCTTGAGAGCCAAAATGCTCTGCTTACGGGAGATATTGGCTCCGGAAAGTCCACTATCGTCGATGCTTTGACCACTATGCTTGTGCCTCACCAAAAGATTATTTACAACAAAGCTGCAGGGGCAAACACCAAAGAGCGAACGCTTTATAGCTACATCGTAGGGGAGTACAAATCAAGTCAAGATGAAAACTTTGGTAATGCCAAGGCAATAGCACTAAGAGACAGCAGTAACTATACGGTGCTTTTAGCAAGATTTGAAAATGAGGGCTACGGAGAGAGTGTCACTCTGGCACAGTTTTTTTATCTGGTAAACAATCAGGTGAATAAGTTTTTTGTAGTTTCACACAACAAGCTGTCTATACAAAAAGATTTTTTCAATTTTGGTGATATACGAGAACTTAAAAAACGCCTGAGACAAACTTCTCATACGGAGGTTTTTGATAGTTTTAAAGAGTACTCGAAAAGTTTTTGTCGTATTATGGGGATCAAAAATGAGCAGGCTTTAAACCTTTTTTATCAAACCGTATCGCTTAAATCGATCGGAAATCTTACCGATTTTATCCGTACCCATATGCTAGAATCAAATGATATCGATAAACAGGTCGATGAGCTATGCTTAAGCTTTGCAGATCTGAGCCATACCCATGAACTAGTACTTAAAGCCAAAGATCAAATAGCACTTTTAAGTCCCATAGACAGTGAGGGGAGACGCTACGAAAAGCTGGTGCAAGAGCAAACAGACACCGAGATACTGAGAGACAAAACCACGTTATTTTTTGCTATGCAACACAAAGGATTGCTTGAAAATAAAATCAAAGAGCTGCAAATAGAGCTTCAAAAGAAAGAATCGATCAAAAATGAGCTTGATAACACCATGAAAAAGATCTCAGATGATTTGACCGATCTTCAAGTGGAGCTTCAAAAAAACGGTGGAGACAGGATATCGACTATCAAAAAAGAGATAGAGTTTTTAAGCCGGACTCTCGCAGGAGCCAAAGAAGAAAATCAAAAGTATAATGCACTTATCAAAGTATTGGGATATCAAGCGGTATCCAATGAACATCGATTTTTAATCACTTTGGAATCACTTCAAAAAGATTTTGACTTCATACAAAGTGAAGAAAAATCCCTTCAAGGTGCTATTAACTTAGATACAATCACTCAGGAGAAAAAGAAAAAAGAGCTTGAGAATCTTGAAGAAGAGATTATCTATCTTCAAACGCATCCTTCAAATATCCCGGCCAAAAACTCAAAAATCCGTGCTGATCTGGCACAAAGTTTAGGGATAGAAAATGAAGAACTTCCTTTTGTGGGGGAGCTCATCAGTGTAACCGATGAACAGTGGTGTGGGCCTATTGAGCGGGTGCTTCACAGCTTTGCCCTTTGTCTTATCGTAGATAGCAGGTACTATGAAGCGGTGAGTGACTATGTGGAAAATACCCATCTGGGCGGAAAGCTGGTATATCTAAAGATTGATTCACAAAAAAGCTATACCAAGCTAGATGAATATGTACAAGACTCACTTTTGCAAAAGCTGGAACTTAGAGTAGATAGTCCCTTTTGTGTGTGGCTTGAGAGTGAATTGCTAAGTAGATTTAATATACCGTGTGTAGAAAACATGGGGGAGTTTCGGCGGTATAAAAAGGCTCTGAGTATCCATGGACAGTTTAAGACCAACTTTTCAAGGCACGAAAAAGATGATCGATTTGATATGAATGATAGCACGAGGTGGGTACTAGGGTGGGATAACTTTATCAAGTTGGAGAGCTTGCAGAATCAAGCAGATATTCTTCAGGATAAACTTAAATTTTTAGAGGAATCTATTTCGCAAAATGAGCGAGCAAAAGACACACTCATGCAAAAAAGAGACAACCTAAGAGATGCTTTGCAATATAAAAGATTTGAGTCTATCAACTGGTACAAATACTCTAAAGAGATTGAGATTTTGGAGCTTGAACAAAAAGAGCTGGAGGGTTCAAGCGATGTTATCAAACAGCTTCAGGAGATGATGAAACAAAAACAGTTTTTTTATAAAGAGCAAAAAGAAAAATATGATGAAGTACTCAGCACTATAGGAAGTATAAAAAATACACTTGAAAATAGAGAGTATGAACTAGAAAATGCCACACTTCTTATCGCAAATGACACGATGGATAATGAGATAAAAGAGCAGTTACAAAGCTTGCAAAATGCAATCATAGAATACAAAATAAATCTCAACACCATCATGCAAGCCCAAAATAGACTCAGAGAGCATCTTGAGAGTTTGCTTAAAAGTATGAGTGGAAAGCTTCAAAGAGCAAGTGGTAAGATACTGGAACAAATGGGGGGATATATCACCAAATATCCTGTAGAGTCCAAAGAGTTTGATACCTCTATAGAATCACTAAGTGAGTTCCAAAAAAGGCTGAAAGTCTTGCAAAAAGACAATCTTCCAAAGTGGGAAAAAAAGTTTAAATCCCTCTTACAGGAAAAGACGATCCAGGGGATCGTAAGCTTACAAGCTGAACTTGAAGAACAATCAAAAGAGATCAGCAAGAAGATAAACACTATCAATCTCTCCCTGAAGGATATCGAATACAGCGACGGAACTTACATAGAGCTTTTAGCACAAAAATCGAATATCTCTGATATCAAAGCCTTCAAAGAATCCCTCAAGCTGGCTACCACTGGAGCCATCAATAGTGACAATAACTATGATGAGCATAAATTTCTGCAAATCAAAGAGCTAATAGACAGATTTAACGGGCGTGAGGGATATATAGACCTGGATAAAAAGTGGCGAAAAACCGTCACCGATGTACGGAATTGGTTTGATTTTAGCGCTAGCGAAAAGTACATCAGTGATGGAAGCCAAAAGGAGTACTATGCCCACAGTGGCGGTAAATCGGGTGGGCAAAAAGAGAAACTTGCCTATACCGTCCTGGCCTCTTCGCTGGCTTATCAGTTTGGCTTAGAGTATGAAAAAATACAAAGTAGATCGTTTCGATTTGTAATGATCGATGAGGCCTTTGGAAGAGGAAGTGATGAGTCTACTAGATACGCCCTGCGACTTTTTGAAAAGCTCAAACTCCAAATGCTTGTCATTACACCAAAACAAAAAATTAATGTAATCGAGCCGTTTGTCAGCAGTGTCCATTTTGTCCACAATCAAGATGGGATGGATTCAAGTCTTATTAGTATGAAGATTGAAGAGTATCAGAATAAAAAGAGTTTGTAGTATATGTATAACGTAGAACAGCTTTATAAAAAGGTCAACCGTTTTTATGACAGAGGCGATATTTTTATCTCTTATATCAAGGCAACTTCAATCTTCCCCTTAAAGATTCCACTATCTAAAATAAAAGAATCCCAAATACAAAAAAACTACCAAGATATAATACAAGAGATAAAAAAGCTTGAAAAGAGTGGATTGCCTTTGGAGTATAGGGAGCTCGCTTATAGGTCTTTGGGCAAACAACGACTTCCTGTTAAGATAGTGTTTCCACATCTTGAATCATATTTGCAAGCGATTCAAAAAATAGATGAGTACAAGAGATTCTGTTCTGCTTATGATCTTATCATAGATAAATATCCGGCTTTAAAAACACTTTTTGCTAACAAGCCTTTTATTGTTTTAGCGTATGAAGATGTATGGAACGAGCTTTTGGCAGTGATGGACTTTTTGCAATACAATCCAAAGCCAAATATCTACATCAGAGAGTTAAGTATAGTAAATGTCGATACCAAATTTATCGAAAAATATAAAAAAATCCTTGATACATTACTTTCACATATCAATGAAGATGAATCTCTTGCAAGCCTCGCAAACTATGCCTTTGAAAAAAAATACTCTCTTTTATATCCGGAGCCTACTGTGCGATTTCGTTTGCTTGATGAGTCGATTGCTATACATAATCTTAGCGATATCAGCTTGACTAAAAGTGAATTTGCCTCTTTACAAATGCCAGCTGAAAAAGTCTTTATCGTTGAAAACAAAATTACCACTCTTTCCTTTCCCCAAGTTAAAAATGCTATAGTGATATTTGGTCAAGGGTATGGGGTAAGTGTGCTCAAAAATATTCCGTGGCTTCTAAACAAAGAGATACTATACTGGGGCGATATAGACCTTGATGGGTATGCGATACTTTCACAATTACGAGGGTATTATCCACAAACTCGCTCTTTTTTGATGGATTATGAAAGCTTTACAAAGTATCGATATTTGGGAGTGGCGTTAACCCAAAAACAAAATCCAAAAACCTTACATCATCTATCAGAAAATGAAAAAAAAGTTTATGATCTGCTTTGTACAGACTTTAGCATAAATAGCTTTCGGATCGAGCAAGAGAGAATACCGTTTGATGCTCTTATGGGAGCTTTAGAAAAGCTCTAATAAAAATAAAGGATTGTTAGAAAATCAATAGCAGGTTGAGTGATTTTTATGGTTATGCCGGGCTTACAAAAATTTGATCTGCTTTCTCTTCTGATAGATTCTGTGATACACTGTCGAATGAAATTTTCTGAGCGTATAGGTTGATATTTTATCTTTAATATCGGTGCGTGTTTACGCATCTTACGCGATATGATACTATAGTGAGGAGAAAAGAGAATGATGCAAAATGAGTTTATGAAAGCAATAAACTTCAGGCATGCCTGCAAACTGTTTGATGAGACAAAGAAGATTCCCGATGAGACGATACGGTATATCCTGGAGGCAGGGCGGAAATCCCCAAGCTCATTCGGACAGGAGGGGTGGAAGTTCCTGGTCATTACCAATGAGGCACTGAAAGCAAAGCTCAGACCTGCCTGCTGGGATCAGCCTCAGATCACTTCCTGCTCGCATCTTGTGGTGATCCTCTCGGCGATAGAGGAGCTCAGACCGGGCAGCGGTACTCCTGCCAAACGTTTTGGCAGACGTCCTTTGCCGCCTGAGAGGATAGAAGCCTATATCGAACTTTACGGAAACTTCCTGGCAGATACCTTCAGCAGTAATGAAAAGACCTATGCCTGGGGTGCAAGACAGTGCTATATCGCATTGGCAAACATGATGACCGCTGCTGCATTTGAGGGGATAGACTCCTGTCCGATAGAGGGGATGGAGAAAGCGAAGGTCGAGGAGATACTCCAACTTGATACTAGTAAATATAAAGTTGCGGTCCTTGTCCCTTTCGGTTATCGTGCCAACCCTCAGTCCGAACAGCTACGTCGGCCTTTTGAAGAGGTCGTGGAGTTTATCGATTGATGTTTGAGGTTGCGGAGTATATCGGGATCATCGCTTTTACGATGAGTGGTTTTTTTGTGGCGGTACGCAGCAGACTTGACCTTCT
>JAQVHV010000101.1:0-3492 GCA_028696055.1 Sulfurovum sp.
ATCAAAAATTATTAATGTTAACGCCAAACCTTTTTTGAATGAAGCACAGAAAGCTTTAGGTCTCATCCCTGAGATGGTCGGGTTGCATTGCATGATTGCCCGCAAGGGCATCGTACGCGGCTCCCCCGGCTGACAGACCTTAATACCATAGATATTTTATAGTATAATATAGAGAAGCACTTGACAGCAGTAGACAAAGGAGCCCAGATGAGAGGATCAGAGCGTTTGGTAGATAGAGTTCAGGCATTAGCTATGTTTTTCAGAAAATCGGGCATACAGAAAAGCCTGATAATATCAATCTTTTTACTTTTTTCGCTACCCGGTATCGTAGAAGCGGCTACAACAGTGACCTGCAGTGCATGTCCGGATGAGGGGAGTTGTGATCGTGAAAGTGAATGCGAAAGCTACCCTACCTGTACCTGGGAAGGCCACTTGTACAAAAATGACGTATGCCGGGACAAAGTCTGCTCTGACATATCTAATGAATCCACCTGCAACAGCAGTCCTTTGGGATGCCACTGGGAGCCTGGTATATTGGGTTTCTTGTTGGCGCATTGTGCAGAGGGTGTAGCCAATACGCCTCCGACAGCAGTAGCAGGGCCCGATCAGAGTGTGATAAAAGGGGTAAGTGTAACACTGGACGGAAGCGGGAGTTCTGACAGTGACGGATCGATCGCCAGCTGGAGCTGGAGCGATGGGAGCCATACCTGGTCTGGTGCAACCCCTACTATCTTTACGGACACATGGAGTATCGGGGAGCATACGATCACCCTGACGGTAGAAGATGATGACGGTGATACAGGTACCGATACTCTTGTTATTACAGTCAATGAAGCGGAGAGTATGCCTATTGCGGAAAATGCGAATGATCTCTGTTATGGAGAGATCATAGAGGAGCCTCTCGATGATATTCCGTACATGTACAAACGGACCGTTCCCATTCTCAATCAGGGAGAGGGGAACCTGACGGAGGTAAACCTCATTTTTGCCACAAACGGTCTGCTGGACATTATTCAGATGAATTTTGATTGCGGGATAGATGATCAATCCAAAATTGGTTCCGGCGAGTGTGCTTATGCGGATACCAATGGGCTGGGAAATTTGGGTCTGGAGCTGGACTGGCTGATCTCAACAACCCTTCTGCATGATGTCATACACTATGCGATGCCCGATTACAGCGCGTATGACCCCCACCACTCTATTTACCATAAACACGGCGACAATGTAGATTTGAGCGGTACACAGATCTATGCAATGTACATCAAGGACAATATCCTCCATCGCGGCCGTATCGATAGCTGTGATATCTCTTCGAACCCGCCGTTCCAGAACGAATACACCTGCGGTACCTTCCCGAGTGTCCTGACCTCCTATGAGCATATGACCCTCAGCAAAAACCAGATCTTCAACAGCTGTACGATCTCCTATCCTACAGGCGAATTTTCTCAGGACCATAACAACGCGCCTGTATGCTACACTGACCTGACAACATCTGAACTCTGTGAGGATCTAGACGGTATCGCTGAAAACGGGAACTGTAACTTTGTGCCGGAGCCGGTCAACCGCTATGACCACGACTTTATCGAGACGACAGACAGCACCACTACCAATGAAAACGCAGACATCACGCTTACTGATCTGGAGTACGGCAATTATACATTTGACGGAAACGGCCAGAAGATCCGCTTCAATCCCTTCTCTAGCTACAGCGACAACGACACCAAAGTAATGCTGCTGGGCGATGTTGATTTCACCGCAAATAGCCAAGTGATCACCTTTGAAGAGGGAGACTACTACTTCAGGTCACTGGATATGACGAGAAATAATTTACAGCTGGAACCCAAAGGCAATGTCCGTATCTTCATCCAGGGTGATCTCACTCTGGCAAAGAACAATGCCGCATTTTCCGATCCTGCGGCTTCGCTCTTTTTCTTTGTAGGCGGAGACCTGAGTCTCTCGAGCCAGGGAGGCGGCGGCGGTGACCTCTCTGCCTTCTTCTATGTGAAAGGGGATGTAGCGATCGATGCCAACTCCGGTAATGCTGAAATTTACGGCGGTATCACCGCGGAAGGGCGTATCGATGTGAGTGGGAACGGTTTCACGTTCAAATACAACAAATACGGTGCCGACCAGTTCGGGCTGGGAGAGTGTGACCTCTGCTACGATCCGCCCACAGGACCGAACGGGATCAGTATTTTGGGTCTCTTGGATATTTCGCTCCCAATTATTTTCCGTCAGGATGTTTATGTACCGATCAAAAATATCTCTCCCATACCATTGGATAATGTACAGGTATTCGAAGCCAAAAGATCACTGCTTGACATTGACCTGGGAATCAACCATGAGGTGGTAGACAAAGAGGGCATCAATGTACCCGGTACAAGTACATACAGAAGCAGTGCTCTCTATGCAGACCTTCCTTTGGGCTTGCATATAGGCCTCGCAAACGGTTATGTCATTTATGATATCGGGGATGGGTATCACTCCTATATTCTGACCGATGTATACTACCAGCTGCATAAAGAAGCCTTTATCTCGGCGGATCTCCTTGACTTTAGCGAACTGATCTACTTTGGGAAATATACCGACAATGCCAACCGAAACTACAATATACGGCTTGATCTCTGTAGAGAAGTGGATATCCCCCCCTCCTATCAGACAGGCCCCTTTGACGCCTGGGATACTTTCCGGGGCGATACCAACGGTGACGGGAAGTTTGATGACAAGAACATCTCTACAAAGATCGCCGGCAAAACGTTCTCCCTCACCATCGCCAACCTTGATGCCGACCAGACCGGGGTAGAAGCGAAATCGATCCCAAGCACTACGGCTATCACCAAGACCTATACCGATGTCTCGCTGGCATCCAGAAATGTCCACGTGGGCTTCACCTTCTGTTCGCTCTTTGACGGGACCACCTATACCCTGCTTGAAGACGGAGAGTGTTCCGGCAACGAAATAGCACTGTGTAAAAATATCGACAACAGCAATCCAAAATGGCGCAAGTGCTACAGCTCAGATGCCTTTGCGATCCGGCCAAAAGCATTTAGCATCACCCCGCCATCCGGAGAGGATATCGGACTGCTCACCTCAGGTAGTACCCACCGTTTCACCGTCATAGCAGAAAATGAAAATAACACCAATACGACCGGATATAACCAGGAGGACAATAACCTCACCATCGCACAGCGCCTGCTTTTCAAAAATGGGGATGAAGACAACCAGAGTATTTTACATGGGACATTAAGCTTCAGTAACAACAATTTCCTGTTTGTTGACGGTATCAGTAAAGACAGAGATGATGCTGCAAAGACCGAGACAGTGGGGATCACCTTCAGTGACGTAGGCAGAGTAGATATCATACTGGAAGACAGACAATGGGGGAGCGTCGACAGCGATGACACGCCGGAGGGCTGTGACGGCGGTACGCTCACCAATGCGAAGGGTATTATGCTAACGATCCCTGACGGTACCCATATCTGCGGAGAGAAC
>JAQVHV010000101.1:3502-5223 GCA_028696055.1 Sulfurovum sp.
CCTGACCGGTATCACCCTGAGGAACCACAACAACGAGGGCAACTTTACCTACCTCTCCAATGACCTCAATATGTCCGCCCATGTACTGGCAACCATCTCAGCCAAAAACAGCCAGGGTGCTATCACACAAAACTTCAGAGAGGGAGCACGCTTCTATGAAAACAATGTGAGCGTGGATCTCAATGTCACCGACTGGAATACAACACTTATCCAAGAACTTTCCGATGAGACCAACTCTGCCAACAGACATGAATATGGCAATAGTATACTTGTCAAGGATATCCCGAATGAAACACTGCTTGGTTTCGGAGGAGCCGATGAGGCCAACGGGACGCATACGATCACCTATGAGAGCCAGCGCCTCCTCTTCAACTACAAGCGCAACAACAACCAGCCGGTCAACCCCTTCAGTGTCCCTGTAAGCGATATCAATATCTCCGTCGCCTCCACCTATCCAGGAGAGAACGGAACGCAAAAAATTGTGACCGGAAGCGGTGTAGGCGGTGTTGAAAGCAATGCTATTTTCCTCTTCGGGCGCGCGAAGGCCTCCCAGGACTTCTATGATGTAGAAGGAACCGTGGCAAAAACCCCGATCACTGTACAGGTCTACTGCAAGGTATTCCCGACCTGTCCACTCTTCCCTGATACAATCCAGGTCGGAGGACAAACAGACCTCAGTCACTGGTGGCTCTCGCTTTATCACAATACAGGCTCGCGTGACGGGAATATTACACTTCAGGATCCTGTCGCTATACTGGGAGATGGTACCGCTTCTGTAGATAATGATGTCAATATCGTAAACGGGGTGGATGACACGATCTGGGTAACACACCAGAGCGGTGCACTCCCTGTCACCTATGATATCAATCTGACAGCACCCACCGATAGCTGGCTGATCTACAACGCGGGCAGCCCGACCGCAGATCCTGATCCCTTCTACAAGGTGCGCTTTACCGGAGACGCGGGCTGGGCCGGGGTCGGTGCGACTGGGCATGTGCTTGATATCAATGCCAGCGGTACAGAGACAAAAAGGTTGAACTGGTAATGAGAAAGCGCATGAGAAGAGCCATTGCCATGCTCGAGCTGATCTTTGCGATCGTGATCCTGGGGATCGTGATGATGTCCGCACCCATGCTGATCGCCACGGCAACGCAGAGCAGCTATGTCGGATTGCAGCAGGAAGCGATCGCGTCTGCGGCATCAGAGCTCGGGATGATCCTTACCCACCACTGGGATGAGGGCAATACCGATCCCACAAGGAACGCCTCTATCCTTGCTTCCCTCAATGGAAATAATGACCTGGATGAAATGGTGGTGGGAGCGATCCCCACGGGAAGGAGAGCAGGTACACCCGATAGCAGCAGCCGACGCTTTAGAGACTCACTGGGAGGCGTGGTCAATACCACAACAGCCGCGAACTTAGGCCCGGATGGCGGAGACAGGGATGATATCGATGATTTTATCACGGCTGCCAAAACTGCCATGAAAGAGGAAGAATCTACCTCAACACTGATCGGTGATGTGGTCGATACCGGGATCACCATCGAAGTCAACGTCAATTACCTGGCTGATACTCCGGGGGGAAGCACCTACAAAGGGACAGGCAGTACCCTCACCTATCACAACCCTTTCAGCAACAACATCGCAATCGATTCCAATATCAAAAAGGTGCAGGTGAGGCTTCGATCCAACAGCCCGGAGGAAGAGCTGCAAAAAGATAT
>JAQVHV010000102.1 GCA_028696055.1 Sulfurovum sp.
TATAATATAAAAAAGGAGTTGATATGAAGACTATAACAAAAAAACTGACCCTGATCGCGGCAATCTCTTCAGCAATGTTGTTCAACACCGGATGTACTCCCCAGGAGGAGGCATTTGTAGCCGGTGCCGGAACCGGGGTAGTGGTAGGAAGTATGTTCTCTTACAATTATCCTTACTACTATGACAGGCCCTACTACTATTATGGTGGTACATACTATTACGGAGGAAGGTATTCGAACGGGTACTACTACTATCAAGGACGAAGATACTCTGGAGGACATTACTATCACAGCGGCTACCGATACTATAATGGAAGACGCTACAGAGCGGTGAGCGGACAGCATGGGTATTATAAAACACGAAGAGAGTATGAGAGACGAACCTATCGTACTACTCCACTGAGACAGACGAATACGGTGACGAGAGAGAGAACAAGAACCTATGATGTTCCAAGAACCCAGACAAGAAGTATCAATACGACAACCAGAACACGCGATATACAAAGAACTCCGACGAGAAGTTTCAATACAACGACCAGAGAACGTACAAGAACGCTTGATACGCAAAGAGGCTCGACAAGAAACACCGATAAAGTAACCAGGGAACACAGAAGAACACAGGATGTTCAAAGAAAGAATGACCGGTCCCGTGCAACCGTAAGGGAACGAAGAGAGATAAATCCTGACACGCTGGAAGAGAGACGCGTAAGAGAGAGATAGGCGTATAAAAGATATCCGACAGGTACCATGATGTTAACACTGATGCCCAACATTGCCCCATCCTTAAAGAATAAAGGGGGGGTGTTGAAAATTGTGTGTGTTTATCTAACACACTTATTCAAAGAATGCGAGTAGATCTTTTGCATGAGCATTTGCCAGATTCTTTCCGATACTTTTTCCAAGGGTCTCTTTTGTTTTGGTATCGATCATTTCAAGGAGTCTGTCCAGATTTTCCTGAGGAAAAGCGAGATGCCATTTTGGGGGTTTGGCATCAGAAACCATTCTGATAATATCATCAGCGATCAGCTGCATACCGCGACGCTCTTCCTCTAAAGCCATATTATGCGGTTCCCCGCTGCTGGTTGAGAAGTTGTATCCCATGACCCTCTCCCGCTGCTGGTTTGCCGCTGCTGTGTCCACGGCGTCCCAACTGGTCGCTCATATCATCAGACATACGTATATGGGGTTCGATATAATCAATTTTTGTGATTGATCTTAAATTGGTTCTCTCTTTTTGGGTTCCTGCAGCTACGTTTCTTGTCTCTTGAGGGTCGGTACCTTCGATCGTTTCTACTCTGTATGCTTCCAAAGCACCTAAATTTGCAATAATGATAATATCTCCATCTGCTTTCATAGTTTTGCTACCTCCTTTTTTTTTATTATAACGATTTTATTGGCTATACACAAGTTTCTTATATAAAATTATTTATAAAAATTATTTATAAAATTAAAAGACGATTCAGTTTTTATTTAAAAGTCTCTTTAAATTATCATGGTCTTGCGTATTGATCACATCATCAGCTTCCAGCCAGCCTCGTCTGGCCTGTTGTATCCCAAAAGAAAGGTTGTGTAACCCGTCGGTCGAATGGGCATCACTGTTGATCGCGATTTTCAGCCCCATCTCTTTCGCCATCTTACAGTAGGTATCATTTAGATCCAGCCGATATGGATAACTGTTAAGTTCTAAAAAACAGTTGTTTCCTTTAGCAGTTTTCATAACCTCTTTCATATCTATCGGGTAGGGGTCGCGTTCGCCGATCAGTCTGCCGGTAGGATGAGCCAGAATATTGACAAAAGGGTTTTCCAGTGCCCTGATGATGCGTCGGGTCTGCTCCTCTTCGGGAAGATCAAAGAGGTAGTGGACCGCACAGATGACGATATCAAGTTCTTTTAATATCGTATCGGGCAGATCAAGAGAGCCATCCTCCAAAATATCTACCTCGACTCCCTTGAGTATCTCAATCCCATCGATTTGATTGTTGATTGTATCAATCTCTTCCATGTGTTTTTCCAGCGCTTTTGCGTCAAGCCCCCGGGCAACCCTGACATGCTGGGAGTGTTCGGTGATGGCGATATACTCATACCCCCTTTCAAGTGCGGCCTGTGCCATCTGGGATATGGTGTGATGGCCGTCGCTTTTTTTTGTATGCATATGCAGGTCTCCGCGTATATCATCCAGGGTGATCAGTGCTGGAAGTTTCCCTTCGGCTACAGCTTTGATCTCGCCTCTGTTTTCCCGCAGTTCCGGGACGATATAGGGCAGACCCACCTGGGCATACATCTCCTCTTCGCTCTTCCCTGCAATACGTTTATCATTTTTGAATACGCCGTACTCATTGATTTTCAGACCTCTTTTCAGTGCCAGTTTCCTGACAGCGATATTGTGTGCCTTGGATCCGGTGAAGTAAAAGAGGCCTGCTCCCCAGCTGACAGCCGGGATCACTCTCAGATCAACCTGCAGCCCGGACTTCAGTATCACCGTCGATCTTGTTTTTCCCTTCGATATGATATCATCCACCTCGTCGTAATGGACAAAATGCGTGATGAGATCGGTTCCCCTTTTGCAGCTGGCCAGGATATCCAGGTCTCCCACTGTCTCTCTGCAGCGACGAAAGCTTCCGGCTATCTTGATCTGTTTGAGTCCTTGTTGTTGCTTCAGGTACTTGATCAGGGGCTCGGCAAGCTGTAGGGCGACAGGGTAGGGGGTTCTGCCGCTTCGCTCCTTGAGGCGTTTGAGTTCTTTGAGGATATTGGCTTCGCTTTTTTCTCCAAAGCCCTCTACCGTGCCGATCTTCCCCTGTTGGGCTGCTTCATCCAGCTCCTGCAGCGTTTCTATGCCGAGTGTTTGATGGAGTGCCTTAACCTTTTTGGGCCCAAGTCCCGGTATTCCCATCAGTTCGTGCAGGGAGCCTCCCTCCTCGTTTTCAAGTTTTTTCAGAAACTTCAGCGTGCCTGTTTTACATATCTCCCTGATTTTATCGGCAAGGTCTTCTCCTATACCCGGAAGTTCGGTAAGATCTTTGTCGTTTTCAACCAGGTCGATGATACTGTAGGGAAGCGAAGCTATGGTTCTTGCGGCATTGCGGTAGGCACGGACCCGAAAAGGATTGGCATCCTGAAGCTCAAGCAAGTCGGCTACTTCTTTGAAGATCTCCTCTATATCGGTACTGTGAACAGGCATGAGGTGCTCCTTATCTGCTTTTAAGCGCTATCTCCGGCCATCATAAAGGATGCGTTGTCTGATCTTCAGACGGCAGCAGGTGCTTAAATGTCTTTTTGTAGATATTTAAGATCGTATCCAGAAGCGCCGCGATCACCGGACCGATAATGATACCCAGGGGACCGAAGGAGATGATCCCCCCAAAGATCGATATGAGTATCACGAGGTCAGGTAATTTGGAATCACTTCCGACGATCCATGGACGAATGAGATAATCAACCAGACTTACTACGAGCAGTCCCCATACTACAAGGGCGATACCCCATCCGGTACTGCCTGTAAACAGCAAATAGCCCGCTGCGGGGAGCCAGATCAGTGATGCTCCCAGTCCCGGGATAGCAGCAAGAAGAAAAACAATACTTCCCCAAAATGCGGAACCTTCGATCCCTGTCACCCACAATGCCAGTCCGACCATTATCCCCTCAATGACCCCTATGATCATGATCCCTTTCAGGGATGCCTTGGTCACCATCAGCCCGCGGCCCATCACTTCCATCCTATCCTCTTCGGAAAGAGGCAGGAAAGAGGCAAATGAATGCAGCAGCTGCGGTCCGTGTATCAGAAAGTGAAACATTGCATAAAACATCACGAAGAGGCTGATAAAAAAGCCGACTGTTCCTTTGGTAGCGCTGGAGAGACTTGAAACCAGCCAGCTTCCCGCTGCACTGGCTGCTTCAGAGGCTTTCTTGACAATCGTTTCATTGAAAGGCTCAAGCTTCTCTTTCAAAGGCAGCCAGTCAGGTACTTTTTCGCTCAAAGAGAGATTGCTGTCGAAGGCTTCCTGTACGATGGGGCGTGCCTTTTTGCTGATCTGTATGGCTTCACTCGTGACCATGCCTGCAAGTCCTGCCAGCGGGACACCAAACGCAAAAGCAATGATGGCGAGTGTGGTGCCGGCCGCCAAAGCGGATCGGCTCTTTAGGAAGTAAAGTATTTTACGGTAAAAAGGATAGAGCAGTCCTGAAAAGATCGCAGCAAGTACAAGTGCGATCATAAACTCACGGATCATCCCGATAAAGCCCGTCAGAGCTATGGACAGGAGTAGCAGCACAAACCCTTGCTGAAATCTGTTGGGTATCTCTCTTTTCATCGCTTATCCTTTAGAAAAAAGTACTATCTAAGGTCTATTTCCTGATCCACTTACCCTCTCTCTTCTCATAACTATGCTTCACTGCAGCCCAGGCTACTTTATGCGCTGTCTCTTCACGGCTGGCGTCACCATGCCTCTTTTGAGGGTCTGCATACTCATTCCATGCACTGTTAAAGGCTTCTTTATAGATCTCTTGTGCGTGTTTTGGGAGGTTCATTTTTACCGAGTCGGGAAGTTCATCCAGTGTATCATAAGGCATTGCTTCTCCTTTATCTCTGTGCCGGGGGTGTCGTTCAAAAACAGGCAGGAACTGTTCTGTAGTGAACAGGGTGCCTGATCGTATCCTTCTCTTCTCAGGCGAAACTTGTTACTCGTCATCTACCTATCGCCCTTTTTGCAGGCCTATGGCAAAATATATGTGTTTTTCCATCTCTATCTTTTAAGTATACCGGAATAACCTTACTGGGGAGTGTATTTCACAATCCCTGCCTATAAGGCTATGTATCCAAAGAGAGGCTTATCTGCTTTTTCGCTGTAGAAATTAAAAACTATACTCGTATGATCTTATTTTTGTTGTAAGTTCAGCTGTGATCATCTCGCAAAAGGCTTGAAAGTCGGGCAGGTCCAGATCCGCTTCTCTCTGTTTTTTCCCCCACATCGGTTCGGGGAAATAGCTATCCTCTTTGAAACGTGCCATAATGTGCCAATGGAGATGCGGTACATAGTTTCCAAAACTGGCGATATTGATCTTATCAGGTTTGTAGTACCTGATCATCTCTTTTTCGATAATATCCAGGAGTTCAAAGATCTCATATTTCAGATTGTGGGGAAGTTCGCTCATCTCTTTGTAGGGTT
>JAQVHV010000023.1:0-13669 GCA_028696055.1 Sulfurovum sp.
GTTATCCTTTTTTCTCCCCAGAAACAGGACTTTATGTGCTTCCGTTTGAGATAACAAAGTCTATTTATAAAAATTTAATACTCTTTATACATAAAATATACCAATATTATAAATTTATATAAACTTATTTTAAAAGAAAACAGTATAAAGTATAAAACAAGCTTTGCAATACCCTTGATCGGCCAAGAATAAATTAAGGATAAAAGATGATACAAAATAAAATATCGGGAATCATTCTATCCCTGTTCGCAGTTCTTTCTCTGGTGGGATGTGGAGGAGGAAGCAGTACTCCTGACAACAATCTCTCTGATGAAGTCATAGTGACCTATGATGATATTATTCATGATTTTAAGATCGAATTTTTAAAAGATGAAGTCTATCACTTCCCTGCCAATACACCGAATAACGAGAAAGTATCTACGCAGCCGTTAAAACAATTTGACTTTATTTTTGTAGGCCATGATCGAGGTACAGCAGAAGAAGGCCAGAACATTACCGACATCATCCCGGGTACCTACACGCATATGCTGATGTATATAGGAAAAGATTCCGATGGCTTGGCCTATGGCATAGAGATGAATGCAAATGCAGATGCCAGATTAGAAATGAAAGAGGATGGTACTATTCATATAGATGGCCAGCTTTATCTTTACTGCCTTGGAAGCGACTATACCAAAGAGTGTCCGAGAGATGACTATATTAGGGGCCTTGAAACCTATGATTATTTCTGGGCGAAAAGAGTAACTTCTCCGTTACATGAGTCTCTGACAGCACATAAAGATGAACTCATAGCACAGATCAAAAATGATCTAGTAGCAAAGTTTCCCTTTCAACTGCCTATTAACATAGATAAGTCTAAATATGAAATCCAACTGGTCAATGATGGCCGTATAAACGGTACAGACTGTACCGCATATATGGCATTGCTACTTGAAGAAGTTGCTTCTGTCTGCATGGATGAGATTCATGTAGATGCCGATGCCATGAGAGATTATTATATCAACGACCCAAGAGGACAGGCAGTCTATATACCTGCAGAAGAGAATCCTCTCAGTTCTGATGATCTATACATCTCCGAACTGCTCGAGAGCAATATCTTTTCAATCATCAATAATCCTCCACGAGAGACTGCCTGTCCGGATGGACGTGAAGCAGTAGGTATACCAACACCTGATAAAATATTCAATAGCCCAAGTCTAGTAGAAATACCGCAAACCTAACTTCAAAATGTGTAGCCTTGAGCTAAGGAGATATCAAGGTTGCACTTTTCTTTAAAATAGAGCTAAAGTTTACCAGACCCTAAAAATTTATCAATTGAAACAAGTAATGTAATTATTTCATAAATAATTATTTAAAACCTCATATTATTTAGGTATGCATTAAAGGCCTTTTTGCTATACTTTGCCGAATAGTATAATTAAAAATAAATAGTTTAATAAACTTAAGATTATACAAGGAAACACCATATGACACTTTTTAGTAAACACCTCTATACGCTATCCATAGCAACATCACTGTTTATGCTATCAGGATGCGGGACTGGCTCTTCTGGCGAGAAACTGCCCAGTGAAGATCCCCTCTTTGAAGCACAATGGCATCTGGAAAATACCGGCCAAACATCAGGTGCCGAGAATGGCGGAGTTGCAGGTGAAGATATCAATGTTCTGAAGGTATGGGAAGAGTTTACAGGAAGCAAAGAACATGCGATCGCTATACTTGATTCCGGCATCGATATACACCCGGACCTCAAAGACAATCTGGATATCTCAATGAGTTACCGCTATATGGATGGCACCAATGATCCGACACCCACGACAGATTATCTCCCCCATGGTACTGCAGTGGCAGGGATCATCGCTGCAAAAGGCTGGAACGGTATCGGTACACGTGGCGTTGCCCCTGATGCAAAAATCGTATCACTCAATGTCATCTCAAGTTTTACAGAAGCCAATCTTATAGATGCGCTGAGCAAAACAGACATTGCTATCTCTTCAAACAGTTGGGGATTTTCCAATAATGATCTGAATGAATTTGAAAGTATGGTAGATGCTATGAGAGTCGGATCCGAGCAAGGCAGAGAGGGGAAAGGAACGATCTATGTTTTTTCTGCAGGCAATTCACGGAGCAGGTCCAACAACAGCAATGCAAACATGTCCTCATTGACCAATAACCCTTATGCCATTACCGTGGCATCAGTCAATGCTGATGGCAAATACGCTTCTTATTCCAACTTCGGGTCCAGTGTACTTGTCTCCGGAACAGGCGGAGAGTACGGTATCGATAAACCTGCCATTGTGACCACGGATCTTGTCGGACTTGACAGAGGATGGGACAGGGAAAATAGCCATTATGATGTTGCCGGAAATGAAAATGGAGACTATACCAATACCATGACGGGCACCTCTGCCGCCTGCCCGACAGTGACAGGGGTAGTCGCTCTCATGCTGGATGCAAACCCGGATTTAAGCTGGAGGGATGTACGGTACATTCTGGCAAAAAGTGCAAGAAAAAATGACATTTTTGACGGAAACTGGACAAATAACGCTGCAGGCCTTCCTGTCAACTACAACTACGGGTTTGGTGTAGTGGATGCATATAACGCGGTAGAGATGAGCAAAACGTTTGAAAATCTAAGTGCACAGATAGCCTCCGAGGCCTCCCAAGATCTCAATATAAGTATACCGGATGATGGGGAAACTGCCCTTACAAGCAGCATTGAGATCAATGATGATATCGCTATAGAACATGTAGATCTCTGGATCTCCATTAAAGATAATCTCTATGGCCGCATAGGGGACCTGGAGATCAAACTCACCTCTCCCCAAGGCACAGAGAGCATACTTGCCTGGGGCGGTGTACGAACGTTCGGGTACTATGACAACTGGCGTTTTGGTACGGAAAGACATCTGGACGAAAGTTCACTTGGCACATGGAAGCTCAGTGTAAAAGACGTCAATGGTGACTCCCAATATACACTCACCGGGTGGAAGCTTAAAATATACGGACATACTCCATAATAGATGATACAAAGGAAAATCATGAATTGCTTTTTAAGATCATTGTTACTGCTGGTATCAGGAACACTTTTCTGTCTTGCAGAGACCTCAGCAACAGGCCCGACCTTTCAACTGATACATAAAAGCGGTGCAAGTACCTCCTATGTACTGGAGACAAACGAACGTGCAGTGATAGAAAACAACACATCACACAGTGAGCTGCTTGCAAAAAGTGCAAAACATCCCTCGTACAAACTCCTGACGCTGAATGAAAAAAAACCAAGCAGTACGAACATAATGAAAGAAGAGACAGTCAAGGATGCCAATGTATTTTACAAAGAGGGGATAAAAGATGAGGCGCACCGATATATCAGTACAGGCGAGATCATCGTTACTTTTAATGCAGAAGAGAAATTGGATTTCAAGGATTTTGCTGCTGCACACCAGTTGACATATATAAAGATGATAGGTCCTTCAGAACTCAGAACGGTACTCTTTACCAACCATTCCGATAAAAACGATATAGAGCTCTCTTCAACACTCGTAAAGCTACCCTCTGTAAAATCCGCAAAACCTAACTGGATCTTGCCTTTTAAATTATTCTGATCGGGGGCATGATAACTTAATCGGTTTAGTGATATATCCGGGGGAGAACCCATCCGGTTCATTCACTTTCCAAGGGGAGAATCCTCTTCGCTGATGGTATTACCGCTGAGCCCGGAAATCTATCTTATCCGATTAAAATCCATCAAATCTATCACTTTATGCTCTCTCTCAATTTCACTACTGAATTTTTTTAACGATTTTCTTTCCTGTTTCATGTCGGTAAAACCGTGCTTAACTGTCATAATATACAAAATTAAGTTATCATGATTGTTTGATATTTATTTAAGTTATATTTAAGTATTAAGAAATTATAATGTAATTGAAGGTGTATAGATAAAACTTAAGTAATCGTGCTTAAGTTGTACCAATACCTGATATTTTTTCAATAGAGGAACAAAGGAGATAAGATGAACAAGACTAAATTAACGACATTATCGCTAATAACTTCAGTGGCAATCGTAATGACAGGATGTGGTGATAGCAATAATAGTACACCGTCGCCTACGCCAACACCCACGCCAACAGTGACACCGACACCGACGCCGACGCCGACTTTACCACCATATGCGCAACCGGCATCGATCAATCCGACTTCTGTAACGCAGATACTTCAACCTGGCAACCTGGCTCAAGTACAACTAAGCAACGGATTGATGGCTGGGACAAACTCTGTCACAGGATTGACTACGAGTTTGATCACAGAAGCGATTGCAATGGCTATTGTTACTGGTTTCGGAGGGGATGTAGACTGTTCGGTATTCGGTGCAAGCCAGGGATCCGGTAGCATTCATGTAGATGCAACGACACTGCCGGGCGGAGGAAATGGCTATACGATTAACTTCAATGAGTGTAAGTTTGATACCATGACAACACTGAGTGATACAAATATCGCAGCTCAGCTTGATATTGTCAATAACGCGTGTAGCGAGGTTGCGTTCTTAGCTGAAAAGCTGATGGACGAGAGAGAGGGGAGTTATATTCTTGAGAGCGGGGAGGAAGATACTGTTGCCATGGCAGTGAATGGTGAAGACCCCATGAGTGAATTGCCTCCTTTTGCAAAGGAAATCTTTGATGCGGGTGCGAAATGTACCGATACTGCGTCAGCTGCACAAAAAAGTGTTGATCATGAAGATCTTGCTGATTTAATCTATGCACTGATAGAGACCACTGCCCTTGACAAGAGGTTTGAAGAAGCGGGTCGTGCTGAAAGCTTGACTGCCCAGTTACAACTTCCGCTCAATGATACGTTTGTCATGAATGGTACATTAAAAGCGACTGTCAACCTTAACCCTGGTACACTTCCTGCTTTCAACATTTGGGATACGACATTTGCTGCAGAAAGCTTCAGTGCGACACTCTATGATAATGCAGAGACAACCAAAAAACTTGAAGGAACACTCAATGGTGACCTGGCTGCCAAACTGAACGGAACATTCAATTTTGTTCCCGGTACTGGTTTAGACGTGTCTTTACATTTGGGTGGGGGAAACAACCTTGCTGCAAAGGCAATGATCGCGTCAACTACGCTGAATACCTTTATTGACTTTGGTATCGTAGGTGAACATACGTCATATGCGTTCAATATCAATCAGAGTCAGGACTTTGCTTTTGGACCAGCGGATTGGAGACGATACAGCGAAACCAATATGAACGACAGCGGTGACGGGTATCTTAAAGCATACTTCAATGACAATGCCGCAGCATACCATGGTGAGATCAGTCTTTACAACAAGCAATTTGTACAGACAAGAAATAATGTAACAGACCCTTCAGCTATCCCTGGTATAGGTATCGGTAGAAAGAGTACATACACTATTAACGGTGGATACGGTATGAATACACAAGGTATTCCATTTATCTGGAATACACAAGGTGCATTTACCTACAACACTTCTCCTGATATCGTAAAAACCAAGGTGGTAGGACGTGACTACGGTGTAGCCGGCGGTCAATATACGCTCATGGGTACGGCTCCAATGGATTTCCAATTCCTGCCAGATCCAGCAGCAAACAACAACGATGGTATTCAAGATGGTAACGTTGTAGTAAGGGTAGGTACAGATCTATTTACTCTGCCGATAGGCATAGTTACTTGGTTAGAGGTTTTCCCTCAGCCATAACAAGCAGTTACTCATCTAACTGTTTTACATAGCACCGGGAGAAAGACTCCCGGTGCTATGATGTTTCTGCACTCCTCAACTTCTCTTTACTTATCTTAAGTCACTTTTGTTCAAAACTACACTACAATGGTTGACCATGACACTCAAAAAAATACTCTCTATCTTTTTACTCTTTACACTACTTTGCGGGGCATTGCAAATGCTGCCTCTTGCGCTACACGACGGACTATACTACCATGCAGAGCAAATGCCTTCCGCATTGTATTATCTATGGTTAACTCCCCACCTTCTCCATCTAAGTACCGTGCATTACCTTGTCAATATACTCAGTCTGGGTGTTGTTCTTTTTACTTTTAGATCCGTATTTACTCCCCTTGGCTTTTTTCTTCTTTTCGGATTTAGTGGACTCATGGTCACGCTGGGACTTTGGTCCTTTTCGCCTGATGTAGATGAATATGCAGGAATGTCGGGTGTCATTTACGGCCTTTTATCCGCAGGACTGCTCCGGTCCGCAAAAACATACCCTTTTCTCTCATGGAGCGTTTTGTCTCTCATTGCAGGGAAAACAGTCTATGAACAGTTTGACGGCCCACACCTCTCCATACAAAACAGACTGGGTGAAGTCGTGATCGTCGATGCACATCTCTATGGATTTGTTGCCGGTTTGATCTTTGTACTTTTTGCTCGTTTTTTGCATAAACTTTTTCCGCTCGCCCGAGCATACAAATAATAATATAATTTAATAATATTTTTATATTAAAAATTATAAAATGAAGTGTAGTCTCTATATAAATAGCTTTTGGAAAAGGTCTTAAAGTAGCGGCAGTCTATGAGGGGACCCTCTACCGCCTGCAAGTGAATGCTTTAAAGTTTTTTCATTACATTTCTATCAAATTTTCATAAAAAAGGGGTTTTTCGATGGAATACATATCTAAATATAAAACATGGGTAAAACTGCTCGCAGGTACTACACTGCTACTATCCGGCCTCACTGCATCCGCTGCAGATGTTGAAAGTATCCTGGAAACAGAGCTATTGGCAAAAGCCAAACCTGATGAGTGCTATAACGGTATCGGCAACGAGTATCAACCGCTTATCGAAGGTGAATGTACAGGAGAAAATAAGCAACCGAAAGTGAATGCAGCCTATGTATGGGGGCTCACACAAACCGATAACTATATATGGTTTGGAACCATGGCAAATACACACTGTGCTGTTTTTGGTACCTACCTGGGCGAATTGAGTGCAAGTGCCAATGACTCATGGGTATGTGAGGGGGCACAAAGCCGATACCCGGAATATATGGCAGACTTGACAGGAAACAATACGTTTAATATGCTGGGCAGTCTGGGTCTGGGGGACTGGAGAGTGCCAAAGATGTACCGATACAATAAAAATACCGGTGAAACTGAAGATATCACACCTCCTGTCACAGTTGAGGAGCATAAACTTTTAGAAACAATGGGATTACGTTCTGCGGGAAGTTTCAATGGCGTAGTATTCCTGGCTGGCCCCTCTTTTAGTGCGTCGGGTGTAGGGGTTACCATGTTTGCATTTAAAGATGATGAAGCGCACACATACCTGGGTTCACATACATTTGCAGATTATGACAATATTCGGAAATGGATCGTTGCGGACGGGGTACTCTATACTGCAGTCGGTGCTGTTGACAAAACAGTTGCAGGAGTAGATGGAAAGTTTGGAGGTCGTGTGCTGCGCTGGACAGGTGATACTTCAAACCCTTTTTCTTTTGAAGAGGTAGGTTACCTTCCAGGCTCAGGGGCAGAGTTGGCCGTTCATGAGAACAGACTCTTTGTCACCACATGGCCGGCATCAGAACTGACAGATGAACAACCTGTAGCTGCCGGAGTCTATATGGGGCCGATACTGCCGGAGGGCGGGCTTACAAGTGCCACCGTATGGGAAGAGATATGGAATGCAACAGACTATGAACCCGACCCTGTAATAGCCCTCACCTATGGAGGAGGAGCGCTCGCATCATTTGACGGTTATTTGTATTGGGGTACGATGCATGTACCGGGAGTTGCTGCCCTCGCAGCGGAGCAAGCCTACGGTATCAATATCACTAACCAATATGATTATGCTGAGTTATTTCTCAATACCAATCGCGCGATTTCTATATTCAGAGTTCAAAGTCCGGCTTCGGGGACAGAAGTAGAACTTTTATACGGCGACAGTAAACTCCAGGCATACGACCGGACTATACGATCATTCGTAGCCACAGATAACAAGATGGGCGAACCTCTATGGGGAACATCAGGATTCGGCAATATCTTCAACAACTACACATGGACCATGCAGGTTTATAACCACAAACTCTATATCGGAACCATGGACTGGAGTTATCTTGGTCCAAGAGTAGAACCACTCTTTGCTGATTATGTGGAACAATACGGAATCGAGACAGATCCCGGTGCTGACCTGTGGCGCATAGAGAGCAGTGATGGGATCGGTGCCGTTGCAGAAGATCTTACAGGCATAGGAAATTATGGAAGTTATGGTATCAGAACCATCCTTGCTGATGCAACAAGTATGTATCTGGGGATGGCAAATCCAATGAACCTGATGACTGACCCCAATGACGGCAGGCCACAGGGGGGCTGGGAACTCATCAAAATGAGTGATCCTACACTCCAACCGGTGCCTCCGGAAGTACCGGTTACGAAGAAAGGTGGAGGAGCCATAGACCTTTTGGACCTGAGCTTTTTGATGCTACTCTTTGGCCTCTTTGGATTTAGAAAGATATACGCTAAAGCCTAAATACCACGTTGTCTACTCCCACGATCTTTTCGTGGGAGTAGACGTTTTACTCTCTTCACCTGTTTTAACTTGTAAGCAAAAGAACAAAAAATATGATTTCACTGACAGTGAGCAGTGTCAGCCAGCTATGGAAGACCTTACCCACAATCCTTTTCGTATGTATAGGCTCTAACCCTTTTGCAAATATAAATCCGATCAGGACAAATGACCCGACAAAGTAACGAAAATCCGTATTGCAGACGGAGGGGAAAGAGAACATAAATTTTAAGACCAGTACCACATTGAACAAAAATGTCACAAAGAGTAGTTGATGCAGCAGCGGTTCACGATACAAGCGCAACAGATAGCCTACAAACCCCACAACAAAAAGCAAACCAGACAACAGCACTGCCTGCATGGCCATTTTCAAATAGGGACTCTTCTCAAGAAAATAGCTATAATCAAACTCTCCAAAGAACATCGTACCGTACTGATAGGTCAAAAAAGAGAAACGTATGGCATCTTCACCAAAGATATAACTTTGTCCTGCCGTAAGCAGCTCTTTAAAATAAAAGGTAGAAAAATAGCCCCAATCCAAAGCCCCTATAGTCTGATTTGGGAACCTGGCGCTATTGACCATGTGAAAAGCATTTTCTACAGGAGCATAGACCCTTAAGAGTGTGAACCCAAGAAGGAACAGCCCCACTGCCCCAAACCAATAGAGCTTCTTTTTTACCTGAGTTGCTTCTTGCCCTTTTTTCCTATAGTATGCGAGTATCAACAGGGCAAAAAGCAACACTTCCATAGGTGCCGCTGATATCTTGGTCATAAAGAGAAGACTTACCCCTGTTAATGCCGTGTAAAAACTTTTTTCAAACCCTGACTGATAACTTTTTACACTATAGTATAAAGAAAAAGCTCCAAGTGCCATTACAAGAGAATCATTGTTAATACGTGCACCAAGATAGACCAAAGATGGTGTCAAAGAAATAAATACTATCGCGACACTCCTTACCCACGTACTTTGAATGACAAGTACCATAAATCTATAGGCATAATAGAGAAAAAACATTGAACACAAAAGGGAAAAATAGCCTACGGCATAGAGCGCTTCCCCCTCATCGAAACCAACATGCGTTGACAGAGCATGCACTCCTCCTGACAGAAGATAGTAGAGGGGCTGCTGCGGATACTCCAACCCTTTTGAAGGCAAAGGCAGTGTCCAGTTTTGGGCTATATATTTGATAAACTCTATATGCCCATGCCAATCATGCTGAAAGAGCGTAATACCAAACTTTTCAAAATAAAGCACTCTGATTGCCGCCCCGGCCAATAGAATTACCAGCAAGAGCCGGGTTGGTTCAGATTTATTCCCGCCGTATTTATCCAGACGGCAGGAAGCTGCGGGAATTCTGCGTTTTATCAGATTTATCCCCCCTATAAAAACAGTAAAAAGAACGCCGTACAGCGGTACACCAAGCAAGCTAAAAAGTATACAGTAATCCAGGAAAGTGATCTTCTGTTTAATAGCAGGTGTATACACTTTGCCAAAATTATCAGTATACACCGTACAGTTATTCACCCCTTTTTTCAGTGAAAGACTTACCTCTTCTCCTGGACCTTCAAACCATTGCTGTGGCTTATACGGAAAAACTATTTTGGTACCGTTACACTCAACCAAACGAATTTTATTTTGTTCTGCGGCAATATGCAGTTTGACATTTTGCTCTATCTTTGAGGAAAGAACAAAAGAGAATGTGCTTGATCTGCTGTTGATCTGCTTTACCTCTGCAATACTCACCTGAATGAGAAAAGCATAAAAGACACCTAACAAGAGAGATAAAATGGACAACACTGTTTTGTACGATATCAACTTTGTCATATTTAACTCTTAAAAACCATGAATTTGGCAAGCAAAAATGCGCTTAGGGTGTAGACTGTAGCGGAGCATAACTGTGCAAGATAAGGGTTTAAAAAATTCAATAGCCACTGCAGTGTCAGTAAATTCAAGAGATAGCTGATGAGCAAAACAGAAAAAAACTGCATCGCCTGTGTTTTACTGTTTTTGGTAGATTTGAAAGTATACTTTTTATTGAGATGATAAGAGAGTACTGCGCCTATGGCATATCCGATGAGATTGCTTGATATGGCATTCAAGCCCATAAACATGAGTAAAAAGATTATAGAAAAACCTATTACAGTATTGACTATACCTACGATATTGTATGTGAAAAACTGAACCAGAGTTGAGTGTCCCATTATATTTCCTTATCGATGATATAACGGGGTCTCTCCTTCCCTTGCTGGAAATTCCGGCCTACATACTCTCCGATAATACCTAAGCTCATTACCTGAATACCGCCAATAAAATAGATAGAGATCATAGTTGAAGCCCAACCCTGAACGGTATTTCCAAAAAACAGCTTCTCAAACACAACCCATGCTATACCAAGCAGTGAGACAACAAAAAGAAGAAAACCAACTATAGTAATGAGACGAAGCGGCATCACAGAAAACGAAGCAATGCCATCCAGTGCAAAAAAGAGCATCTTTTTAAAGGGATATTTTGTCTCTCCGGCAAAACGTTCCGCCCGGGTATAATACAAACTGCACGAACGAAATCCCAAAAGGGGAACAATACCGCGCAAAAAAAGGTTAATCTCTTTAAATTGTGCAAGCGCATTTAATGCTTTTCTGCTTAAAAGTCTGTAATCTGCATGGTTTGGAACTGTCTCTATTCCCATAAAATTTTGAAACTTATAAAAAAGTTCTGCAGTGCCTCTTTTGAACTTTGTATCCTTGCTTCTGTCCTTCCTGACACCATACACAACATCATAACCCTCTTTATACTTTTCTACAAATCCTTTTACAAGCATGATATCATCTTGCAAATCAGCATCCATAGAGACAAGTGCGTCAGCAGAGTCTTTAAGTTGCATGAGCCCTGCAATGAGTGCATTTTGATGCCCAAAATTTCGTGAGAGCTTGATACCTTTAAAAAGTGAGGATTCTTTTGTGAATGTCTCTATAAGTTGCCATGTATCATCTTTGCTCCCATCATCAATATAGCAGACAAAACTTTCTTGATCTATCTCACCTTCTTCTATCATCTCATCTAGCAATGCCTTTAGGCGATTGGTTGTCTCTCTCAACCCCTCTTCTTCATTATAACATGGTATGACTATTCCCAGTTTCATTATTCAAACTCCTTTGTAGATCACGACGGATAAATTATACAGAAATTTCATACAAATCATAACCACCATCCCGAAAACCAAATCAGTCCATGGTCAACATACATTTTCGGAACTTCATATCCACTCAATACAGGATAAAAAAACAAAAAGAGCGCTGCAACCACGATCAAATACATAAAATAAAATTTACAATATTGCGGGAAACGTATCATCGCATCTTTTAGCATATAAATAACGGCGAGCATCATAAAGGGGACAGCATAGTAGAAATGATAGATAAACATTGAGCGGCCCACAAAGATATAGGGCAAATATAAGCTGGCAAATGCCAATAAGATAAAAGATGACTCCAATGTTCTTCGTTTGATAGTGACATAGGTTAAATAGAATATCGCTATCGTACCCATCCAAAAAATAGCAGGGTTCCCAAAAACTGTAACCGATCTGAAATGCGTACCATTAATTTCTCGAGTATAACACATGGGCCTAAAATCGATCGGCCAGCTCCACCACGGGGAACTGTATGCATGTGTGCCCGTAAGTCTTGAATGGTAATCATACATATTCACTTGATATTCTATGATTTTTTGGAAACTTCCTGTTTGCAGATAGATATCGAAAAAAGTGAATAGATATACCACTACTGCCACAACCCCATAACTTAAAATTCCATAGAACAACAGTTTGTACCCGGAAAAGCGTTTTTCTAACGGATAACGGGTGATCAACAGATATAAAGCGATCATAATAAAGCCCAAAGAGGCAAATACAGCAGACCACTTCACAGCACTTGCCAATCCAAAAAAGAGGCCGCTCCAAAGCAAAAGAGAAAGCTTTTGTTGCTTGATAAAGCGATAAAGAAAATAGTATGAAACAAAAACAAAAAAGACCCCGAATGTATCTATAAGCCCTATGCGAGATTGGGTCAAATGCATAAAACTGTATGTAAGCAGAAATGCTGCCGAAAAAGCGAAAAAGCGTTTTCTAAAAATCAAAAGAGCAAAATAATACATCATACCGATAAACAATGCAGCAAATACGACATTGGTCACTCGCCACCCAAACGGTGTCATACCAAATAATTTGATACCCGGGATAATCAGAAATTTACCAAGATAGGGATGTGTAGTTTCATATACATTCATACCATGCATGATCTCATACGCTGTTCTGCTGTGATAAATCTCATCAAAAAACATTCCGCCATAATGGCTTGTATCAACAGTCAAATTTTGTTCATCATTCAATAATGGCTTATTGGTAACAAAGGGTATCGTTCTCTTTTTATCCATAAAATATACTTCACCAAGCATCATCTCATTTTTCGTCACATATAAATGTATTTTAGAGACAGCAAGATTCAGATCGGAACATTGCCAACGAAAAGAAAATGGGAAATTTTGCTTATAGCTATAAAGCTTCTTCCATTGTTTTTGATCAATCCCGTTTACTGTAAAGTTGACATTTTGATCTATACCTATGTAATAACACATTTTGTCTGGATGTACGGATTTTCCAAAATCAAAAATAACGGTATTGCCCCTTTTAAGTATTTCAAAACTTTGAGGGGCATCCCTGCTTCCAAGTCCATAAGAAGCATAAACAAGAAAACTTCCTATCAATATCATCAATAACGGATAATGCAAGAGGGGAAGTTTATTTCTATACCGATAGATATTGAGCCCCAAGAAACCCAAAAGGACAAAAGCAAGTAACAGATATACTGTATCACTAGAGGTATAAATAAACAAAAATAATACTAATGGCAATATGCTTATGCTCTGCATAGATAGCAACAGTTTGTCCGGTTTCATTTGAGATCTCACAAGGTAATGGTTTTATATAAAGTATATCACAATCGTATAAAATGTATCAGGTTTTTGATAAAATACACTCCAGATTATGCAATAGGATCATCTATGACTTTACAAAAGCTTTTTTTAACTTTTTTCGGCGCAGGACTCAGCCCGAAAGCACCCGGCACGGCCGG
>JAQVHV010000023.1:13728-15649 GCA_028696055.1 Sulfurovum sp.
TCTGATGATCGCCTACTCCACGATGATCACCCTCTCCTACCCCTATATAGAGATACTGGCTCTGGTCTTCAGTTTTGCGGCATTCCGCCTTTTTGATATCTGGAAACCCTCTACGATCGGCTGGATCGACAGAGAGTGGAAAGGTGGCTACGGGGTGATGATGGATGATGTCCTGGCCGGAGTAGCCGCAGGTCTTCTGACTGCGCTGCTGCTTATGGGTGTGGGGAAACTTTTCTAATCTTTTTAAAAAGAAAACACTTCTGAGCTATTGCTTTTTTTCATACGCTTTTGTCTCATAGATCATTGCCCTCAGCTGCGCCTGATAGGCTTCATGGTCGTAGTGCCCGATGCGTGACACCCCCTCTTCTACAGCGCACCTGGCAACAGCTGAAGCAACCCCTATAAGTACCTCTTTATCGAAGACTTTAGGGATGATATGCTCTTTGCCATAGAGAAGATATTCATTTGGGGGAACAGCTTTCATCGCATCTGAGAGCGGCTCTTTGGCCAACTTTGCCAGTGCCTCAGCCGCAGCCATCTTCATCGCCTCGGTGATCTTTCTGGCACGCACATCCAGTGCTCCTCTGAAAACAGAAGGAAAACCAAGAACGTTATTGATCTGGTTGGGGTAGTCTGAACGCCCCGTCCCCATGATCACATCATTACGTACTTCCGCCACTTCTTCCGGGAGTATTTCGGGGGGTCGGATTTGACAATGCGAAAATAATAGGCTCCGGGGCCATTTGGGCTACCATCGCTTTGCTCAAAACACCTGCAGCACTCAGCCCCAGAAACATATCTGCGCCCGCTATCGCGTCCTCCAAATATTTTGCTTCCGTCTCGATCGCAAATTCTGCTTTATAGACATTGAGATCATCCCTGCATGCAGAGATCACTCCCCTGGAGTCGCACATCACAAGTTGTTTCACTCCCAGTGCCTTATACATCTTCGCAGATGCGATCGCTGCTGCACCCGCGCCATTGATAACGACCTTGATCTCTTCTGCCTTTTTGCCGGTCAGCTCAAGTGCGTTGATCAGTCCGGCTGTGGTGATGATCGCTGTACCATGTTGGTCATCATGAAATACCGGGATATCCAGCACCTCCTGCAGTTTTTTCTCGATCTCAAAACATTTCGGTGCGGCGATATCTTCGAGGTTGATCCCGCCAAAAGTCGGTGCAATCGCTTTGCAGACAGCGACGATCTCATCCACGCTGTGCACATCAAGTTCGATATCAAACGCATCGATATGGGCAAACTTTTTAAACAGCATCGACTTCCCTTCCATGACAGGTTTTCCTGCCAACGGGCCGATGTTGCCAAGCCCGAGTACGGCAGAACCGTCGGAGATGACTGCCACAAGATTGGCACGGTTGGTATATGTAAACGAAAGCAATGGATCTTTTTCGATCTCAAGAGAGGGATAGGCCACACCCGGAGTATAGGCCAGGGAGAGCTCATCCGATGTACCAAACGGGGTCTTGGCCACTATGCCGATCTTGCCGCCGATATGGTAATTCAAGGCTTCCTCTTTGATAATTTCAGACATCCATTATGCTCCTTCCTGTTTCTTCCCTTCATTATACTGCAATGTAGGTAACGGAGCTGTAGGTGGGAATACCTTCATCCCTCACATCACAGTGGATAGCTGCCTATTGATTTGGGCAAACATCTATTGTCGGGGTAAGGATACCCCGACCTACGGAACGAAATAAAAATACCTACCTAATTTTTTACTTTTTAATTTCTATTTACTCAAAATACTCTTCGATGATCTGTGGGAAGAGTCTCATTGTTTTACGCGCTTTGGCTATCTTTGGCTCAAAGATCTCCGCACTCGCAGGGAAACTTGTCATCATCTCCGTGTAGATACCGATCTTCTCTTCCATATGATTCTCAAGTGCATCGAGCACCTTTTGC
>JAQVHV010000023.1:15659-22641 GCA_028696055.1 Sulfurovum sp.
GTGTATCGCCATGGAATCCCCTGCAGCCAGCGCGATCTCCTTGATATCCCAGCGCGAGATGTAGATACCACTCTCATAAGGCGCGATCAGCTTCTCATAGAGGGCTTCCGTATAGGAAGGGTAATCTTTGAGATCAACCTCCTCTTCTGCAGCGCACTGCCCGTCGGGACAGAATGCAGGGTTGCCGTTAAAATTCTGTTCATTGAAGTTTTCAAACGCTTTTCTTAAATCTTCCATATCTCTCATTTTTACTCCTTAATTTTTCATCATATTCGGCTTGCACCTAAAGGTATATTTTAATCACGCGGAGATCAATGTGGATTTCTGCCTTCGCAGGAATGACGGCTTATTTGTCATCCTCGGGCTTCGCACCCCAAGGGCATTTCCTCCGGGCACCCGGGGATCCACAGTTTTGGATTCCCGACCTGATCGGGAATGACCTATCCCCAATTTTCAATCACCTATCAATAATGGTATTTCGTCCACATCGATCTTCGCACCATACCACCGGTTGGCGATCAGCATCATCTTCGCCACAAAACGTATCTGGTCATCCAGGAACTCCGGCTTTTCAAAGAGACTGTTCACCTCATCATCCAGACAGTATCCGATGATCCTGCCCTCTTCTACTTCGATGAAGTCCACTCTCTGCTCTCTTTGTGCCGCAGCGTTCAGGCTGTCACAGTAGTGCACGGCTTTCTGCTGGAATTCCCTTTCGATCATCATACGGTCCACCTTTGAGTGTGCGACATTGGACATCGTAAAATCAAAGTGCTCATCGCTGATATTGAGCGCGATCGCAGTGGCATTGATCCCCTCTTTTTTCAGGATTTTGTTAAAATATTTTCTTATATACCCGGTCTGCGCATTGTATCCGAGGATCGTACAGAGCTTCGTATCCGGTTGTATCTCGTGCGGTTGCATATTACGATTCTCCTCTCATTTGCCTGGCGTTATTATGAAGAAACATCGCTTCCTCCTCCTCGATCAAACAGCGCGGGCAGGTCTGCTCCCCGCCGGTATAGGTGAAAGGGTTCCCGCACTCATTGCAGCGTTTGATCGTGAACGTCGCCAATGTCCGCTGCTGGGGTTCGAAAAACTCTTTGAATTCAAACCCCTCCTGCAGGTGGATTGCATCGGGTTCGCATACATCATGGCAGAGATGGCACTTGACACACAGCATCGCATCAAAATGGATCAGCGAGAACTTCTTGTCGCTTGAGAGTGCACCCGTAGGACAGATACGGTAGCAGATCTGACAGTTCGTACAGTTCTCATCCACATACTTTTGGGAGATAAAACTGATATCTTCCGTCGCAACCACATCAAAAGTTTCAGGTACCTCTGCACGCTTCAGAGTTGTAAAGAGTATCTTTCTCTTATCCGGCAGATGCTTCTCCTTGATCTTGGAGATCACCGAACTGTCCAGTTCAAACGACCGCAGCTCTTCGGCTTCCACCGCCTCATCGAATACTCTTTTATGCTTCATGACTCCCTTGAGCGACGCATTTCCCAGGAATGAACGCCGGGATGTCTCTTCTTTGCTCTCTGCATCCAGTACTGTTTCAACCTTTTCCAGGTTGGTCTCCAGCTGTTTGGAGGAGATACTGGAGAGCACAAAGTTCGCTTCTTCGATACGCGCTTCGATCAGATCAAAGAGCTGGCTCTCAGGGTCGTAGCTGCTGAGATCCAGGATGATCGGCTCTTCGCTTGCCAAAGCAAGAGATATCAGGTGTTCGATATTCAGCACCGAAAGACACGGCACATTGATCTTGGGGGAGACAAGCCTTACTTTTGATTCCAAAAAGGTGAAGAAAAACTCGGTTGCCGAGAAGTCACTCAGTGAAAATGCTTCCGTCGGACATGCACCGACACAGGCAGCCGCCTCTACCCCCGTACCTTTTGCGAATGTCGGCAGGTTGTTCACTATCTGAACCGACTCCGGGCAGGCATCGACACACTTGGTACACTGGGAGAACTTGCTGGTGGCCCGCACACAGGAAGCGATCTCTAAATGCAGCTTCATACGTTCTCCATCTCCTTGCCGCAGTAGTCAGAGAGCATCTGTGTAATATACTCAAAATCAGAGAGGAGGAACTCCAGTGTCAGCTCTGCCCCATCATGATAGAGCGGCGTGCGGGACTCTCGTTTTGCATTGATCAGGAACATCGGAGCCCACTCGAGCAGATGCTCTTTCAAAAATGCCCTCTGCACCTGGAAAAGCTCGCAGATCCCCTCTTTGTCTCCGGCGTCAAGCGCTTTCTTCTGCGCGCTGCAAAGCATATACATAAACTCAAGCTCCACCCCGATATGGTCCGCACTGACCACTCTGGCTCTGTCCAGCTCCACACGGAAATCCAGCTCGTTATAGAGTTCAATCACCGGGTTGTCGCCCCCGCTCTCTATCATCTGGTCTTCTCTGGTATAAAAACTCTCATAAGGCACCAGGTGCATCAAAAAAAGATTCGTAAAGTCTACGTTGTAGTATTGATCGATAAGCTCTTTACGGCTAAGCTCCATGCGCTTACTCCACCCCTGATAGTGGGGGAAAAGCGCAAGCATCGCCTCGTCGCTTTCGATCGTATCCAGAAATGCGTCATTCACTTCGATCAGCATCAGCCGTGAGATCAATCCATACAACGCAATACGGTTCTCTATATCCTGTTTCATCTGTTCCATATAAATCCTGTAAGGTCTCGTTCTCAAAAGAACGAGATTAAAATAAATTGTGGGCACTATACCACTTTCAAGATAAATTCACCCTAAGAAAAAAGTTATCTGGAAAGTTGTAGATATGTAGGTCGGGGTGTCCCCACCCCGACAAATATATAGGAATCTTATTTAATCTCCACCGAGTAGGCTTTGTGAGAAAGCGGCACAGCCGGACGATTGATATGCTTAGGACGTCTAAGCTTATCTCCTTTCGCAAGCGGACGAGTCAACTTGTCTCTCCATGCCTGGTAGACTTTCATGTTGTTCTCATAGTTCACCCAGATATCACCGATCTGATCCTCTTTGCCTGCAGGCTCGATAGATACTTTTTGGTGCCATGCATGGTTACCCGCAACCGGGTCTGGATGCGAAGCTGCTACGGCATTCTGCCAAGAACCGCTCAGACCGTCCCACCAGATATTGTCAAGGTCTTTGTTGTACTCCTTGAACTGCCAGCTGTCTCTGCGCTCCTGCATCCCCTGATCGAGCCCCTGTGTCGGCTTCAGTGTTCCCACTTTGCCATCCATCGTCATCTCATAAAGCGGTGCACCAAGACCCATGATCCCAAGCTTATGCTCAAACCCGGGGATCTCTACTGCATTCTTCAGCTTCCATCTCCCTGCGTGGTGAGAGTTCGCCAGTACACCCGGCATCGTTGCTTCAGTAGGCACTGCCATAGCGACAAAGTAACCGGACTCAAGTCCTGAAACCGTATCGGAGATCGTTACCTTGATCGCATCACCGCGTTTGATATTCAGCCTCTTCGCATCTTGCGTGTTGATCCAGATCGGGTTGTGGTTCTGAGAGATCTCCATCAGGTGTTTGGAGTTCACAGAACGCGTGTGAATGTTATATGGTAATCTGAATATCGTGTTCAGTGCAAAATCATTTTCGTTTGTCATAAAGTCATGGTGTACCTGAGTCACAACATGTGTCATCTTTACTCTGTCCTCTTTGGTTGTAGGATAGATAGGTACAGCATACTCAGGCCACTTCCACTCGGCAAAGTAGGAAGAGAAGAACTCCAGCTTTTTAGAACGCGTATGGAATCCTTCCATTACTTTACCGTCACGTTCAATACCGATTGCCTGTTTTTCGCCGGTATCATGGTCAGTGACAAGAAGTGTACCGTATTCGCTCTTCTCAACTTCATGGGCTTCATATCTGTGTCCATGCGCGATATATGCATCTCCCTCTTTTTTGAGCGGTCTCTCCTGAGGTCTAAAGATATTGTCTTCTTCAAGCCATGTACCTCTGTCCCTCATCATCTCATAGTTAGGATACTTAGAGTCAGGGTATGCTGCTTTTGCTGCCGCACGAAGGTTCGGCAGGAGATCAAATGCCGCCTGATACCATTCAGGGATCGTCACTGCTCTGCTCGGATCTTCTTTGGATGCCCAGTGTTTTCTGATACCAAGGCTTCCGTCCGGATCCACATAATGCACCATGATGTTTGCCCAGAACTCTACCTCTTCCCAGATCTCACCGAGACCCGCTTTAATATGTGCCTCAAGTGTCGCACGTGCAGGATCTTTCGGCTTCCATCCCATCTTCTCAAGCGCTACTCTCAATGCCGGGTTACGGAAGCTCAGCCATCGTTTTGGCTCAGTTGCCTCTGAGTGCTGATCGTGTCTCTCCCCAGCCAGACCTGTTGGCAGGATATAGTCACAGAACCAGTTTGTCTCTGACCAGGTCGGAGAGAGGTTGAATGACATCTCGATCTTGTCTTCGCGTTTCAACGCTTCGATCCATCTAAATCCATCCGGGTTGATCCATACCGGGTTGTACATACGAGGGATCCATAGTGCCAGCTTCTCAGGTACATTCAGTCCTTTGGCATTCCACTTCGCTCTCCACTCCTCATCCAGAAGGAGGTGCGGCAGGATATGTGACATCTCATAGGAGCTGAGCGGATACTCAGGCGGCCAAGCCAGTTCATTCCATACATCCACTTTGCCAGGAGCATCACCTGCTTCTGTCGCAGCATCCCCTTTTCCGTTGACCGAGATCACATGCCAGTGGTGCATACCTACTCCACCTTTATCCCCTGCCATAGCGCCACGGAGCACAAACGGGAGGAATGCTGAACGCGCGTTCATCCATCCGCCTTTGTGCCCGATAGGACCCGCTCTCCAGATATAGGTTGCTACCCTTTCTCCTGCATCGATGAACATATCGTAAAGCTTCTCAACGGTATGCTTCTCGATACGACACTCTTCGGCGACAAAATCAAGTGTATACGGAGAATACATCTCTTTGGCCATCTCGATGAAGTCCTCATAGCTGTTTCCGGCAGGAATAGACTTGATGTATCCTTTCTCTACAAGCAGTGCAAGATACTCTCTGTTATCCATCAACTCATCCCAGTTCACCCAGTTTCTTACAAACTCGTGGTTGACAAGATCCTCGCCGTTGATCCCTTTTTCATGCAGGATTCTGTTTGCAAGGTAGAGATAGAGTGCCGTTTCCGTACCCGGCCAACATGGCACCCAAAGGTCTGCCATCCCAGCAGAGTTGGAAAGCCTCGGGTCCATAACGACAAGTTTCGCACCTTTTTTACGTGCTTCGGCAATACGGCCAGCTGCCTGCTGGAAATAGTGCCCTGCATCTGCTGCGTGTGAAGACTGAAGGAAGATCAGCTTTGCATTTGTCCAGTCCGGAGAGTTTCTGTCATCGTTTGTCCACTGGATCGTCCCCTGTCTTGCCCCTGCAGAACAGATATTGGTATGGGAATCGTACCCGTCAATCCCCATAGAGTGTGGGATGCGGTGCCCGAATCCGTTCTCGTTAGGACGGCCAACGTGATACATGATAGATTTTTTAGAGATCTCATCACCTTTTTTAAGCGTATCATGCATCTTCTTGCCGATCTCGGCCATCGCTTCATCCCAGGTGGTTCTTACCCACTTACCTTCACCCCTTTTAGAACCCGGCGCTCTCTTGAGAGGGAAAGGGATACGGTCCGGATCGTACATTTGTGACTGGGCTGCATACCCTTTTGCACAGTTTCTACCGCGTGATCCCGCATGAAGCGGGTTACCCATATACTTGCGTACTGCCAGCTGACCGCCCGCTTTGTAGGTGGAGAGATCCACCCATGCAGTCAGACCGCATGAAGCTTCACAGTTCGAACATGCCGTAGGTACAAGCATGTACTCAGTCGCTTTGATACCATCCGGGTTCTCTTCGCTCTGTACGCCGTTTCTTAAAGTACCGCCTCTTTTCCAGTCATTCCCGTCAAGCTCCGTAAAACTGTCCCACTCTTCTAGAGGAGGATAGAAAGCGAGTGTTGCCGGAGTAGGGGTGAACTTCGTCTCTGCTGCCGCCGGAGTTTCTGCGACCGTCTTGAATACTCCTGTCGCAAGTGTCGCACCCGCTACAGAGTACGCCGTACCCTTAAGGAAACTTCTTCTACTCTCGATAAAGTTTTTATCTGTCGTACTGTTCATTGATTTTGTCATAAATCTTCTCTCCTTAACTCAATGGTAGCATTTGCGGAATTTTAAGCCATACATCTTTTGCCAGATAGAGCCCCACAAGTGCCAAGATAGCTGCAAACCTTAGCAGCGTTACATTATCGTTCTTCATTGTAGAGGTCGCAAGGAAGAAAGGCGCGATAAATCCAAGCGTCATGCCAAACCAGAACTCTACATTGTATTCCCCGCCTGCATGGACATAGGCCAATGTCGCTTCGGCTTCAGCAGATTTAAATGAGAAGAAGTACTCACCCATATACATTGCAAAGGAGAAGAATACAGCGATCGAAAGGATCAGGGCAAGGTCTTTTCTTGCTTCCTGGCTCCATGAACCCGATACCAGGATAAGCGCTGCCGAACCTGCCATCAGTGCTGCCCAGATCATCTGCATCACTTCAGTCGGTGCCTGCCACAGCTCTCTTGCGCTTGACTCTGCCATAATGATCGCCGTATAGGCCGTCACAGGGACTGCAAGGAATACCACGAACGGCAAGATCTTTTCATATGTACCGGAGTTTTTGCCTGCAAATGACATGAGCGATTTCACCGGTGCTACTCTACATCCTCTTTTGAAGTACTCGGTGAACTGATCTGCCAGACCGATCACCATAAGGATCGTGACCAGAAGCGTAAAGAGCGATGCCATCCACGCCCCAACAGTGATCGCTGATGTCCAGTGCGGGTGCAGGAAGATATTGAGCATTCTGTATGGCTGATGTAGATCTGTCAGTGTAAACAAAAGGAAAATATTCAAAAAGATAAATGAGATCACAGGCATTGCCCATCTTAAATTC
>JAQVHV010000024.1:0-5406 GCA_028696055.1 Sulfurovum sp.
CAGGTAGAAGAGCGGTACCATCGCCGGGTCGGCAAAAGGCTCATCGAGGATATCGAGTATCTGCTCCAGGGTCTCCAAAAATTCCTTTTTTGAAAAACCATAGGCGTGATGTATCGAGCCGATATGCTCTGCCACCTGTGCGGCATAGGGGCGTTCGTCATGCTGCTCATACCCCTCGTAGCCGATACTGAAGGTATGCAGAGGGCCCTGAGATGCTGCAAGTGCGGCAATAAGCGAAGAGTCCAGACCTCCCGAAAGCAGGGCTCCGTACTTCACCTCACCGGGGAGACGCAGTGTGACGGATTCTATGAGTTTCTGGTGGATCTGACCGATCGCCTCTTGCGCGGTATGGAGTGTTACCGGGGTATCCAGTACGGAAAAGTAGCGGTACGTGGAGACTTCACGGGTCCGGGCGATGGTCACCCGGCATCCGGCAGCGACCTGAAAGACGTTTTTATCAAAGGTGGAGGGTGCCACTGCAGCCTGATAGGAGAGATAGCACGGTATGATCTCTCTGTCAAACTCCAAAGGCTTTAATGTATCTATCGCTTTGAGTTCGCTGGCAAAGATGATCTGCTCGTCCCTGACCGTATAGTAGAGCGGTTTTTTGCCGAATGGATCGCGAAAGAGCTTGACGTTACCTCCATCGATGATCGCGATCGCAAACATCCCGCGCAGTTTTTCCGCAAAACGGTCACCCCATTTCAGATACGCCGCAAATGCGACCTGCGTATCGCTGTGGGCATCGATCCCCAGCTCTTGGGCCAATGCCCGGTGGTTGTATATCTCGCCGTTCATCGCGAAGAGGAGACCCCCTTCCCCGATGGGCTGGATATGCGGCGTGTGGATCGCGGTGATCGCAAGGCGGTGTACCCCAAGAAAGCACTGTTCGTTTTTGATGGTATGGCTCTCGTCCACTCCCCTGTGGGTCAGCGTCTCAAAGGCTTTTTGTGCCTGTAGCGGGTCATATTTCCCGACAATGCCGAAGATCGCGCACACTACTCTGTCTCCATGACGATACCGTCCCGGATAAGATAGGAGGGTGACATATTGATGCTGTGGTAGATGGTCGTGCCGTACTTTTTGTTGTAGTAGAGCAGCAGCAGTTTTTGCAGGCTCGGCTCGGTGGAGGGGACAAACCAGCCGTTGTTGCTCAGGACGATCATCTGTTCGGGGCGGCCCTGGTAAAGCTTTTCACTGGTGGCTTCAAAACAGATCGCATTGCGGTAGACTCTTCCCTCGATGGTGTAGTCTGTGATCTCCGCACTGGCGACATAGTCCACCGCACCGTCATAAAAAACATCATTGACCCAGTTGCTGAGAAAGTCAGGCAGCGGGTTGCTCTCTCCGAAAGGTACCAGTACAACCTTATTGGCTACCAGGATGCGATCTTTGGTGAAGATATAGGCAGAGTTATGGGGTACTGTGCCATCGGCAAAGAGCCCTCCGGTCACGATAGTGATCTTTTGGGCACGTGCTTCAAGTTCGTCGATCAGCTCCTGGGAGCGGTTGATATAGACAGGGAAGACCGACTCGGGCAGGACGACCAGCTTTTTATTTGCCGCAATCGCCCTGTCGATCTGCTCAAAAAAGCTCTGAAAATGCTGAGGCTGATGGGATTCTTTCCACTTCTCATCGACGGGGATCGCGGTAGAGATGATCTGGAGAGTTGTATCAACTTCCGGAACCGTTTTGGGTAAAGGTTGGTAGGCCAATATTACCAAGAAGAGATAGTAGGGGCGTGACAGCCGGAGTGTCATGACGACCGCGGAAAGAATGAGAGCAAACTGCCACTTCTCTATCCCCAGATAGCTCTCGATAAACATGAGCTCAGGCTTGAACCAGTCAAAACCGAAAGGGTGGATATAGCTGAGACTCAAAAGTCCGAGGGCTTTGAGTATCAGAGTGAGCAATGAGGGGTGCAAGTCGCTTTGCTCCAGTGAAGAGTGAAGAGTGAAGAGCGAAGAGTGTTGGTATGCTTTTCCAGGAAAAGCTTTTTTATTACAGCGAGCAGTGCGCCCGAACGAAGTGACAAGTGCTCTTGGGGTAAGAAGCGAGGAGAGCTTTTCACTCAGGTAAGCGATGGTCCAGAAAAGCAGTCCATAGATCAAGGCGATCATCAAAAGCCCGATCGGTATCGCCCAGAGCATCTGGTAGTGCTTGAAACTGAGGATGATCCACCAGAACCATAAAATACCAACAAATAAACCGCTCCAGAACCAGCTCTGGCGTGCAGAACCAAGCAGAAGATAGAGTCCGGATACCCCCAGTAGCGTATTGATAACAGGGGTTGAAAAGCCAAAGTGATGGAGGTAGATAAAAGCGGAAAGGAGAAACGCTATGAAAAAGCCTCTTGTTATATCAAAGGTGTTAAAATATTGTCCAATTTTAATCATTGAAGGATATCCATGGAACAACAGGGTAGTGTAATCGGTTCATTTTTACCACTTATTATTTTATTTGCGATCTTTTATTTTTTGATCATCAGACCACAGCAGAAACAGCAAAAAGCACACCGTGAGATGCTTGAAGGCCTTGCAAAAGGTGACAAGATCGTTACAACCGGAGGGCTTATCGCTGAAATCGTGAAAACTGAAGAAGATTTTATCAAAATCAAACTAAATGAAGATACGATTGTCAGGCTTGACAGAGCGTATGTGGCAAAAAAAGAAGAGGTAACCAAGAGCGATGCTTAATTACAGAGTGATCATCTTCGCTTTTGCACTGATCTTCGGGGTGGTTTTTTCTATCCCGTCGTTAATGCAAAGCGAAAGCGGAAAGAAGATCACCCTGGGGCTTGATCTTCAAGGGGGGCTTCATATGCTTCTCGGTGTCAAAAACGAAGTTGCGATCGCTTCCAAGTCAAAATCCATTGCGGCAAGTATCAAGTATATCTTTGATGACGAAGAGATCATTTTTGATGCATTGAATCTGGATGAAGATACGGGTGTGGTCACTTTTGAGATCCTGGACAAGGATGATCTTGCCAAGGTCAACACACTGCTCAAAGAGGAGCTGGAAGGGGTAACATTCAGTGAGACTGCGTTGAAGTATTCACTGCAGATGACCGATGAGGAGATCGAACGTACCAAAAAAAATGCGATCGATCAGGCAGTCGATACGATCAGAAGCAGGCTTAATGAGTTCGGCCTGGCAGAACCTACGGTAGCGAAGCAGGGTGAAGACAAGATCCTTGTCGAGGTACCCGGCATCAAGACTCAGGAGGATGAGCAGCGTATCCGTGAACTTATTGCACGTGCAGCGCATCTTCAGCTGATGGCAGTCGATGAGGAGAGGATCGCCCGTGTGAACGCTATGAGTGCCGCAGAAGCGAAAAGTTACGGTGATGTGATATTCCCCGATGTGAGTACGGGAGAGAAGTATCTGCTCAAGGCGATCCCGGTGCTTGACGGTTCGATGCTCACCGACGCGAAAGTAGGATTTGACGAGAACAGCCAGCCTGTGATCAACTTCACACTCAATGGACAGGGGGCAAAGATATTCGGCGACTTTACGGCGATCAGTGTAGGCAAGCGTATGGCGGTGGTACTTGATAACCAGGTCTACTCCGCACCCAATATCCGCGAACGTATCGGCGGGGGACGTGTGCAGATCTCCGGCCAGTTTACGATGGCAGAGGCACACGATCTTGCGATCGCCCTGCGCTCAGGATCTCTGCTGGCGCCTGTCTACGTGATGGAGAAGCGAAGTGTGGGACCAAGCCTGGGTGCGGACAGTATCAAGGCAAGTTCGCTTGCATTGGCGTTTGGATTTGTGCTTGTTGTCATCTTCATGGTGCTCTACTACGGTATGGCAGGCGTGGTTGCCAATATGGCACTGATCGGGAACCTCTTTTTGATCCTGGCGATCATGTCGCTTTTCGGCGCAACACTGACACTACCCGGAATGGCGGGGATCGTACTGACGGTAGGTATGGCGGTGGATGCCAACGTGATCATCAATGAGCGTATCCGTGAGCTTCTGGCGGAAGGAAAATCGATCGCAAAATCGATCGAAGACGGGTATAAAAATGCCTTCACGGCGATCTGGGATGCGAACGTGACGACGCTCATCGCTGCAACGGTACTTTATGTATACGGTACAGGCGCGATCAAAGGGTTTGCGCTGACGATGAGTATCGGTATCATGGCTTCGATGCTGACAGCGATCGTAGGGACACACGGTATCTATCAGTGGATATTACCAAAGATGGACAAGAACAGACTGGGTTACTGGTTTGGAATAAAAGGGAGTAAATAATGCAATTTTTTAAATATGAAAAACCGCTCTCTTTGATGGCACAGGCAAAACGTTTCGGGATCTTTTCGATCATCTTGGTGATTACCTCTCTGGGGCTGATCTTTACCAAAGGCTTCAATATGGGTATCGACTTTGCCGGGGGTACGGTGATCCAGGTGCAGTATGACCAGAAAGCCCCGATCGATGAGGTCAGAGAGATCCTGGGTAACCAGGAAGCCTATAAAGGCGCAAACGTTACCTACTTCGGTACAGAGGATGAGATCATCATCAAAACGAAAACGAGTTCTCAGAACGTAGGCGTGGATATCGGTGACCAGGTCAGAGAACTTCTTAAAGAGACCGAGGGGTTCAAAGAGGTAAGACGTGTCGACATGGTTGGCGCAAAAGTCGGTTCAGAGCTTCGCGAGCAGGGGTTACTGGCGATGGTACTGGCGATCATCGGTATTTTGATCTATGTATCCTTCAGGTTTGAATGGCGTTTTGCCGTGGCATCGGTGATGGCACTTGTGCATGATGTGACGATCGCGATGGGGATGATCGTGCTCTTCAGTGTGGAAGTCAACCTGGATATCCTTGCAGCACTGCTGACGATCCTGGGTTATTCGCTCAACGATACGATCATCGTTTTTGACCGTATACGTGAAGGGATCAGATCGATCAAGGACCCTGATCTGGGAGGCATCATCGATGAGTCTGTGTCACGTACGCTCTCCCGTACGACACTGACCTCGTTGACCACCTTCTTTGTGGTCCTGACGCTCTTCCTTTTTGGAGGGGAGATCATCAACGGCTTCTCGTTTACCCTGCTTGTCGGTGTGATCGTGGGTACCTACTCATCGATCTTTGTGGCTTCACCGATCTTGTTGTGGCTTGGCTTCTCGGTAGGGGATTTCATGGCCAAAGAGGCAGAAAAACTCAAGAGGGAAAAAGAGAAAGAGAAGATGCGTGCAATGTACGAACAGGGTACACTATAATTTTTTCTGCAACGCCAGCGTTGCGAGCCGTCCGCTGAGGACAATAGCGTGCTCGGAAGCTTTGCTTTTGAGCAAATTAGCCAAATTAGCATAGCAAGTGCAACGCCAGCGTTGCGAGCCGTCCGCTGAGGACAACAGCGTGCTCGGAAGCTTTGCTTTTGAGCAAATTAGC
>JAQVHV010000024.1:5506-22607 GCA_028696055.1 Sulfurovum sp.
AGCGTGCTCGGAAGCTTTGCTTTTGAGCAAATTAGCCAAATTAGCATAGCAAGTGCAACGCCAGCGTTGCGAGCCGTCCGCTGAGGACAACAGCGTGCTCGGAAGCTTTGCTTTTGAGCAAATTAGCATAGTACGCTATAATAGCGACAAAGAGACTTAAGGAGTCAGAATGAACTGGGGCAAAGTTTTTTATATGTTCTTTACGCTTATGTCATTGACGACATCGGCAGCATTTTTGTATGAACATTCATTGGTGGCGCTGTTTATCGCAGGATCGGTCAATGTGGTATCCACACTGATGAAGATCGGTGTCAGGAACCTGCTTTCTGCTGAACTCCTGGCGGGTTCACTGGTCGCTGACCTCCACCTGATCCCTGCATTTTTTGCGATGAAGTTTTACGGGAATGTCGAGATGGCAGTAGGGCTTGTGATCGGAGCAGTCATCGCGAATCTCTATACGATCTTCATCTCTATGATCGAAAGCGGAAAAGAGAAAGCAGAATTTTAGGTTGCTATGCATTGTATCCTCAATATACAGGAGAAGAGTGGTCGATGCTGAAACCTCCTCTGCTTACCGGAATTGACACTGAGGCTAAACGTCAAGAGATCAAAGCGTATTTTCAATTTTGTTACCGGCGTTACGAGTCACTCTTTGAAGTGATCTCGGATGATGCTGCCTACTTTCAAAAAACGGATCCTCTTCGGCATCCATTGATCTTCTATTATGGGCATACCGCTGTTTTTTTCATCAATAAACTCAAACTTACAAAACTGATAGACCAGGGGATAGAGAGTCATCTTGAGTCGATCTTTGCCGTCGGGGTGGATGAGATGAGCTGGGATGATCTGGATGAGAAACACTATGTATGGCCAAGTCTCCAGGAGACACAGGTATATCGGAAGAGCGTCTACAAGGTTGTAAACGAAGTGATCGACAGGCTTCCGTTGACGCTTCCTGTCACAGAGGATTCCCCCTGGTGGACGATCCTGATGGGGATCGAACATGAAAATATCCACCTGGAGACCTCCGCGGTGCTGATACGCCAGCTTCCATTACAGTCAGTAAGTGAGCATCCGGCATGGCAAGCGTCGGAGGATGTCGGTAAAGCGCCAGAAAATGACATGCTGGTAGTTCCGGGCGGAACAGTAGAGGCAGGGACAGCAGTGCATGCTCCGCTCTATGGCTGGGATAATGAGTATCGCGAGCATAGCTGTGAGGTGCCGGAGTTCAAAGCCTCCAAATACCTTGTAAGTAATCAGGAGTTTCTCGAGTTTATCGAGGATAAGGGGTATAAGACTTCATCCTTCTGGAGTGAGGAGGGAAATGCCTGGCGCACCTATGCCAATGTTTCCTCTCCGCGTTTTTGGATCGCTGCTGGAGAGAGCTACAGATTACGCACTTTGACCAGAGAGATTCCCCTGCCTTTGAACTGGCCCGTGGAAGTCAATTATCTTGAGGCAGAAGCATTCTGCCGATGGAAAAGCGATAAATTGGGTATCACGGTAACATTGCCTACAGAAGATGAGTATTTTCGTCTCAGAGACTACACGGGGGTTCCCCCGTTTCTCTCCTGGGGCGAGAAAGCCCCGGGCAATATAGCGCTTGCAGCTGCTGCCTCAAGCGTACCGATAGACCGTTACGGACACGGTGGATTCTATGATGTGATCGGGAACGTCTGGCAGTGGACACGGACACCTATCTATCCCTATGAGGGATTTAAGGTGCATCCGGTCTATGATGATTTTACCGTGCCTACTTTTGACGGAAGGCACAACCTGATCAAAGGGGGCTCATGGATCAGTTGCGGCAACCTGGCGGCCGAGGGCAGCCGATACGCCTTCAGACGACACTTCTACCAGTTTGCCGGGTTCAGGTATGTTGCGAGCCGGTATGAAGAGGAGATCAAAATCTCAGCCTACAGGAGCGATGCATTGATCGCACAGTACTGTGATTTCGGCTGGGGGGAGAATGGGCTTGGTGTGCCAAACTATCCACAAAGATGTGCTAACCTTGCATTGGAATATATGGGTAATCATCCCAGAAGAAGAGCGCTCGATGTGGGATGTGCCATCGGCCGCAGCAGTTTCGAACTGGCCCTTGAGTTTGACGAAGTGGTAGGAGTGGATTTTTCGGCGCGCTTTATCCAGCAGGCGCAGCTTTTGAAAGAAAAAGGGGTCTTGCGCTATAGTATCCCCGTTGAGGGCGATCTGGAGTCCCATCGGGAGGTGAGCCTTGCAAGCTGCGGTCTGGAAGATGTAGCCCATAAGGTCAGCTTCTGGCAGGGAGATGCGTGCAACCTAAAGCCCGTTCATCAAGGCTTTGACCTGATATTTGTGGGAAACCTGATCGACAGGCTCTATGACCCTGGAAAATTTCTTGATACGCTGGCTGAGAGGCTGAATGAGGAGGGGGTGCTGGTTTTGACCTCTCCTTATACATGGATGGAAGAGTACACTCCCAAAGAGAAGTGGATCGGTGGCTATGAAAAAGAGGGAAAGGCTGTCGCTACCTTGGATGGTCTTCTGGAGCATTTGGGCAGTGACTTTGAGCTGGTAGAGACCAAGGATCTTCCTTTTGTGATCCGGGAGACGGCGAGAAAACATCAATACACGATAGCGCAGATGAGCGTTTGGAAAAAAAAGAAAGTGAGATAAGAGTGGAAGCGGTGCAAAGAGCGGGAACATACGCGGTAAAACTGGATGAAACTGTCAGCAAATTCGGTGCCGATGACCTTCTGCCCTTATGGGTCGCCGATATGGATATCGCTGCACCCTTATGCGTACAGGAGGCGCTTCAGCGAAGGGCTGCCCATCCGGTTTATGGCTATACGGCCTATCCGGAGCGTTATTATCAGGCTATTAAAGAATGGTATTTTAAGCGTTTTGGATGGGAGATAGAGACCGAGTGGATCGTACCTGCCTGCGGGGTCGTTCCTTCGCTCAACTTTGCGATCCAGGCTTACACTCAAGAGGGTGACGGTGTGATCGTACAGACACCGCTCTACCCGCCGTTCTCCGAGTCGGTGCTCAGACAGGGGAGAGAGGTTCTGGACAACAGGCTGCTCTATAAAAACGGCAGCTATCAGATCGACTTTGCCGATTTTGAAGCAAAAGCCAGAGAGGCGAAGCTTTTTTTGCTCTGTTCTCCCCATAATCCTACAGGAAGGGTATGGAACAAAGAAGAGCTGGAAAAGCTCATCGATATCTGTCTGGAAAATGAGGTGATCATTGTTTCAGATGAGATCCATGCCGATATTGTCTATAGGAAGATGCATTATGTACTGGGGAGTTTTGAGAAAGCACAGCAGCACTCTATTGTGCTGAATGCACCATCCAAAACGTTCAATATCGCAGGGCTTAACACCTCCTATGCGATCATCCCGGACAGAACATTGCGGGATGCCTATATCCGTGAACAGAAAAGGTCCGGTATCACAAACGGCAACCCGTTTGGTATCGAAGCGTTGATGGCAGCCTATGAAGGGGGCGAAGCATGGCTGGAGGAGGTGAAAACTGCATTGTGGGGGAATGTGGTATTTGTCAAAACGTTTATCGAGACCCACAATCTTCCTCTGAAAGTGGTGGAGCCTGAAGCCACTTTTCTTCTATGGATCGACTGTCGAGGGCTGCAGCTTTCCGCGGAGGATTTGGCAGCATTTTTTATCAGAAAGGCAAAACTGGGGCTCAATGAGGGGGTGAGTTTCGGAAAAGAAGGAGAAGGATTTATGCGTTTAAATATCGGCACCTCCAAAGAGGTACTACGCCAGGCGATGCAGCAGATGCTTCGTGCGTATGGGGAGATCAGATGAGGATCATACTTGCATGGCTGATCGTTTCAGTATGGCTTTTTGCCCTTCCATCGGATCTCACGCATTTCCTGAACAAATCCAAACTTCCCAGCAAAGATGTCAGTATCTATATAAAAGAGCTTGGGAGCAACCGCGTGGTCGCTTCGCTAAACGCGGATACGACACGCCGACCGGCCTCAGTGATCAAGGTTGCGACAGCCTATGGAGCACTGTTGAAACTGGGATTTGACTACCGCTGGCCAACAGAGTTCTATATCAACGGGTCTGTACGTTCCGGGAGCCTCGAGGGTGATCTTGTCATCAAAGGGTATGGAGATCCATCACTCAGCTCCAAGGATCTTCCTGATATCGTCGCGCAGATCAAGCAGAAAGGGATAGGGCAGATCAACGGCAATGTGATCATCGACAGAAGCTACTTTGATGTGGGAGACGAGGACAGTGCGCACTTTGACAACTACCCTTACAGTGCCTATAACGCGATGCCTGATGCCATGATGTTCAATGAACGGACCACGACGGTCGGTATCACGCCCCACAACAGATCTGTCTACAAGGAGATAGCGGATCCCAGCTATAAGGTCGTCAACAGGGTAAAGTTCGTCGACAGGTCATGCCGCGGGAAATATGCCTGGGCAGGTTCGAAAGTGGAGATGCAGTCATCTCTTCCCCAGCTGATACTGCAGGGAGAACTCTCAAAACACTGTAAAGAGCGTAAGGTGTGCATGATCGTTGCCAAACCCTATAATACGTTTTACTATGCCCTTAAAGAAGCGTTGGAGAAAGAGGGGATAAAGATCAAAGGGAGCTTGAAGCTATCACGGGTTCCTGCCGGTGCCAGATTGCTTTTTACGCACTACTCCGAACCGCTTGAAGCGATCGTCTCTGAAACACTGAAAGAGAGTAACAATCTTTATGCCAGACATCTTATGCTGCTCACCGGTGCCAAGGTCCATGGTGCACCGGCTACGGTTGAGAAGGGGAGAAAAGCGGTGACCAACCTGCTGAGAACCCAGAACGCCCTTCCTGCGGGAGAGTTTTTCCTTGATAATGGATCAGGGCTTTCCCGACGTTCAATAATGTCTGCAAGAATGCTTAGTGCAGTCTACGAAAGTGCCTACAGGATTTTAGGCGAAAGGTGGATGAATACCCTTTCCATAGGAGGGAAAGACGGGACGATCAAAAAGCGCTACCGTTACAAACCGGCGCAGAACAGAACATGGATGAAAACAGGAACGATCAAATATGTCAAAAATATTGGGGGGTATGTGAAAAACAGAGCCGGCAACTATTACAGTGTCGTGATTCTGGTCAATACCAAACAGGGAAATTTCCGTGCCGCAGAACTGCAGGACAATATTATCAACTGGCTGGCACAAACCACAAAAACCCTGGATGAAGCCGGCAGCAAACCTGTTTCGAAGATTGCAGACCAGGTTCCATCCGCACGGACCAAAGCGGCATCTCCTGCCCCGGGAACAGGGAAGCAGATGTCAGGGAACTACTATATACAGGTAGCCTCGGTTACAAAGAGACCCGACAACCTTTATCTCTCCAAGTTAGACAAGGCGGGGTTGAGCTATGAGGTGGTGCATGAACAGCGCTATAAAGTGCTTATCGGAGGGTATCCAAGCAAGGAGAGTGCGCAGGCGGCATTGCCTATGATACGTCAGAAGTTAAACAAGGGTGCGTTTATTGTAACAAGGTAATTACGGTATAATCTTTGTTTAATTTATAGCGTTTATAGCGCACACAGGACTGTAATGAACTTCGAAACCTACCCTTTTGAAAAATTAAATCATTTGCTGGAAAACATTACGCCAAACGAGGAGTTTTCACCGCTGAGTCTAACGATCGGCGAGCCTCAGTTTGAGACGCCAAAGTTTATTCAGGATGCACTGGGCGAGCACAGCGGCCTGCTGAACAAATATCCGAAAACAGCAGGAGAGAGCGTGCTTAGAGAGGGGATACTTCAGTATCTCAGAAACCGTTTTGACCTCAAGCTTGGTGAAGAGCAGATCATCCCAACCTTCGGTACCAGAGAGGTACTCTTCAATTTTCCGCAGTTTCTGCTGTTTGATATTGAAAATCCGGTGATGGTTTTCCCCAACCCTTTCTATCAGATCTACGAGGGGGCGGCAAAGGCAAGCAGGGCGGAGGTGATCTACCTGGATCTCAACGAAGCGAACAACTTCCAGCCGGTGATCGATGAGGCGCAGTTGTCCAAAGCAGATTTGGTGATCCTCAACTCGCCGAACAACCCGACTTCATCGGTGATGACGATGGAGCAGATGAAGCAGTGGGTAGCGCTTGCGCTCAAACATGATTTTGTGCTGCTCAATGATGAGTGTTATGTGGATCTCTATCTTGACGATCCGATCCCTTCCCTGCTGAATGCCAGTATCGAAGCGGGAAATGAGAGTTTCAAAAATGTGCTGGTGATCAACTCGATCTCCAAGCGCTCTTCTGCACCGGGTCTGCGTTCCGGATTTATCGCAGGGGATGCTTCGATACTGGAAGCGTATATGGTGTACCGCACCTACGTAGGCTGTGCTTTGCCTCTCCCGCTGCAATATACGGCAGCTGCCGCATGGGAAGACCAGGCGCATGTCGATATCTTCAGGGAAAAATACAAGAAGAATTTCCAAGCGGCCAAAGAGGTGCTTGGGGTGGATGCCCCGGAAGCGACCTTCTACATCTGGCTGAAAGTCGGTGACGAGATCGCCTTTACCGCAACGCTTTATGAAAAGTATAACCTCAAGGTCTTGCCGGGTTCTTTCCTCGGGCGCGAAGGGGAAGGTCGGGGATATGTCAGGCTGGCACTGGTCTATGAAGCGGAAAAAACCAAAGAGGCATTAGAACGAATAAAAATGTGTATAGGAGAGATAAATGAATAACGAAATGCCTGATATTCATGCAGAAGAACTCAAAAAAGACCCTGAGTTCCTGGCAAACATAGAGAGACTGGAAAAAGAGTGCAGAGATCAGCAGAGCATCGCCAAAGGGTATCAGCTTTTGGATGCCAGACTGATCATTGAATCGCCTGAAGAAGAGATCAACGAGATCTTCACCTTTATTGTGAACAATGCTTTTGACAAGCTTGCGGAAAAGCTTACTGAAAGAAAATCGTTCGATATGGGCGATGTCGAGGATATTGCAACCGCGCGGGCGATCTATGAGCATGCGATGCAGCGTTACAGCGAAAACGACAGGAAGGGGGCCAAGGAGATGTTCCTGGTACTCAACTACACGATGGACCATGCAGGGCTGAAAGATGCGATGATGGTCCATGCCTGCGCAGTGATGGCGGGCAAAAGCTTCGAAGAGTTTGTCGAGAGCATGGTGGATATGGAGAGTGTCGATGTGCATGATCCTCTGGCATTTTTCATCCAGAACTTCACCCAGCCGACCGATATCCTGCTTACAATGTTTGCCAAGTATGTGAAGCAGGGAGAAGAAGAGCTTAAAGTACTGGATGAGAGCAGATAGTCAAAAGGCTTTGCCTTTTTCAGTGAAGAGTGCGCCCGAACGAAGTGACAAGTGCCCTTGGGGTGAAGAGATAAGAGTGAAGAGTGAAAGTATGCATTGCTTGGCAATGCTTTTATGTGATATGAGGTTTGTGTGATGGAAGCAAAGAAGATACATTTTATAGGGATCGGAGGGATCGGACTCTCTGCGCTGGCGAAATTTCTTGCAAATGACGGGCACAGGATCTCCGGTTCCGATATCAAGCAGAGTGAGATCACCAATGACCTGGCAACAAACTTTTCTGCGAAGATCACGATACCCCACCATGAGGATGCCGTGGAAGGGGCTGATATCGTGATCTACTCTGCGGCAGTACGCCCGACCAATGTCGAGTATCAGAAAGCCAAAGCACTGGGGATCACACTGCTTTCGCGAAAAGAGGCGCTGAAGTTCATCCTGGGAGAAAAAGAGGTCTATGCGGTGGGGGGTGCCCACGGCAAAAGTACCACTTCAGCGATGCTCGCTTCTCTTATCCCCGACTCCAATGCCCTGATCGGTGCGATCAGCAAAGAGTTTGGCTCAAACGTACGCTATGCTGAGAATGACAAAGTGGTCTTCGAGGCGGATGAGAGCGACGAGAGCTTTTTGAACTCCCACCCTTACCTGGCGATCGTGACCAATGTAGAGCCCGAACATATGGAGTACTACAAGTACGATGAAACGCTTTTTTACAATGCCTATAAAAATTTTTTATCCCTTGCAAAGATACGTGTGATCAACGCCGAAGATGCGTTCCTCTCTTCTCTGGAGATGGAGAGCGTGAAGCTCTATCCGAGCAGAGATATCAAAAATATTGCATTTACGCTGGTAGAGGGGAAACCCCATACGAAGTTCGAGCTGCGGGACCTGGGGACATTCGAGGTTTTCGGGCTGGGGGAACATATCGCTTTGGATGCTGCACTGGCGATACTTGCTGCACTGGAGCTTGGCCAGCCCCTTGAGGAGATCAGGAAGCACTGTTCACACTACAAAGGGATCAAAAAGCGCTTTGATATCATCCAGGATAGAGAGGGGTGTGTCGTGATCGACGACTACGGACATCATCCTACCGAGATCAAAGCAACCATCAAGGCGCTGAAGATCTACCAGAAGTTGAGAGGTTTCGGACAGTTGACTGTGATCTGGCAGCCGCATAAATACAGCCGTACGATAGACAATCTTTCCGGGTTTGTCGAGTGTTTTGAAGGGGTGGATGAGCTGGTGATCCTTCCGATCTGGGCGGCCGGAGAGATAGAGATAGATATCGACCTCAAAGGAGCGTTCAGCCGCTATAAGCTTCTGATGGCGGATGCCGTGACCAAAGAGGATAACATCGTCAAGGTCCTGAAAGAGGGACGTGTGATACAAGAGTACAGCCAGGGGCTCATCACTGCATTCGGTGCGGGAGATATCACCTACCAGATCAGGGGCGAAGCGTAGCCGCGATAGATATCTGCGCTGAAGCAAAGCGCTTTGATTTCTCTATCGGTCGGCATGCTGCCTCGGGTGGGTTTTCGCAGGGAAATCTGAATATGAAGCAAACGTGTTATAATTCTACCAATAAATATTTTGGGAACCTATTGCGTGAAACAAGAAGAATCTAAACAAAAATCTATCATCCAGAAGCTTGACCTTGATGGGTATATCTCACAGTTCAAACACTTTTTTGCCAGAGAAAAATCTGTGGTCATGCAGGGTGATATCAATCAGCATTTCCGCTATATCAAAGCCCTTTCATCCGAAGAGTTCCCCCCGACAAAAGAGGTCAAAAACCTTGACCTTGAACTCAGTCTCATCAAAAAGCAGGCGATACTCGGACTCGAAGAGATCTACGCTTTTGTGACGATGATCTCCTATTTCAACCGGCTTAAATCCCAGAGTTTTCAAGAACCCATTGCATCATGGCTGCAAGGTATAGAGATCCCCGATGAGATACTCCAGGTCATTGACTACTTTACGGTTGAAGGGGAGATCAACTCCGAACGCGACCCCGAGCTATACGGTCTTGAAAAGTCCATCAAGCAGAACAAGATCGATATCAAAGAGACGCTCTACAAGCTCACACACTCCGCAAAGCTCAGAGAATATCTGGTGGATTCGCAGATACACTTTAACGGAGGGGAGGAGACCCTTCTGGTCAAAGGGGGCTTCAACAATGTACTCAAGGCCACGGTGGTGGCCAGAAGCTCCGGCGGCCACTTCTATATCATTCCCCAGAGCATCTCCCACCTCAAAGAGAAAGAGTCCGCGCTGCTGAGCCGCAAAGAGGAGGTGATCTACCGCTACTGCAAAGAGATCTCTGCGAAATTCAACAAATGGGAACGTTTTTTAGCCTTTATCAACAAAGAGTATGACAGATTCGACCACTACCAGGCGCGCGTGCTGTTTGCCCGAAGCAAGGAGTATGAATTTATCCTTCCCAGCAAGTCCAGACGGATCAAACTCGAGGAGTTTGCGCACCCTGCGATCGAAGATCCCGTGCCGGTCTCGATCGATCTGGATAAAGAGGTGATGCTGATCACCGGGGTGAATGCCGGGGGAAAAACAATGCTTTTGAAATCCCTGCTCAGCGCGGTCTATATGGCGAAATATCTCCTGCCGTTCCGCTGCAATGTAGCCAAGAGCGAAGTAGGGCATTTCAAAAGTATCGAAGCGGTGATCGATGATCCCCAGTCTGTGAAAAACGATATCTCCACCTTTGCGGGACGTATGCAGGAGTTCGCAAAACTCTTTGGCAAAGAGAATGCGATCGTGGGGGTCGATGAGATCGAACTGGGGACAGACAGCGATGAAGCGGCAAGCCTTTTCAGGGTCCTGCTTGACGAACTGAGAAAAAGAGGCATCACCTTTATCGTGACGACACACCACAAGCGTCTGGCATCCCTGATGGCAAGCGATGATCAGGTGGAGCTGATCGCCGCACTCTATGATGAGGAGAAACGGCTGCCTACCTATACCTTCCTGCAGGGGAGCATCGGAAAGAGCTATGCTTTTGAGACCGCAGAACGCTATGGTATCCCTGAGCGTATCGTCGCACGGGCCAAAGAGGTATACGGCGAGGATAAAGAGAAACTGAATGATCTCATAGAGAGGTCCACGGCTCTTGAACGTGAAATGAGGTCGAAGATCAGGAGAGTCGATGAGGAACTCGCCGCTGTAGAGAAGAAAAAACGTCATCTTGACGAGGAGGAGTTTAAACTCCGGGAGAGCCACAGAAAAGCGGTCGCCACACTTGAAAACCGTTATAATGCAGCAACCAAACGAGCTCAGGAGGCATTGAAAGCCAAAGAGTCAAGCGAAGGAAGGCGATTGCTTACCGAAGCACACAAGCATAAAAGCTTTACACCCAGAGAGGTACGCACAGAAGAGAAAGAGCCGCTAAAAGAGGGGGACAGGATCAAATACAGATCCCACAAGGGTGAACTTCTCTCCATCCGCGGCAAAGAAGCGACGATCGAAGTGGACGGACTGAAGATGCGGGTGCCTCTCAAGGAGCTGAAAAAAAGCGGCGAAGAGCCAAAGGCGAAAGCACCTCAAAAGCCCAAGAAGGCGACAGTGTCGGTTGAAAAAACCGGAGCGTCCGTCTCTGTTAAACTGCTCGGGATGTATGCGGATGAGGCGCTTGAAACGGTGGACAAGTTCCTCTCCGATGCGATGGTGAACAATCTTGGCGAAGTGCAGATCATCCACGGGACGGGAGGCGGTGTGCTGGCTAAACTGGTCACCGAGTATCTCAAAAAACATCCAAAGATAAAAAACTTTTACCGTATGCCCGGCAATCTCGGGATCACAGTAGTAGAACTGTAGAAAGAAGGAATCCGGATGTGGTGCAGGAAAGCAAAAAAACATTTAGGTTATCTCCCCGCACTGCTTTTAATGACTATTTTGACAGCGGGGTGCGCGAAGCAGCAGCCGTCACATTCTCCCCCCAAAAACCTTCCTGTTCTTGAAAAGCATCTTTCCAAAAAAGAGATGAGAAGGATGCAGGTACGCTCCAGCGCATATACTTCACGAATTAAAAGAAAAAATGCCAAATATCCTGTCGGTGCATGGGGAGATGCCCTGACCCCTTCATGCCGCTGCATTGCAGTCTCTGCAGATCTGCTCAAAATGGGCCTGAACTATCAAACCAAGGTGAAGATAGAGGGGCTTGAAGGGGAGTATACCGTAGTGGACAGAATGCATCCCAAATGGAAGAAAAAAATTGATGTTTATATGGGTAATGATTTCACAAGGGCAAGATACTGGGGTGTCCGGACGGTCACCATAGAGTGGGAAGTTCCGCAAAAAGAAAAGAGACAATAGGAAAATCTGCATGAAGGTCTGACCTGAAAGGAGACTAAGCGGCGTATTTCATCATATCTCCGGGCGAACTCTAACCCAAATCTTAACTCCAAAAGGTATAATATATCCATATAAAAATGTCTTAGGAGAGTGCAGTGAAGATTGCAGAGGTCAAACAGGAACTGAGTAGTGATGAAAAGATGCTGGAGAGTGCCTTTAAGCTGGAAACGTTCTATAAAAAATACAGGATTGTGATCTGGAGCGCAGTTGCACTTTTGGTACTTTTCTTTATCGGAAGAAGTATTCTGTCCGGGATAGAAGAGGGAAGATTGTCAGAGGCAAACAGTGCGTTTTTGGCGCTTCAGGAAAATCCTGAAGATAGTGCCGCGCTCAATAGACTGAAAGAAAACAACCCGGCACTCTTTGAACTCTACAGCTATGCTCAAGCTGCAAAAAAAGAAGATAAGGCAGTATTGGACACGCTGTCCCAAAGCAGCAATGCCGTCGTCTCTGATGCAAGCAGGTACACCCTGGCAGTGATGGAAAACAAAACAACGGATTCTGTGCTCTATAAGGAGATGGTACTGCTCGAAGAGGCATACCTTGCGATAGAGAACAATGAGATGGCAAAAGCACAAGAGAAGCTCAGCATGATCGATCCTCGTTCACCGGTTGCCGCACTGGCACAGCTCCTCAAGCACTCCACAATAAAGGCGAAGCAATGAGATATCTGACACTGGTTGGCATTGCAGCGGCTTTGATGTTTACCGGCTGCAGCAGTAAAAAATATTTTGAACCGGAAAAGACATTCAGTGCTTCGAAGGTAACAGGCAGCTACGGAAGCAAGATCGCTTCCGTGAGCAGAGAGGGCGCTACATTGGAAAACCGCTCCTATATCAGCAAGTCAGAAGGGCTGCGCTCCATTGATCTTGGTGAGGGATATCGGTTTCTGAGCGAGAATGACCGCTATCTGCTGGCATCCAATATCGAGGGTACCCTCAAAATGATCGACAAGAGCAGCCAAAAGGTTGCACACCAGATCACCTTTAATTCTCCAGTGGTGACCGCAGCGGTCAAGGAGGGGATGATCGCTTATATCCTCAACAACAACGCTTTCGGTATCTACGACATTCAAACGAAGACAAAGAGGATGGAGGAGAAGTCGGATGAGACCTATGCCATCGATGCAAGAACAGCAACGCCGATATTTATCGATCAGCTTGTGGTCTTTCCTATGCTGGACGGGAAGCTTGTCATCGTGAATAGCCGGAATGTCAGCAGCGCCAAAGTGGTTTATCTCAGCAGTGCCGATGCCTTTAACAATGTGATCTACCTTCACCGTACAGGGGATACGCTGGTGGCAGCAACACCGAAAACTCTCTTCTCGCTTGGGGAGGCCGGAGAACAGGAGTATGCGGCAAATATCTCGGAGGTCGCTGTAGCCGACAGCATGATCTATCTCTTTACCAAAGAGGGCGAGGTGATTCGGCTGAACAAAGCTCTAAAAGAGCAGAAACGCACGAAGTTCAAGTTTGCACACTATTCTGTTGCTACTGTGATTGGAGGGAAAGTGTATGCGCTGGACCAGAAGGGTTCGCTCATCGTGCTTGACAAGGCACTGACCAAAAGCAGAATCTATGATGTCGGTGAGGTAAAACGCCCTGCATTTATCTCAGGAACGAAGCTCTATAAAGATGGAGATGTCATAGAACTTTCAAAACTGGGTTATGAGTAAGAGCGATATACTTATTGCCTTTGAAGAGTACCTGAGTGTCACCAGGGCGCTTAGCGCCCATACCATCTCCTCCTATATTTCCGACCTGGAACAGCTTGAAGCCTCCGGCAGCAAGAGATTGACGAAGCTGGACACCAATGATGTTTTAAGTTTTCTGGCATCCTACGAAAACAAACGTACGCTTAACCGCAAGCTTTCATCGATCAATGCTTTTTTCAATTTTTGTTATCAGCATGACTTTACCTCAAAGAAGATCAAGGTGCCGATGGCAAAGGTACCCAGGAACCTTCCCAAATATCTGAACAGCGAAGTGATCATGCAGTATCTTTCTCTGATCGATCGTTCGACAGTAGCAGGAATGAGAGATTATGCACTGATACTGTTTTTGTATGCAAGCGGATGCCGTGTCTCTGAAGCATTAAATGTACAGAGGGGGGATATCGTTGAGGGATGGCTGAAGATACGTTTTGCCAAAGGGGAAAAAGAGCGTGTTGTTCCTCTCGCCCCGATCGCAATCGAGGCACTCGAAGAGTATCTGAAGCATGAGCAGATGCATAGCTCTTATCTCTGGCTGAATTATCGCGGAGAGGTACTCAGCCGTATCTCGGCCTTCAAGATCGTCAAGAAATACCTGGGGGTCTCACCGCATGTGTTGCGTCACTCCTTTGCTTCGGCGCTGATCATCGGGGGAGCAGACCTGCGCGTGGTGCAGGAGCTGCTGGGACACAGTTCGCTGGAGACCACGCAGATCTACACCCATATCCAAAAGCAGAACCTGGCGGAGACGATGCGGAGCTACCATCCTTTGAGCTAAATAGGGTATCATACCGGTATGAAAGAGATCGCAGAGTATTTACAGAAAAAGAACCTTATCTTCAAGTCATTCAAAGAGATCAAGCCAAAAACGCTAGGCTCCCGAAAGAGGGTCGAGATCTACCTGGGGGTTGACCTGAAAGGGTACTATACTCTGGTCATGCAGTTCGAGAAAAAGAGTAGGGTATTGCAAAAGGAGACACACGAGTTGATGGGATTGCATGAGAAGCTTGAACTGCTGATAGAGACGAAGATCACCCAGAAATATATCCTTATTCAGGCTCCGCTCTGTTCCAAAGCCAAAGCTTTTTTGCAAGAGCAGGGCTGGGTAGTCTGGGAAAAAAAGGTATAGAAGATGCAGCATAGACTTTTGGCCGATATCGGCAATACCCATATGCATATCCTGGATGAGGGGAAGATCCTCCATCTGAAGCATCAGGAGGCAATCGACCGCTATCAAGACCGTGAACTCTGCTATATCTCTGTAAACCACTCTCTTGATCAAAAAATCATAGGGATAAAAAAGTGGGAAAATATCGCTTCAAAGCTCATGCTGAAAGGGGCATATGAGACCATGGGCATAGATAGAAAAGCACTCTGCCTGAGCCGCAGGGATGGTCTCTTTGTCGATGCAGGTTCGGCGATCACCGTGGATAGTGTAAAGGAGGGTATCTACCGGGGAGGTTTCATCCTCCCCGGGATCAATGCATACCTTGAGAGTTACCGCAGGATATCTCCCGCACTCGATACACCCATCAACGGGGTGATAGACCTCGATAAGCTTCCTCTTACAACCAAAGATGGGATAAGCTATGGTATAATCGCGTCTATAAAAGCACTCATTGATCAGCACAGGGATGATCACCCCCTCTATTTTACCGGAGGCGACGGAGCGTTTTTAAACCGCTTTTTTGAAGATGCGATCTATGATGAATCACTTCTGTTTCAAGGGATGATGCAGGCATTCAGTGCAAGTGAGAAACTAGAAATTAGAAATTAGAAATGATGGTTTGCTTTCTGCTGGAAAGCATCTGTTTGGTATAAGGGATGATATGGGAAAAAATGCTACAAAGAGAGAAGTATTGCGGAGCAATACATACAATGATGATGCACTATGGACTATGCACTATTTACTTTTACTCAAAAGGAGCAACCCATGTTGACAGTCGCACTTCCAAAGGGACGGATCGCAGAGCAGACGCTGGAGATCTTTGCGGAGATCTTCGGCGGAGAGTTTAAGTTTGAAGGGCGTGAGCTGATCCTGGATATGGGAGAGTTCCGTTTTTTGAATGTACGTAATCAGGATGTACCTACCTATGTAGAGCACGGCGCGGCAGATATCGGTGTCGTCGGTCTTGACGTGATCACCGAAAAGGAGCTGGATATCATACAGCTTCTGGATATGCAGCTTGGCAAGTGCAAAGTCGCGATCGGTATCAAAAATGAGGATGAGCTGGACTGGAGCCGCCCGAATATCAAGATCGCGACAAAGATGGTCAACATCACCAAGGACTACTTCGCTCAGAAAGCAGTGGGTGTGGAGGTGATCAAACTCTACGGTTCGATCGAGCTGGCACCGCTGGTCGGACTTGCCGATGCGATCGTGGATATCGTGGAGACAGGCAGTACGATGAGAGAGAATGGATTGAAAGTGGCCGAAGAGATCATGGACTCCTCGGCATACCTTATCTCGAATAAAAACAGCTACTATGCAAAAAAAGACGAGATCCTTTCTCTCTATGAGAAGATCAAGGAAGTGGTAGAACGTGCCAACTAACACTTCAGACTCACTTGACCTTTATGCCAAGGTTGAAGACCTTCTGGGGATAGAAGGGGCAATACCCCGTCTTTATGCCCACTATCTTCTCTTTTTGCGATCGGTCCAGCCCAAAACGCTGCTGGATGTGGGATGCGGTTCGGGGGATTTTCTCGTACAGATGAAAAAAGCGCTAAAACTGGAGGAAGCCAAAGGGATAGACCTAAGCCCTCTGATGGTCGAACGCACCCAAAGCAAAGGGATAGATGCTGCATGTATCGACCTGTGCGACCTGGAGGGCAGGTATGATGTGATCACCGCGGTATTTGATATGGTCAACTACCTGGATGCCGGATCACTGCAAAGATTTCTGGGATGCATTGCCGATCACCTCAATGAGGACGGCTACTTCCTCTTTGATGTGAACACACTCTACGGATTTGAAAATGTCGCAGTGGGGGCTTTTATCGTGGATGATGAAGATCGTTTTTTGGCTATCGACAGTGATTTTGAGAAGCGCACCTATGAGATGGAACTGACGCTCTTTGAAAAAAAGGGAAGCGCTTTTGTCAAATCCAAAGAGAGGATCACTCAGCACTACCATACGCTTGCAACATTGACCTCGCATACAGGACTCAAGCTTGTATCTTCTGATGAGGTAGAACTCTATGAGATGGGTGAGGCCGATAAGCTCTTTGTCGTGCTGCAGAAAAGCTGATCCCGCCTTGTGAGCCTGGCTTTACATAGGCCTGTTGCGCTTCTTCCAGTTCGGTTTCAATGTCTTGATACCTTTTTCTTCTTTCAATATTTTTTCGATCAGGGCGATGTCGCTGAGCTTTGATCGGTTTTGGAAGATATAGTATCCTATGACCATCTTGGATTTTAGTTTCAGTTGATACTTTGCTTCAAATGCCTCTATATCGACCGTTTCTGGATCTGAAAACTGGATGACGATCCCCTCCTGTGCTTCGATCTGCTTGGCACTGTAGGGCGACATCTTGCCTTCAAAGCGGCTCTCTTTCGGGACGACCATCGTACGTTTCACCCCTCTATCCAGTACCGTAAAAGTCCGGTAGTTCTCCTCTACATCCATCGTTTCCATCTTTTTGGATAGGGCAAAGGTGCTGCTGGCAAACGTGATCATGAATGCAATAAACAGGGTTGATCTTCTCATCTTATCTCCTAGTGTCCGTAGATTTT
>JAQVHV010000001.1 GCA_028696055.1 Sulfurovum sp.
GAACCACTAATGCCTTTACCGGCTTTGATATCACGAGCAAATTGCTCTACATCTACTTCTATCTTCATATGTCATTCCTTGGGTATTTGTTATTTTACCCGATTGACACAGAATTATGAACGGTCCCTAATTAATCGGGCCAACTTGTTTTCACAAGTTATGAAGCCCTTGTAGAACGGTTTCTATAAATTTATCAGATATAAATGCTGTTTGAATATGCTGTTTATGCCCAGCAAACTTTGCAATCATGTGACCATAACCAAGTAGCTTTTCTGCTCCTGGTTCATCAAGGATAATAGCTGAGTTCTTTTCGCTGTCCACTCGTAATGCAAATTTTGCGCCTAGGTTCGCTCGAAGAATAGGTACAACAACAGAGTTATCAGGACGTTGTGTGCTAACTATCAGGTGAATACCAGCAGCTCTTGCTTTACCTGAAAGACTTTGGACAGCGCTACTAGCTTCTTTTTTAAACGTATCATCAAGCATCCAGTCAGCAAACTCATCGAAAATAAGTACGATTCTTGGTATCTTCTTATCTACTTTTCTGTTGTACTTGTTAATTTCATTGACACCAGTTTCTGCAAAAAGGGAATAACGTCTTTCCATCTCGTTGACAATGGAGTGTAATTTTTTAATAGCAAGCTCTTTTTTTGTGATGATACCGTCTTCATCAAGGTATGGGATGCCACGATATCGAGTAAACTCAACTTGTTTGGGGTCAACAAGAATCAGACGTAGTTCATCTGATGTATTAGTACGAATTAGATCAACGATGAAGATATTAAGCAGTACGCTTTTACCACTTTTAGTCATTCCTCCAATTAGTGCATGTGGGTCTTCGCTATCAAGGTTATAGTAGACTACTTCATTATTTTCTTCGTTGCGTCCAATCAGAATTTTTGTATTGCCAGGACCATCGCTAAGTTCTCTATTTTTTAGGCAGCCTTCATAAGATATAACTTGACGTTCTTTACGTGAAAAAACCAAATCGTATGAACCCGGCACAACTTCGACACGAAGTAGTTTTAGCATTTTGACAGCAAGAAAATCATTACTCATTTTATAAAAAATATTTTCATTCCAGCCTAGTTCTGGCTCAAGTGATACCCTGATAGCATTTGGCGTAAATAGATAACGTAGAATTTTAGCTCGGTAGCCATGGTGCATTACTACCTGTTTGACTGCTGCGCTTACCGTTTCACCTTCCGCTTGTTCAGCAGCTTCTTTCTTTACTTTTTCTTCAGCATGGTTTCTAGCGTCATCTTCAGACTCTGCAGCCACTATTACTCTGTCTATTGGAGTATTCGTAGGTGTAGAGCTAGTTTCACTTGGTGGGGTGCACGCTTCAATCGTTTCTTCTTTGACAGGTTCCACATATGAATTCTCTTTAGAAGATAGTTGTTGTATTTGCAGCTCATAGGTTGGCAGTTTTAAATCAGGTAACATAGGATCAAACTGTGGGAGTTCTTCAATCATTTTTACAATCGATTTAGAGCCAATTATATATTGTGCAACATTCTCTATACCGGTTTCGGGCTGATAATTCTCTTCATGATCATAGACACACACAACAGATAGGCCCCGGACAATAAACTTAATAGATTTGTCTCTTCGAATTGCATTGCGGATATCTTCTGATGTTAAGTTGCCAATAAAACTTGAATGATGGTTTTCAACAATTAAATCAGAGATTTTTGCCAGCCAGTACTCTTTGTCAACATAACTGTCGTCCTCAAATACTTTGCTGAAAAGAGCATAGGAGTCTTTTGTTTGCTGAAGTGATTTTTTTGCCATTTGCGCACGGCTGCTTTCACTGCAGAACTTAGATTCGACTACATCGATGTAAATGGTAGTAAGCTTTTCTTCGTCAAATACAGGGGTAATAGCAAGAATGTCTGCGAGGACATTGTTCTGAGCAACCAGGAGCTTTTCTTCGGAGCTAATGCTCGATAGGAACCAGTCGGCATAGTCGTCAATAAGGATCAGAATATTTTGATTTGATGAGCATCCCTCAAGAAGGGTTTTTGTCAGAACGAGCCCAAGCATTTCATTGGCAAAACGACCTTTGCCAATGGCTTTGAGCAAGACATCACCAGACAGTTCATTGGCAGATCTGATAATGCTGTCAACGGCAGTCGTGACAATATCTTCACGCACCTGAAAATCTCTGAACTTTTTTACCAGATGGTTTTCAAGCAAGATGGTGTTTGCCTTGGAGGAAATAACAAGATTGCGATTGATATGTCGTGCTTTACGGTACTTTATGACATTGGCTCCAAACTCTTCAAGAATTTTCTTATCGAGCAAGGCATCAAGGTTTACGACCCAGTCTGTGCGCTTATGAATCGCTTCTAAGTCAGAGTGGAGACTTTTATGTTGTCTATCTACCTTTAGAGTGGGAATCTTGTCTGTGTAATCATCACGATGTGTACTCATGGTGAGATAGAGCAGATTATAAAATGCGCTCGTGAGCTCACTTTTTGCCGGTGAGACAAGGTATTTGCCTACACTACTCTCTTGCTGTGTCATATACTTTCTTTTTGACCACATTGTTGGGTGAAAGTCAAAAAGCGGGTAGGGCTCTTCAAGTAACTGTTTTCTAAACTCAATTTTCGCTTTCGATGACACAAAATCATTCAAGAAGGCAATGTTTAGCTGGTCATTGACGGTATCGAGCTGTTTGAAACTTTGATCGAAAGCATTTAACCTGATATTGGATAAAAACGAGACTTCATTGTATTCAAGTGCTTCTTCCGCATCCTGGGTGCTTTGGTTGATCAAAAACGCACGGTACATTTTGCGAATGTGGGATGCATCGACATCATTAAGATAAATTTCGAAGTTGTTTTCTTGCGATGTAAACTCAAGGGACATCAGTTTTTTCATGAACTTCACGGGGAAGTCATAGTTGTTGACAGCGTGTAGCAGCACCTTTAGACTACTCTGCTTGTGATGGTTGAGCTCTAGATAGTTCTCGATGACTTTGCTTAAAATCGCACTCTGTGATGAGGGGTCGGTGCTTTGTCCGCTATCCAGGAAACTTTGAACAGGTTCAAGTATGGTGTAGTCATCATGCGCTTCTGAGATGTGCAGTATGCTCTGCTCATTGCCCTCAGCATCAAAGAGTCTAAATACTTCTGGGTAGTAAGGGGTTGTAAAGCTTTGCTCAAGGTCATTGAAAAAGAGATCCTCTTTGATCAGCGGTGTCTCTGCGGATGTGATGTGGCTGTCAACAAACGCAAAAGTATGTTTCAGCTTTACAAAATAGGAAATGAGTCGTAGAGGATGGAATGCGGGAATAATAACCGTGTCTTCTTGCCCTACACGGATAGTAACGAGCGATAAGAAAGGTTCAATAACCTTGGATTTAAAGGCATCGTCATCACTGTTGTTATAGAGGAATTGACAAAGTGCGATGTAGGCTTGGCTGAGTTTTTCAACGCCAGTAAAATCAAATGCTGACTTTTCTAAATTCGAGAGAATGTCTAATTCTTGCAGCAGCCATGCATACTGATTCATATATGCAGTAAAAAGCGTTTGAAACTGCGTAAACGACTCACTACCTAAAAGCCCTTGAGCAGAGAGCATAATGTCTTTGCTTGAAAGACCAAGATCATTTTTCTTGGAAAAGAGGCGATATCCAGAAACATTGCCACGGCTTTCCAATGATGAAAAATCAAAAAGCGAAAGTGGTTTTTTCTCTCCCTTTTCGGAGCTGCTCGCACGATACACAATATTGGAGTAGAGTCTCTTACTGTCTAAATGATCTTGAATGGCTTCAATATCTTCTTTGTAGCCGTTTGAGAGGGCATTTGGATTATAGCTCCAGATAAGTTTTCGTTCGGCCAGTGACTCGCCGGCTGTATTTTTAGCGTACACGATAAAGTGAAGTTCATTGGCTGCTTTGGAAAGGCTGCCTTTTCGATACTTTTTATCATCAGCCGATAATTTTGACTTCGTCAGTCGTTCATCAATATCGGCGATAAATTTGAAATCAAAATGGATGTTTTTTGAAACCCTGTTGAGTACTGCATAACGTTTGTGTAGATAGTTGATAGCATGTTTGGTGTAGTTGCGTACAATGGCTGCGGTTTGGGTCTGTTTTAACGTGACTTCAATGTGATCAATATTCTCTGCATCTGCTTTGAGCTTTTTGATGGTGTCGAGCAATCCAAGAATAAAGTTCTCAGATTTCGTTTGTGAAGGATAGAGAAACTTATCCCACTTGTTACGTAGGGTTTTATTGGTTTCAATAAGCACCTTATGTTTTTTGTAAATTGGCTCTAATGCGTCTCGCAAGCCAGGGCGTTCACTGGGTTTTAGCTCATCATATTGGAGTAAGCTGTCCTTCTCATGATCATTTAGTTCACTATCAGAAGATTCGAGAAGGTCTACGGTTTCTGCACCCAGCGCTTTTGACGTATCTGAACGGGTTTTTTCAAAAAGTCGATAAATATAGTCTTCTTGCCAGTCGAGCTGATTAAACTCATTTCTACGCTGTAATAGCTGTTTGTAATCCGCGGCAATAAACTCATTAATGAGTTCAAATTTATCAGGGTCACGTTCTTTTAGAAGATAAAATTCTTCACTGTTTTCATCGCGTTTTTCGATTAATGCATCTGTGTCTAGTGCCTTATTACCAATGCGTTTAGCTAATGCTGAAGATAAGGTTTTAAATGATTGCGCGAGCTTTTTGACCTCTTGAATTGAGTCATTTTTTTTGAGACTTTCAAAAAATTTGTGGCATCTAAACGCATTTAAAATGTTTAGTGCAAGGCCCATGGCATCTTCTATGGGGTTGCCAACGTTTAAGTGTTGTAAGGCGGTTTGGGTAAAGCGTTCCATTTGGAACGCATCGAGTTCATCCACTTCTTTTAAAAAGACTTTACAGACCTTTTGGAGTTTGGATTTGCTTTTACGATCCAAATCAGGATTGTCAATTGCCGCAATGATGGATCCGAAGTCTCGAGCTATATCATCAGGAGTTAAAGTGTTTATATCGTTCAGGGTATCAATGGTCTCATTCGTAATAAATACCAAATACGCGATTGTATCGAGGTCGATGTCACTATGTTGCACATTTTCATTACGATATTGCGCCATCACCTCCTGGCTTGCAGAAATGGTATTGCTTAGCGAGGGTGTGATCATGATTTTACTATCTACGATGAGCAATACTTCTGGATGTGGGTGTATGCTAAAGTTTTGCATGATTGCGTTGATAATATCTTGTGGATAATTGGTAAGTATAAACTTGCCGCTTGTACCGTTAGTAGCAGAGCTTTGTGCTTCTTGGAGAATTTTATTGACGATGTAATTAGCAATGTGGTTCATAGTTTTCCTTTTCTCCCATAGCGATTCAAGACATAGGCATAACCATCAGACTTGCTTTCAAGCAAACCAAGAGCACGAAGTCGTTCAAATAGTCTTGATTCATTCTTTTTAAAGTCATTGTTGGAATAGGTTTCGATAAGAAGTCCAGAATGTTTGTTGGAAATAATAAACCCATATTTATCGTAAAGCACATTAATAAACTCATCAAATGGCATACGCTCAGAAACATTAATCAGTACAAATGTTTTTAACCACTCATCGCTTGCAAGATAGCGGTAGCTATTAGTCTTTTTGGCACTTGCTAGTCCAGCGCCTTTGAGAAGGATCCTGTGAATTGGTAAAAGATCATCCTTAGCTTTTTTAGAGATACTTGTCCAAATATTTTTACAGAGTTGATCGGGATTCATAATGTCATCGTATTGATCGTTCTCATCTGAGTAATTGAGTTCATCTTCTAGCTGTTTCAAAAGAGCATCTTTGTCACTTAAGCTTTGTAGCCCTTTGCAATAGTTTTCAAGTGTTTTTGCTAATGCTTTGAGTGGTAGCTCTTCGTTGATTTTATATATTTGACGAGAAGCTCTACGCGAATGATCACTTCGAGGTGCTAGTATTTCTATTGGGTAAATAATCTTCTCTTCATCTCCTTCAATCAGGCTAGTTTTATGAATTTGAGAAGCAACGGTTAAAATGAAATGTACCATGTAAAAAGAAGATACTGTTGCAAAATGATAAAAGAGGTCGTTGTTTGGTATATTGACCCGAAAAAGGGCAATTAGATCATCTACAAGTTGATCAAATATCTTGTGTGATTCAAATCTTAAAAAGCCCAATGGAGGGGAACTCATATTTTCAGCCTCTAAATCACTTCTAAAAGCATTTATGAGTTCGTTCCATCTTTGATTTTGAATGTTTTGTTCAAATACTTCTTTTAAAAGAGCTTTAAATATATGAGCATTCTGGCCTCTACTAATCATTAAGTAAAGGACTTCACCTCCACGCGAAAAAAATCTACGATCGTTATTTAGTTTAGTGTTATGCAAGTCAACAAATAAAGTTTGGAAAGAAAATGGATAAAGAAACTTACTTGTCCAACGACGTGAGTTTTGTATGCCTAATGATGCATTTCTGAGAACTTTGACAGCTTGATGAAATGTTTCAAAAGAATCAAATCGCTTTTGTAAGTAGGTAAAATCATAATGACGATTTTCAAGTTTTTGTTCCAAAGTAGATATAGTCTTTTGCCATTTATCAAGATCATCAACTTTAGATAAGTATATTTCGTCAAGTTCAGGGAAAAAGTATAAAATGATTCGTAATTGGATATCCATCCGATGACTAACAGTTTTAAGGCTTTTATCAAAGAGCTTTCCGAGTCTTGCATGGCTTGCGCAAACATTGAAAAACTCTAAAGCTAGCAACTCACTATCTTGATCATCGTTGATCCTGTGAAACCAAATTAATTCTTGTAAAAAAGGGGACTGGATACCATAAGATTTTAATTCATTAGCTTTCTCGAACATAGCCACCTGCTACCTGAATTTCGTTAAATTGTAATGTTCCATCGGTGTCGTTAAGCTCAAAGAGATTAAAGGCATTGTCAAGCTCTTGGGTCTGTAAAATATAGCTTACAATTTGTGATTTGAAAGTTAAGATGCGTTCATAGTACTCTACAGAGAAGCTTGTGGGGAGGATACCATCTGCTATACGTTGTAAAAATTCAAACATATGCAAGTCAAGTTCGAGAGATGCGATACGTTCCCCGGCAAATTCTATTTCTAGGTTGACTTTGCAGTACTCTTCATCAAATCCATCAATTAGGTTCAAATGAATTCCCTGGTTCAGATGCCGTTGATTGAACTCTATGCGTGCAATGACTTCGGAAGAAAGTTTAGACATGGCACTTGTCAAAGATGAGCCAATGTATAGCCGGTCGCTACCGTCTTTACTAAGCAGTTCGCCTAGGAAAATACGATTGAGGCCGAGTGCTAGTTCTTTGATGATGTGCTTTGAAACACTTTGTTTATTTTTCAATGGCGTAATGACACTTGAGTAAAATTCCTCAGCATGTTCATAGGTCATAAGCTCATTAACATTGATGGTCACAGCGTTCCAAAGAATTTTCTCATCGAAATTGAAGAAAAGATGCCGGCGTAAAAAGAGTAAATACTCTTGAATTTGTGTACTGTCGCCTTCTTCTAGATATTTGTCTTTGATTGTATTGAATCCATCAAAATCAAAAAATGGATTTGCTAACCTCTGTATATGTAATTCAGGAGCCTGGATATCTCCATATAGAATGAAGTTATCGATATTGTTGGTTGTTTCGTAACCTATGCGAAGCTCGAGAAGCTCTTTAAAGGGACTCTTTTCCTGCTTACTTTTAGTGAGATTGTCTCCGAAGATGTTGTTATAAAAGGAGGCATCGACTTTATTGGATCGTCCCGTGTAGTGTGTAATTGCCTCTTCACAACTTGAAAAGACTCGTTTTTCACCTTTGTACCCAAGGATCATATTTGCTATAAGCATGAATAGTTTGCGTAGGGTGATGTGATTGTAATTGAAGTCACAGCTGCGAACAATAGTTAGTAACTGCTTTTGAATATGCTCTTTTTTTAGCAATGCAATGTTGGAGTGAATTGGGCAAAAGATATCTGGATCAGATAAACTTGGGCAGTCGGATTCATATCGATCTGCCATATCTAAAATGGTATTGAGTAGCAGATCAAAGTTTTTCGCTGAAGATGTTTGACTTAGATCAAGAAGGATTAAATTGTCTTTAAGACTATGTGGATTATCGATATGCTTTTCGATAAGTGTAAGGAGTTCTAAAAAATGATCTCCTGATGTGGAAATGGCTTCACGAAGTGTATCGGTTAATTTGCCATCGTTAGCTGCAATTACTAGTAAATGTTTGGAATTTTCGTAGATTGACGCATATAGTTTTTGGAATGCAGTTAACCTGTCTTCAAGTCCAGTAAACTCTTTGATAAATTCAATTGTGTAGCCTTGAAATTCAATGATAGGTATATAGCCATCCCAATTTTGAAGATCTTTAGAAAATTTTTCATAAAGTTTGCGTAACAAATATGTTTTACCATCGCCGGCAGATCCAGATAGAATGATAGAACGAGGTTGGTCAATGAAGTCTTTATATAGTTTTAATAAAAGACCATTGTCAATACTGATTTCTTCTACGCCTAATTTTTTAACATATGCGGGTAGTGTTTCATCGTAGGAGGCTTTATTTTGGGAAGTCGGTGCGTATGCTGCTAATAATTTAAAAAACATTGACATATTTTTAGGCTCCTATGTAAACACTATTGAATTGACTCTGTATACTCTGTGCTGTAAAGGGAAAATGTATTTTTGTCATATGAAATCAAAGTATGATTAGAAAAGATCATATAAAGGATGATCTTTTCTAGAATAGGAATTATAAAGTCTCGAATAAAATCTACAATTACTTGGTTCTTTGCCAATTCATAATGTGTAATGTGAAACTCAGTTGCAGTATTGTGTAAAGTTGAATTTCTAAGTTGATAAACAATTTCAGCAAAGTATTTATCTTTTAAACTGCTTGTTAGCATTGCTTCATCTAATTCAAAGTTTTTATTATAAACTCTAATTTTCTTTAGAAATGCTATTAGCTTTGACAAGTCATTGTTTTGGTTACTCTTAAAATCCGTTAATTTACTATTAATGTGATTAAAAATTGTCGTACCATCTGGATATTGTATATCCATAATATTTTTAAATAAATCTTTTAATTTTTCAAGTTCGCCAGAGTCAATTTTTGAATAAAAACTTTTGAAATCTCTTATACTAAATTCGGCAGTATCCCTAAGCATCTGTGCAATAGGCTTTCTATACATGAAGTTTTCAATGATTGTATAAAGCAAAAAATATTTATTTAAAAGATCATTACTATGGTTGTACTCACTTAAGATGTATAATATTTCATTGTATTGAGAATAAATTTTTGTAGTATCACAAGCAAGGTTTTGAGTGGGTGTAGCATTTTGTAAATCAAAATGCTTATGGAATGTTAATCCTTCAGATAGGATACAAAGTTTTAAATAAGCAACTAATTCATTTTTATTCTCTGTATAATTTTGAATATCTGTAGTAGAACAATTCGATAAAAAAATTAAACGATGAATAGTATCATCTAATACAAAGTCGAAATTATCCAAAATTGCTTTTACAATATACAGTAGTTTTTGCGAAGTGCTATCAGTTTCTTTCAGTGAAATAATAAAATCTTCAAAATTTGTATGTAAAGTTTCAATAAGAACTAATTTGTTTTCATCTAAAAATAGATTAGTAATTTGATTGTTTGCGATATATATATTCTTTAGTAAATCTCTATGAACTCCGCAAACTTTAAACTCTTCCATGATAGTTATATCGGATGAAATGGAGTCGAGATTAGATAAAATAATTAGTGCCTTTTTAAGAAATGGATGAAGGCTCTTACCTGCATTTGTTAGTATAGTGATTGCATTTAAATACTCGGGTACAATAGTTTGATAGTTTTCTGTTGTGATTTCATCTGTAATTGTATTACCAATTAACCCATCAATTTCAGGCTGTCCCATAAGAACTTCAAATTTAGAATTAAGCTTATCAATAATAGCTGAAACTACCTCATTCGCATTCATCATCAACCTTTGTACCTTTTTTAAATAGGGTGTCCCAGCTAATTTGTGTATTTTCATTTATGAGAAGTTGGCATGTAGCATTAAAAGTAGTAAACTTGAAAACATTTCCTATATTTACTTTAGTTATATCGATACTTGTTGTTTTAGCCTCATTGAATTCTTCAATTTTAAAAATGTGAATCTTTTCTTGAAGCTTACTTTTAATTTTTTCCAAGCATTCTATCAAAGTATATTGTTCTTTTGTCTTTTGATAAAATTTACCAAAAGCTGCAAATAAACCAATTAATACAGTTTCTCTACCAAGCCATTCTAAGCCTATATTATCTCTACTGTATTGACTTGCAAACATTTCATCTAATTTTTTTGTAAACTCTATCAAACTAGAGAGGTTGTCTTCTTCAAAATAGTATTTGATTTTTTCAAGTTCTTGATCTAGATCATTTTGTAAGTTTTGCAAATATTTTGCATCTACAGTAATGGGTTTTGTTGCCTGAAAAGCGAGTAGAGCAGAAATGAAATGAGACAGATGTAATTGACCAACTTCTTTTTTATTGTAAAAAAATGATGAATTAATATCTTTAGCACGTACAAAATCTTTAAGAAACTCATCAGGAATTACATTCAGAAAAAGCAGCTCTAGCTGATGTTTAATATCCATTGGTTTGTGCCCAGCGTTTAGCACAAGCATTTTATTAATTTCTTCTTTTTTGTCTAATCCATACCATACTTCAAACCATTGTTGAAAATTATGAAAAACATTCTCAAGATAAGCCAAGTCGTAACCATTTTGTTGTGCAATATGATTTATGCTCCATAATACTGTGGCATCTGAATCCAATTTTTCCAGTTGAGGCTTATAGAATTTAGATAATTTGAATTTTGTAATTTCAGAAAAGTCAACTTTCTTCTTTAATTCTTCTATATATAAATTAAGTGCATTAAAAATTGATTTAATGCGATATGTGCGCTGTAGACCATCAAGAATTTTGAATTCACCTTGAATGCTCAGTTCATTTAAACTTTCATCATATTGCAGATTATTGGCAATTAATACAATTGGAGGAATATATCTTTTCTCTAATATAGTTTGGGTCAGCCTGTCTAAATAGACGTTCGTTACAATACCTCTTTGAACATCATAGTCGGTGTAGCGCTCTGGAATTGCTTTTATATATTCCGCTAAAGAACCCTGACACATGTAGCAGGTGCTACTGGTAATTGCTTCTTCTCTGGTAGAAAGAACTTTTAATTTAAAATTGGTCAATTTTACTCTCCTACAGTGCACACATACTACAAAATTGATCATTTTCAAAATCATCAAGATCTTGATCATGTCGTGTTAAGAACTCCATCTCTTCCATCATGGTTCCGTTTTTAATTTTGTGCTTTTTCTTGTACTCTTCATACTTTTTGTATGATTCCTTGACGCGTGCAATATTTGCTGGCTTAGCAAATTCTTTAAGCGACATGTCTCTGATCCAGGTGTAACCACCTTGCTCAAATTTTGCAGCTTTCCAGTACTCTTCAGGATGTTTCTCAAGAAGCCATACCCACTCGATCTGGCGCATAAAGAAACAGAAGTAACAGCCTGATCGTGTACGGTTATAGGTAATGTCAAACTCTTTGTCATAGACTTTTTCATAGTATTTGGGAAGTCCATCTGGTATATCATGATCAGCAAGCTTCTCTTTCAGTATTCGTTTGACATCATTGAGAGTAATTCCATCTTCGACAAAAGGCATAATGGTATAAAAATTTTCTCTATGTGGTATTAGCCCGGTACGATTTTCATCTGCACGGATACCAACATAGTTATAAATAGTTCCTTCTTTCACATGGTCAATCAGTGCTTCAAGCTTGAGGTGACGTGTACACCATCGCTCAGTTGGCGAAGGTAAGAAATTGTTGTATTGTAACAATAGCTTTTCAAAAGATTTAGGTGGGTATATTTTTTCAACTTTGACTCCAAGAGCTCTTTCAAGCTTTTCGAGGTATTCGTATGTCTCGGGAAGTTCTTCTCCGGTATCAAAAAATACATATTCAAAGTCGATATCAGGACGTGTATCACGGAGATGAAAAGCAAGTGCAGCGCTGTCTTTACCGCCAGAAATAGAAAGAATATGCCGAATCTTACTCATTATTCCCCTTTGTAGCTTCTTCAGCCAATAATGCTATTAAGTATAGTTTTTCATCTTTTGTAAGATAGTTTGGTAGATTATAAAGAACCTTTTCTGCGATCCCGCTGAGTTCCGGTATTTTATTATTCTCTACGGAAACTACCAAATCACTTTCACCATGAAGAGTGGAAACCTTAAGCTTTTTTACATCAATTGGACGTTCATTGATTAACTCTATGATGTCAAGTTTTGCAAGCACATGTTGAGCAAATCCTTTAATATTGCGTTTGATGTCCTGAATATCTTTATCAAATGCATCATCTACTTTTTTATGGTTCAAGACTAAAGATAAACCATTTAAAAAAGCAACAAGATCATTGGCTGTTGTGCACATACGATAGATATCATTAGCATCTTTGTCGTCATGCTCTCGAAGATATTTTTCTAATATTCTTTCTAGCTCATTTCCAAATGGATAGTGTTTATTGGTTAGATCAAATGAGACCGCAACGGATTGTTCTAGATCGAGAATCATTGCTTTGTAAGAAAAAACTATTTCATTAAAAGCTATTTTGAAAGTATTTATAAATTCATTAGTATTTGTAATAGTCAGTGCATCGTAGCCAAGTGCATGTGGAAATACTTTAAAAAATGATGTATGGGGCTCTTTAGAGGATAAGATGCCTGAACGCAAACTAATAGCATTATCAGAAAGTTTTTGTGTTTGATGACAATATGTTGGGAGTGCTTTTAGCTTGGTGAAAAGTTTTTGGAAAACAAATTTGATATTTTGTTTAGTATAGCTAGTGTCAAAGTATTGATCGAAAATTTGGATGTACTTGGCAAAGATTGTTTTTTCATCGTTAGTAAGCTCATACCAGCAGATGGTATAAAGCTTGGTATTTTTCCATATGTCCATCACTTGATCCACATCAAAATCAAACTGATATGTATTTTCTCTAAAGAAATGAATATGCGATTCATTTACAATCAAAAATAAAAAAACAAAGAATTTTGCAGCATCTTCATTGAGGCCAAAAGGCTTTTGGCGCAATGCATCAATAAGTGTTTCTACTGTAAGGACTTGACCTTTTTTCATCAGATTGGTTAGTTCTTGCCATGATGGTGTAAAGTTGCATTGGTCAGGCGTTGAGAATTCATAGGATCTATTTTTTATACTCAGAGTATGTAGCCCAGATCGCTTCAGAACTGATAAATAAATAGCTTTTTCTGGTGGTGTTTTATCAATTCCAAGATTTGCTTCGCTTTCATGCTCTATCATATGTTTGAACAGCATTTTCATACCTGATGGTACAGAATTTTCGTAATTAACGGTGTTTACAAGATCATTGATAATGATAGGCATATCTGGATAAGTGGTTTCAAGTATCGTTGAAATACTTTGTTGTAGTTGTTCGGAGCTAAAGGGAAGAGAGTTTCCTGAAAAATACATTTGCTCTTTGATGTCAAGAATTTTGTCAATTTCAATTTTGTTTCCATTAAGCATATTCGACAAAATTTTACGCACAAGTTTATTTGCTTGAACATCCTTGCGCTTTAACATTTTTTCAATACCTATTGATTGCTCAACAATACTTTTGAGATGACAAGTCATTGGGAGGGCAATATAAACAGAAAATGGATTCTTTTTACTTATAGAAATCAGTTCCTTATCGGGAACATCAGCACTCACGTAAATGAGCTTAAATGGAGTATTGGCGCTTTTAGATAAATCAGCCTCTATAAACTCTTTTGTAAAAAACTTTGCTGTACCCGTATTAATGAAAAAACGTTTGGCAAGTACTTTGTCATTTGTAATCAACTTATTGATCTCAGCCTCAAAATCGGTTTTTATTTGTCCTTTCAAAATAATTGCAAGATCCGCATTAATATCAATACTCGTCTCTTCTATCAAAGCAAATGTATTTGTAGATATTTTATAAAGCAACAGCCCTTTATTTTTGAGCTCTTGAATTGCTCCTTTGATATCTTTTTCACTTGGCATAGCAAGCTCCAAAGCGTATTCATCGAGTTGAACTAGATGCTCTAGTTTAAAGGCTGAAATGAGGGCAACTGATTTAATGATTTTTTGTTGTGTATCTGTTAAAATATTCGTACTATCTAAATACTCATTGGCTAGTTTCCAGGATTCCTTATCAACCATGTTGACACTATATGCATTTAAAAGATAGTTTATGTAATCAAAGAGCATAGGCAAGGTATAGAGTGGTTGCTCACTGTACTCGTCTGCGACAAAACTCTGAAATGAATAAGGTTCATAAGCAGATAAAAATGAAAATACGGAACGTTGATTTTGGAAATGCTTAGAAAAGATATGAAAGAGTGCTAGCGACGTGAATGGATGTAATGGTGCTAGTTTTTGTAGTGATGTTTCATTAACAGGGATGTGTTTACCTACTAAATGCTTTTTGTATCTACTGAACAAGTCTCTCACATGTGATTGTACATTTTTCATAGCATTGTGATCAGTTACAGTAATGGCCTCCTCAAAGATGTGCATCAGCTCATAAAAGTCGTCCTGGAAAACTATATTTTCAAAACGACCTTGTATCTTATCCCATTCGGTAAATGAAATTTGAGAAGTATTTTGTACATAATCCTTGAAGCTTTTGTGAAGCGCTACTATGAGGCGGTAATTTTCTTGCTTATTAACAAACTCTGCCAAATCCTGTAGGGCATGAATATCCGAATCAAGATACTTTTCAGAAGCATACTCAATTATCTTACCAAGTTCATCGATGAAGATTGCGGCTCCCGTATAGCCGAGTTTCATTACTTCATCATGAAATACATCAAGAAGCATAGACAATGAGGTGTCTTGATTGGTTTTGATAAATTTATTGGTGACTTTAAGCTCTTTTTTCGATTGTAGTGTTGTTAAAAAGATTTGTTTGAAAGAAAGATGTTCCCCAACAAGCTTAATCGTAAAAAATCCCTTATCCTTGTTGCCTACAATTTTTTCATATTGCTCAAAAATATTTGACTCTTTATCTTCCAACTTTTGAATGCAGACTGAATGCTCTGTTTTTTTTGCAAGAAGCGCTTCCAAAAAGAGTAAAAAAGATGATTTACCTGAGCCAAAAGGACCGGTAATGGCAATAGAATTTGAGGTATTTTGAATGAAAATACGACGTAGTGCTTCTATAGATGATGTAGAGAGAATATAAGTATCACAGTTTGCATCATAAAGGATATTGGTTGAGCGACGGAAGTTTGACGCTATATTTAGAATTTCGGCATATTTCATTTGATATCCTTTCCATACACTTTGGAAAGTGCCTCTTGAAGTGTAGGTTTGTGATCGATATAGATTTGTTTTATACCGGCTGCTTCTTGATATACGATTCGATTATTGGTTTGAGTACCCAAATTTTCTAGTTTTTCTAACAATCTTTCTTCGCTCAAGCATAACGTGTATTGTAAGCTTGTTTCGCCATATTGTAAATCTTTGACAGAAAGAGTGTTTTCTTTGTGGTCACGGATGAAGTAAAGTAGTATATATAAAAATGCTTCATCTGAAAGGTTTGCCGGATTTTTTATATTAACAATATATTCATTGTCAACCTGATGAAGTATATTCAGGTCATTGAATATACTAGCAGAAAATTGATTTTTTTCATCATTTCTAAGATACATTTTGCTTAGTACTGTTACATCGCTTTCAAGGGTATTTGGAGATATTTTAATTGCATGATCTGCGCACCATTTTTCTACTTTATGCAGCAAAGATTCTCTTGTGAAACTTGAGAGAAAAAACTGATTGAAGAATAGGTAGTAAAGCGTCGCTTTCTCAATATTTTGTGTTAGATAGGTATGCAGTATCCAAAGAGAATCTAGTTTTTCAAGGTAAGGGTCTCGTGAAAAAATAAGATTGGCCGCATCAGTAAAAACTGTGCCATGGAATAAGGTAAATTTATGTGCCCATTGACGAAGAGATTTTACTTTATTACTACCAATGCCAGCTAAACTCATGGCTTCCTCAATATTTCCATTCATGATAGCAATTTCACGATAGGATAGAGGAAACCATGATGCTTTACATTCGAATTTTTCATGCCCAGAAAAGGATGTTTTATTAAATTTCATTTGTTGTCTGTTCCTCTTTTTACTTCTTCTATAAGTTTTTTGATGTGTATTTTATTTTCATTGTTTTCAATGTATAAATCAAGATATGCTTTGACCCATTGGGGGCAATTGCCATAGACTCCATGTCTTTTGGCAAACCAGTTCTTGATTGTTGCAATAGGAGTATTGGTGAGTTCTGCAAAATGCTCTTTGGTTAAGCTAGCAGTAGTTAATTTTTCTTCAAACTCTTCATTATTCATTAAATATACTATAGCATATTTAATGTTAATAACATATAAAAATATAATATATTATGTTTAAAACTGTTATTATCATTAATATAGTGTTAATAACAAATAAATTTTTTATTGTTTTACTTATAAACAAATTGAGATAGTAATAAACAAAGTGACGAGATTAGACTATTATTTTTTTCAAAGATGCGACCTAAAAGTAAAAAGTGAAAATAATAATTATGAGTCTTTAAAATTTTATACTGAAAAAGATCTAGTTTTTATATACTTTTGATCCTAATTTACTATAACTGCTAAAAAAATTGCATCCTAAAAATTTTGTTAAATTTGCCTTGTTAATTATTTCTCCCTTTGACAACAAATACTTTTTACAAGCTTTTATTTCCCCATCAGTAACAATCTTTGAATAAGGCACGTATTGTGGTGAAATATCATTAATTAAAGTCTCAAACCAAAAAGGCAGATATGTCATATCTCTTGTCGTCTGCCAATGAGTAAGCTCGTTAGCAGCGATATAATCTCGAATATTATGGGGATAATTTAGGAATATGGCTACAATTGATCCAAACAACATAAATTGATCTTTGATGCTGATCTGTGTATATACTGGAGCTGCATTCTTTAGTTTCATATTTTTCCAGCTTCTCAGTGTGCTGATAGGGATAAACTCTTCTACAAATTTAAACTTTCCATGTTTTAGAATGATTTTGCTTAATTGTGTTAGAACATCAAAAAAATAAAAGGAATAAATAGGAGTCGATCCTAACTGTACATATCCTTTTCCCAGGATTTCAAAAAGTATTTTTGTATATTGGAAAATATGCTGATAGGAATAGTGGATATGTTGCGTCTTCGCCCTTGCAAGATCATATCCGCACTTGCAACAAAAAGTATATGGATGTATATTTCGATACATTTGTGAGATATTGAGTTTTGTATTGCATTGTGGACAAGCATCATACAAAAAACAGCGATGTTCTTGACAGATTGTACAAAGCGTTACTTTCCACTCTTTTCTGAAATACGGTATTTTGTCTTTTTTAAGACATGTAGGACAATATCTCAGGGGCGTGATGAATTTATTCAAACCGTTTGGAATAATCTTTTCCTGAAGATATGTATCATATGTTTGAAGTGTTAAAGACTGTATATCAATCTCATGCTTGCATTTTTTTGAGATAATGCTCATCGTGTCCACATCTAACGCAACATCGATATTTTTACTGAAAAGGTTTTGGGGTAAGTTCAGATATAAATGTTCAAATGTGTGAGGATGCGTTTTATGGGCATATGCCATTCTTACAAACCAAGAGCTAAATAGCTCGTTTGGTAAAGGTTTTGGAATGATTAAAAAGTCAGATTCTTGAAGTTGTGGTATTTTGACTTTCTTGATCATATATTCTTAAGATCGGTTTTTTTGTTTGATTCTTGTAACGTAAGGTAGTCACACTCTTGGATTTCTTTTAGAGTAATTTTTTCACTACCAGATCGAATGGCATAACTGGCTGCTTCTTTCATAAGTCCAAATATTTCACCTATATATCCTTCGCTCATTTCTAGAATGATAGACGCTGATTCAGGATTTAAAATAGTGGATGTTTTATGTAGAGGCATCATACTAACTATTGTTGCTAAAAGGTTTACATATTCTGGTCCCATTTTCCATTTCGGCAAATATTCTGGCCTAAATCTGCTACTGATTTGCATATCTGTGCTGATGGTCCGAAGGGCATCTTTTGTTCCGGAGAGTACAATGGGGATTTGAAGTGTATTGCTAAGGTTTTTTATTGCATTCATTACCTGCTTTTGTCGCGTGGTTGAGCCACTGAGAATTCCATGTATTTCATCAATAATAAGCATCTCTACATTAAAGATCTTTAAATAGTACTCTACAAGGTATTGTTTTCTTGATAGTGGATCACGTTCTCTGTAGGGAGCGTTGATCATATTAAGAATATTTGTATACAAACGAGATTCATTGGGTTCTGGTGGAGCAACGATATACAATACAGGTCTACCTATACCACTATGATCATCAAAAAAATCATCTTTTACCCAGTCTGGACGACCACCCTCAACATTATAATCATAAGGAGGATGCAACTCTCCAAATCTTTCGAGTAGGGATGTTTTCCCATTATTACTGGAACCAACCAATAGGATACTTGTTATTCTGGATTTGTTCTTTTCATATTTAATGAGCTGTTCCATTCTATTTAAGATGTTTTCTGCAACAGGATAATCAACCCAAGTTTCCCTTGAAATGTACTCCAGTCTTTCTTCATCTGTTTTTTCAAGGTATTCTTTTGCTTCATCGGATAGTTTAACGAACATTTTGTTTCCTTTTATGATTTCTCATGAACTTTAAAAGTTTGAATATTGTTAAAAAGTTCATTTAAATGGCCAGTATCTTTCGATGATGATTTTTGAGGTTCTTCTTTTTGCAAGTCAGTCATTTTAATAGATTTGTTCTTACGGAGTTTATTTTTTTTTGTTGCTTCCTCTGCCTTCATTTCTATTTCGGCTAATACATCATATGCTGCAAAAATTTCATCTTCTGAGTAATTGGATATATTTTTTCTTTTGAGGTATCTTTTTGTTTCATTTAGATCCCATAAGGTCATTTTAGGCGCATGCATCTTTCTGTAAAAGACTTCAAAATATTCTTCTACCTCAGGATCGTAAAAATAGATTTTTTGAATATTTAAGGGATCTCTTTTTATTTTAAATTTCTTTTTTGTACCATCTTTTTCTTTGCTGTTAATCCAAGTACGCAGAACATCAGAGTAGTAAGTAATGCCATCTAAAGTGATACCATCTTTTTGTACAGTGCGATAAAAAGTTTGAAGGAGTAAAATTCTAAGATGTTCTTCGTTCTCAACTCGCGAAGGCAGTATTCCTGTACCGGGATGATCATCATCACCAAATATGCCTTGATCATATTTATTTTCAGGACTTGTTCCAAGTCCATGATGATCACGCTTATGATAGATATTGACAATAAATTGGGTAAGCCATTTCTTTAAATAATTCAAGGAGAAGGTAGCTTGTTTAATTGAGTTGTAATCTCCTTTTTGTTCTACGTTTCTAAAGGTAGTCCCCTTTAAATTGTGTATCTCTTCATTGATGGTTCTAAAAAGTCTTTCAACATGTGCTCCAAACTGAGGATTTGCCACCGGGCGCTTCATCAATTCAATATCCAGGTCATCACAAACCTTTTGCATATCGCTCCCTACTAAATCTTGGCCGTTATCAACATGTATCACACGAGGTGTACCAAATACATTCCATTCACCTTCAACTTCGATATTATGAAGAAAAGCTTCTTTGGGCATAAGTGAATGGAGCAAACACTGACTGACATTAAAGTAGCCAGGTGATTGTAAAGCTAAGTAAAAACCAGTGACCATTCTGGAATATACATCGATTGCCAATGTTAAGGTTGGTCGCCCCCGAGTTTCCCCATTTTCATCAACGAGCATGATGTCCAAAGGAGTATGATCTATTTGAACTACATCCAGTGGGTAGTTTCCTTCAGGAAATTCTCCATCAAAGTTGTTGTAAGCCTCATGAGCCTTTTTATAACCTTCTCTTTTTTTCATAGCAAGCTTTGGATCTATTGCCTTTATTCTATTTCTCACGGTATTAGCATGTGGAGCATTTAGGGATAGTTTTCTACACTCCTGTTTGATCAATCGATATATTTTGGAAAAACTCGTTTTCTGCTTAGAGAGATAATGAACTTCGAGTACATCATCAATTATTTTGTCTACAATAGTATCTAGGCGGCTTCCTTTTTTTCCTCTTTTCTTGGGAACAAGTGAGCTTCTTTTCCCTGTAGTTTCATAAGTGCGTATCCATGCATAAAGTGTATTTGTGCCTTTGTTGTATTTTTGAGCTTGTTCTTCAACTTCTAGTCTTGAACGGGATCTATACACAAGGTCTTTGATAATTTCATATCTTTGATTGGCTTGTTCCCACTCTTCGTCACTGTACTGTTCTAGATTATATTTTTTGTCATTTAAACTGGAGTGCAGCTCCAGGATAGAGACATTGATAATATTTGTTTTGTCTAGAATAGATTGGATAGTTACGGTTTTCTTATCTACAGGTTTTACAACTTGGTACTCTTCGTTATTATAATACACGCTTGAACCAGGAGCGAAGTTAACTTTACTCATGACTGTTTCCTTTCAAGATGGTATTCATTGTCAATCTTTGATGTATATCAATCAGGCTTATATTTTTAAATACTTCATGCCATATGTATGGGAGATAGTTCAGGTGATCATTTTTATGGGAGGATATTGTTTTCAGCAATTGTTTTACCGTAATGGATTCATGTGAATTTTTGAGAATACGTTGAATTTTGGTGGTATAAGAATCATTGGCAGGCAAAAATGCATAATGATAAAGAAACTGCGCATTGTTCAAATAATCATCTTGAATATGATGGTCTGTAAAAATCTCAAGTGGTAATAATTTTTTTATTGGGAGAACAGTTTTCAGTACATTTAGTTTTTCTTGTAGGTCTGTATCTGTATCAATATCTTTTTGATATTTAACTTCAAAGACTTTCTGAGAACCATCATAGTAATTGACAAGTGAATCTGGCGTATATTTTGATTTTTTCCCGTTAAGTTCATATTTCAACGTAAATGGTTGCTCGCAGTATGACTGAACCATCGGATCAAATTCCAAAAGAAGATAAAAATTTCTTTCGAGTACAGATTCAAATGCAATTTGGTTTTTGTTTTTAAAGCTTTTAAAATATCCGGTACAAGATATATAGCTCTTTTTTATTTTTCTGACACTCATGGTTAGATTATAGTTAAAAATAAAAATATTGACAATGCAATCATAAATAAACTTATTATTGTTAATTATTGTATAAATAAACTTATTACCGTTAATTATTGTATATATTTCCATTTATTTTTGTTGCTCCTTATTGTGAAGTGTCTATATTAGGGTATTTTGAGTTCAATTAATTTTTGTATATTACACGGGCATTGGCCAAAAGAGGGGTATCTGTCGTGAGCGGTGCGGCGATGGGGGTCGATGCGATAGCACATAAGGGGGCAGGGGAGGAAAATACGATCGCCGTGGCAGCCAACGGGCTGGATATTCGCTATCCTGCGGTCAACAGAAAACTGATCGGGACAATTGAATCCAGAGGACTGGTGCTGAGTCAGTTCGATGAGGGGTTCAAGGCAACAGGATGGAGCTTTGTCGTACGCAATGAACTGGTCGTTGCGCTCGGGGAGATACTGATCGTCACCGAAGCTGACCTGGAGAGCGGTTCGATGCGTTCGGTGGAGTATGCCCTGAAGATGGGTAAGGAGATCTATGTCTGTCCCCATAGACTCGGAGAGAGCCAGGGGACCAATACCCTGCTCGCAGAGGGCAAAGCCAAGCCTATCTATGAGATAGAAGCTTTTGCTTCACGCTTTGGAAAGAAAGTAAAGAGTGAAATTCCAAGAGATGAGTTCTTCTATTTTTGTCAGACCTCACCGACATTCGATGCCGCATTGGAGCGTTTCGGGGGGAGGGTCTATGAAGCGGAACTGGAAGGGGTCATCACGATACAAAACGGCATCGTGAGACTGGAGTAATCCCAAGGATTACTTTGAAAGCTGGTTAAAAAGGTTTTCGAGATAATCCTGAGGGATCATCCCCGCCTGTACGAACTGTACATCACCTTTTGTATCCATAGCGACCATGAAAGGGATACTTCCGCTCCATTCGGCACGTACGGCGATATAGTTGACCAGCATCCTTGCATTTTTTTCTGTGGAAACGGTATAGTTGATCCCTTTTTGGGAGACAAAATCTTTTAACTCCTCTTCATTCATCCCCTGTACTTCGACCGATACAATCGCCAGCTTGTCCTTATATTTTTCCTGAAGCTCGATGAGATGAGGGATAGACTTGAGACATGGAGGGCATTTATGTCCAAAAAACTCGAGAAAAACCACTTTCCCTTTCAGTGAAGGGATATCCAGCCCCTGATCCGCACCTTTGGCCTGCACAGTTGTACCATTGATATCTTTGAAAGAGAGGTCAGGCTGTTCCTCAGCATACGACCATGTCCCCAGGGAAACAATAATAAAAAAGAGAGTAAGCATTTTTTTCATCGATAAAACCTTTGTGAGAAATTGATGGACACATTATACAGTAACAATATGTAATAAACGTGAAGCGAATAATAAAAATATCCGGGGAGGGAGATAAGGAAACACAAAGAGCAACCATGGAAGGGGGTTGTTTTATTAAAGGGAAAAGTTTGAAATGTTTATAAGGAGGTATGAAATCTTCAAAGGGGAGTTAAGATTTATACAGCCCATAGTTGCTCTTGTAATCAAATGATACAAAGAGAAGGTAAACCGAACACTAATCACAACCCAAATCCGTAAATAGAAAAAAGCATTAGCTACAACCATTGCACTCATGGGCTTCAAGTAAAATCATCGCCGAACCTACGGGTGCGACTCATATTTTGCTCAAACCCCATAAGCACAAGCACTGCAGCTACTGCAAATTTTCTATTTCCGGATCTGGGCACAAAGAGTGACTTAACCATAGAAGGAGTAAGATAGTAAAACAGATCATACAGAAAAGGAGAAACGATGGATCCGGTAGAAAAAGATATTCAGGCAAGAAAAGAGGAGATCCTTGCGGAAGTGAGAGCGATCTTTAAAGCCAATATGAAGTTCACGGACTGGAATGTCCCGGAAGCAAATGACAGGCTTGGAGCCGAGCTGATCATAGGGGTGATGCAGGAGGCGCTTGATACGCTGAAAAAAGAGGTGGAGGAAGGGAAATACGACATCTATTGATCCTGCAAGCATAGTGTCCGATGGCGCGAGATGAAGCCCAGTTGTATTATAATGGTTTTTTAAAGTGAAAGAAGGGCGTTGCATGAGTAAAAAAATTTGGTTTGTGTTTTTCATCCTGTTGGCATGGGTTGGAAGTTCGGCAGATGAAATCAAAAAGAGAGAGCTGTCTGAAATGGCCGGACAGATGTTGATGGTCGGGTTTTACGGCACTTCTGCCCCTGAAGACTCGCAGATCTGCCGGGATATCAAAAGATACAATCTGGGGGGAGTGATACTCTTTGACTTCAACCCTGTGGACAAGAACAAACCTAAAAACATCGCAAGCAGGGTACAGTTGGCAAAACTGACAAGAGAGCTTCAATCCTGTTCCTCTGACGGCAAGCTTTTGATCGCTGTGGATCAGGAGGGCGGGCGCGTCCAGCGTCTGAAGAGCCAGTATGGGTTTTACGGTCAGTACCCCAAAGCTTCAGGTGTCAGTAAAATGGACCGTTCACAGGTGAAAACTACCTATGAAAAGATGGCCAAAGAGCTTCAAAGCGTAGGGATCAATTTCGATCTTGCACCGGTTGTCGATCTCTCTATCAATCCCGAAAACCATGTGATCAACGGTCTGGGAAGATCTTTCGGTAAAGATCCGAAAAAGGTCGCTGCATTCTCCTCTGCCTTTATCGATGCGATGCATCGTTACGGCGTTCTCACCTCCCTCAAACACTTTCCGGGACACGGTTCTTCGCTGGGGGATACCCATAAAGGTTTTGTAGATGTCAGCGATCTATGGCAGCCTGAAGAGCTGGAGCCCTACAGGCTTCTTGTCGATAAAGCAGATACCGTGATGGTAGCACATGTCTTCAACAAAAAACTGGACAGCCAATACCCTGCCAGCCTCTCTTTTGAAACAGTGACCAAAAAGCTTCGGTGGCATTTAGGGTATCATGGTGTCGTGATCACCGATGATCTGCAGATGGGAGCGATCTCACAAAAATACGGGTTGAAAAATACTTTAAAACTGGCGATCAATGCGGGAGATGACATCCTGCTCTTTGGAAACCAGCTTGATCCCGCAAAGACGGTAAGCGCCAAAGAACTGGTCGATACTGTTATGGCACTGGTAAAGAGCGGAGAGATCAAGGAAGAGAGTATTATCAAAGCCTATCAGAGGATACAAAGGCTCAAAGAGAAACTATAGTCTTATATTCCCTATTACGTACAGTATAGATCTTATCTCAGTCTCACCCTAAAAAAATTGATAAATAGGGTTGCGAAAATGAATCCGACCAGAGTGACTCCCATTGCAATAAAAAAGTGCTGCACACCGAAGTAGTCTACCGCAGGGTGAAAGAGGATAGGTGAGAAGAACTGCCCCATGAAGAGCGAGCTTGTCAGGTAGCCTGAAGATCTGATACGTTTGCTCTCATGGGCGAGATGAAGCATCCATGCCATGATATTGGTCATCAGCAGCCCACCGCCGAATCCGAGGATCGGCGAGGTGAAAAAGAAAAGATAGACGTGATGGACATTACCGATCAGAAGAAAACCTACCGCGACGATACCCATACCGATCATGTAGATGGATTTAAAATCATAGTATATTTTAAGACGGGCAAAGGTGAGCGCCCCGAGTGCATTGAAAATGAATGCCATAGCGATGATCATCCCCGTGAGCTTCCCGTCCGCCCCGAAATGGTTCATCATCAAAAAGGGCATCTGCGTAGGGAGGATATAAAAAATCAGCATCAAGATAAAGGCAAGCAGATAGATCCTGAAGAGTTTAGGCTGAACGTTATGCTCCTCACCCAGCGGATGGTAACGGGAAGGCTCTTTGATATACAAAAAGACCAGGGGCAGAAAGAGGATACCTGAGAGGTAGATACCGAAACTATAGCGCCAGTCGATATCGCTGAGCATACCTCCTGCGAGTAAAAAGAGAAGCCCGCCTACGGAGGTAAAAGCACTTTGCAGACCCATATAGCGATGCCGCTCCTCAGCCTGAAAATAATCCCCGATCAGGGAGGTGGTCAGTATCATCAGCACGGCGATCGCAATACCCAGTGCAAAACGGGAAAGAAGCAGGGAGTAGATATCGGGCAGGTAGAGTCCTGCACTTCCTGCCAGGGCAAAAAAAAGCAGTGCCGCTATCAATGCATGGGTACGTTTGAAACGATGCAGGAAGTGCCCGAGGAAAGGTGCGAGGATCGCGATGGCAAGAGAGGGGAAGGTAAGCATCATCCTGGAGAGAAATTCGATCTGTACGATCTCGGGAAAATAGTCTTTCAGGTGGGGCAGTGAGGTGACGATGGCGACATTGGACATCATCGTTGTCATCGAGAGCAGCAGCAGGGTGATCTTCGTACGGTTTGCGATAGGCAAAAAATCTCCTTGGGAGACGGTTTTAAATAACATTATATCCAAGCTCTGTTAGAATAGTGTAAAGAGTCGTTAGGCACGTCAGAAGCTTACATCTTGGAAAGGTTGGCGCATGGAAGAAATGCAAAAGATCATCAACTATCATAAAGATACACGTAAATGGCAAATTGGAATGGTCGTTGTCATCGGCGTCATGTTTATTGCTCTCTATCTCTTTGTTTCAAGGGATTCACAGCAGATGGCCTATCGTTATGTGACGGAAGCATTGGAAAAAAGTGATCTTTCGCTTACCGTATCAGCCAGCGGGTATATCCAGCCGCTGGAAAGTGTGGATGTGGGTACTGAGGTCTCTGGTACCATCGAAGAGGTCTATGTCGATTATAACGATCAGGTAAAAAAAGGCCAGCTTCTGGCGAGCCTGGATACGACAAAATATCAAAGTGCCTACGATAGGGCAAAGGCCTCGCTTGAGATCTCCCGGGCGGCACTGGAGAGTGCCCGGGCGCAACACTATCATGCTGATACAACCATCGAACGGTATAAGCAGCTTAAGATCTCTTCCCGAGGTACATTGCCGACACAGAGTGACTGGGACAGAGAGTGGGCAAACTATCTGCTTGCCAAAGCGCAGATCGCCAATGCACAGGCACAGATCGACCAGGCCGGTCACGCGTTGAAGGCTGCAGAGTACGATCTGGAACGTACGAAGATTTATTCACCCGTTGACGGGACGATCTTGGTGAGAAATGTCGATCCCGGGCAGACTGTGGCAGCGACTTTTCAAACCCCGGTACTTTTCAATATCGCAAAAGACCTGAGCAAGATGGAGCTTCAGATCAGTATCGATGAGGCGGATATCGGGAAGATAGCACCAGGACAGAAGGCAAGCTTTAGTGTCGATGCCTATCCTGATACTGATTTCAATACCTCGATCAGTCAGGTCAGGATCAATTCGGAAATCCTTGACAGTGTTGTAACCTATAAGGCGATCATGGATGTGAATAATGAGAATCTGCTGCTCAAACCGGGTATGAGTGTCGATGCGGATATCGTGACAAAAACACTCAGTGGTGCGTTTGTTGTCAAGCGGGCTGCGCTGCTCTTCATCCCTGTAGAACCACAGTCAAGATCATTTTTTGGTGGAGAGAAAAATAGAAAAATCAAAGTTGATCCAAAGCCACATGTCTGGATACTCAAAGAAGGAACCCCCAAAAAAGTCTATGTCAAGGTACTTGGGAATAACGGGCCGTTGAGTGCAATAGAGTCAAAAGAATTGCAAGAGGGAGACAAGATCATTATCAATCAGGAAAAGGCATCATGATCTCTCTGAAAAAGATCAGCAAGATCTACGGAAGCGGCGATGCTGCGAGTACTGTTCTGCATGAGATCGATCTTGAGATCAGAGAGGGAGAGTTTGTCGCGATCATGGGGCCCAGCGGAAGCGGTAAATCGACGCTTCTGAATATCCTGGGGACCCTGGATGTACCCAGCAGAGGGCAGTACGCCTTCCTGGATACAGAGATCGGTTCTCTCAGCCCTGATCAGCGTGCGCTCTTCAGAAGATCTCTTCTGGGGTTTATCTTTCAGGGATATAATCTTTTAAAAAAAACAACCTCCATCGAGAATGTGGAGATGCCCCTGATCTATCAGGGGATCGACAGCAAAACACGAAGAGAGATGGCCATTGAGGCACTGAAGGAAGTAGGGCTGGAAGATAGGCTTTCTTATGATCCCGGGCAGCTCTCGGGAGGGCAGCAGCAGCGTGTGGCAATCGCCAGGGCGATGGTGACACGTCCCAGGATACTGATCGCGGATGAACCAACGGGAAATCTTGATACCAAGCGAGGACATGAGATCATGGAGCTGATCCGAAACTTTAATCAGCAGGGGATCACAGTGATCATGGTAACCCATGAAGATGATATCGCAGCCTATGCTTCCCGGACGATCTATCTGCGTGACGGGGTGATCGAAAAAGAGGTGAATCATGTTTCGTAATGCATTTTTGCAGGCATTGCGTGAGATCAGAAGAAACCTTATGCGGTCGCTGCTTACTGCCGTGGGTATCGTCATCGGTATCGCCTCAGTGATCGCGATGGTCAATATAGGTAAGGGTGCCAGTAAGTCGATCACCCAGAGCGTGGAACAGCTGGGAAGCAACACCCTATATATTACCCCGGGGCAGCGAAGAGGGCCGGGAACGAGAGGGGTGATAGAGAAACCTTTTAAAGAGAAAGACCTTGAAACGATCCGCTCCTCGGTCTATGCACTCAATGTCATCTCCCCGGTAGAGTCTGCCTATATGACTGTGATCTACAAAGAACAAAACTACCGTACCAGTATCAGGGGTGTGGAAAATGAGTATCTACAGGCGCAAAACTGGAACCTGGCAGAAGGTAGAGCCTTTGAGAAGAATGAACTCAGGACGGGACAGAATGTCTGTATCCTGGGTCAGAGTGTTATCAGCAACCTCTCCTTGGACCCCAAGTCGATCATAGGCAACAAGATCCGTCTCAAAAACTTCTCCTGTGAAGTGATCGGCGTGCTTGAGGTGAAAGGCGCCAATACGTTCGGGGCGGATCAGGATGATGTGGTGCTGGTCCCTTTTTCTCTCTTCCAGAGGCGTATAGGGGGAAGCGACAATATCCACCTGATGATGGCGGCAGTCAAGGAGAATGTCCCGCTTGAGCTGGCAAAGACCCAGATCGAGCGGGTGCTCAGGGAGCGGAGAAATATCGAAAAAGAGGATGAAGACAATTTTCAGGTCAGGAGCATGACCGCACTGTTGGATACGATTTCTCAGGTGACAACTGTACTGACGGTCATGCTTGGGGCGGTAGCTGCTATCTCGCTGATCGTAGGGGGGATCGGGATCATGAATATCATGTTGGTCTCTGTGACCGAACGTACCCGCGAGATAGGGATACGCATGGCGGTGGGAGCGATGGCAAAAGATATCCTGGTACAGTTTCTTATCGAATCGATCGTACTTTCGGGCCTGGGCGGGATCGTAGGGATCGCTGCGGGTATGCTGATCACTTTCGGGGTGGCAACATGGCTTGATATTGCACTGGTGATCGACCCTTTCATTACAATGATCGCACTGATCTTCTCGATGGTGATCGGTATCGTCTTTGGGATTATCCCTGCCAGAAAAGCAGCCAATATGAACCCCATCGATGCTTTGCGATATGAATAGGAAAGATTATACTCCCAGATATCTCTCCAGGATGATCTTTGCCGCCATTGAGTCAAGCCGACCGTCCCTTTTGTGCCTGAAGTCGCCTTTGGTCAGCTCTTTGGCTTCGAAGCTTGAGCCCTGCTCATCCTGGTAGTCCACTGCGATATCCAGATCGAGCAGAGAGACAAAGTGTTTGATGCGGCGCTCCATCTCCTCTTCGGCAGAGCCTCCTTTGGGAAGTCCTACGATCAGCTTCTCTATCTCCCACTCTTCTAAAAAATGGTTAAGATCCTTTGCCGCCTGGTTACGGTTTTTTCTCAGGATCGCCTCCTGGGGCAAAATGATCTTGCCATCCAGGCAGATCGCGACACCGATACGTTTAAGTCCTACATCTATACTGGCTAGTTTCATAAGTGAAATTATACCAGAGCTTCCCAAAAACCCTGAAAAGAGATCTTTTTGGAAAGATAATAAGCTCACAAAAAACGTTTGTGGCGCGATGGTGATCGATGATAAATTTTGACTTAAATCATGAGTAAAATCAATTACCTGTATGATAAAATACCCGAAAGGAGTTTTACATGGGTAGAGTCATTTGGATGTTTGGGGGTCTGTCAATTCTATTACTTGACGCAGCAGATAGGGAGAAAAGTTTCGAATCGGTCGGTATATGGACGGTGGTCTTGATCGTGGGGGTCGTAGCTGCGGGGATACTCTTTTTTGCTTCCAGGGAGATGACAAAACTTCGGAAATTTTATGAGAACATGCTGGACAAACAGCTGGAGATCGAAGAAAAACAAAACCAGATCCTGACGAATATGAGCGAAAATATCCATAACGCAGCGCATGAGGCATTGCAAAAAAGTCATGATGTTATCGAAAATCAGGCACATTCTGCCCTGGAGAAAGAAAAACTAATGGAAGATATCGAGGATCAACTCCTCGGTGTGACGAATAACCTGATCGATTTTTTGCGCCTCAAATCAAAAAAAATAGAGATCAATAACAAGCCATTCAATCTCAATAACGTTTTGAACGAAGTGTCCGGATTGTTGGGTACGAAATATGCAGGCAAGGAGCTTGAACTGATCTTTGATGTGGACAACAACGTGCCGCGCTATATGATCGGCGACTCCCTGCATATAGGGCGTGTCCTGACCAATCTCTTTGAGTATATGTTTTCGCAGCTTACCGATGAGGAACTGAAACTCGAAGTCTCTATGTTCAGCAGTCATGAAGAGAAGATCGATATGCAGTTCAGGTTGAGGGATACCGGGCCGGGCATTCCGACTGATGGACTGGAATCGCTCTTTGTCCCATACTATGACGAGGAGCGCGGTGCGTATATGGGGCTGGGGCTTTTTATCGCAAAATCCCTTACTGAGCTGATGGGCGGCACACTTTATGCAGAAAGCAGGGAGGGGAAAGGGACGACGTTTCTCCTTGACCTTCCGTTGAAGCTTGTAGACTCCGGGAACAGAAGAAGATACAGGTTGCCAGACAAAGTGCTGACTGAGAAGCGTGTGCTGGTGGTTGATTCAAGCTTCAACGCTGCATTGGCGATCAAGAAGATGTTTGCCTACTTCAGACACGATGTACAGGTGATCAGGAAAGAGGATTTTGAATTTTCCATGCCAAAGATGGACGGATATGATATTGTTATCCTTAATGAGTCACTTTATCGTGAAAAAGTGCTGAGATATCTCCAAAAGATCAAAACAGAAAAGGGTGACCTGAAGATCATTTCGCTCAATAATCTTCTCAATGTCAAGGAGAGCGATTTCTATGACGGGCTGATCGATGCGCATCTTTTCAAGCCGGTCAATCAGGAGAGGGTATTTGAGTTGATCATCAGTCTCTATGATATGGGGGTTTCCCGGATCCTGCTTCAGGATAGGATCGAAGAAGACAAGGAGAGCCGTCTTCCCAAGGCAAAAGTATACAAGTCAGAGATCCAGGAGGCAAAAGGGATTACCCCGGAGAGTTTCTCTGATTTTGCAGGCAAGCACCTATTGATCGTAGAAGACAATAGGATCAACCAGAAGGTACTGACCAACCTGCTTGCGCAATCAGGTATCAGGATCACACTTGCCAACGACGGACAGCAGGCTGTCGAGATCGTGAAATCAGGGAAGATCAAGTTCGACTTCATCCTGATGGATATCAATATGCCCGTGATGGACGGATTTACCGCGACACAGGTGATACGCGAGGAGGGAAGGTTCGATATCATCCCGATCGTAGCTTTCACCGCTTTGATCCTTGAAAGCGAAAAACAGAAGATGTTCAACTGCGGTATCAATGCCTTCCTGGCAAAACCGCTGAATGTAGGCAAACTTTACCAGGCGATGGCAATGTACATATCAGATAAGGCGATTGCCTCTGCAAAAGAGGCAGAGAGGAGGGAAAAGGAAGCCCTGTTTGACGGTTTGGAGATCAATAAAGGTATTGCGCATACAAACCATAACGAAGCACTCTATATAGAGCTGGTCAAAGAGTTCATTGAAGCGTATGGGCAGAGCGATGAGACTTTTGAAAAGCTGGTCCGTGAGAAGCGTTATGAACAGATCAAGATGCTCTGTGTCGATATGCGCGGGCTTTCAGGAACGATCGGTGCCACAGATCTGCATCGTCTGGTCAATGATATCTATAGGCATATTCTTTTCAATAAACATGAACTTCTCTGGGGATATGTTGAGAAGTATGCCAAAGAGGTGGCAAAGATCAGAAAAGCGGCTGAAGCCTATCTCTTCTTGAAGAGATGATGGAGTGATCAGGAGATCAGGCCATCCGTATAGAGCCATTTTCCGTTCTCCTTTAAAAAGCGGCTTTTCTCTGTAAGTATACCGCTCGAGAGCGAAGCCTCGAAAGTGACATAGGCTTCCTCTTCGCCATCATTAAACTCTATAATTTTTAGCCCTAAGAATGCAGTATGTTGACTAAAGAGATCGATATCGTTTTTCCATAAGATACGATCGGCAGTATAGTCGGGGTTCGAGGGGTGCGTGGTGTTGATGATATACTCAGCATCGCCCGATGCATAAGCGCTGTAGCGAGATTTCATCAAGGTGAGTGCATCCGGAGCCAGCGTCCCCTTATGATAGATGGCACAACACTTTTTATACTTTTTTCGACTTCCGCAGGGACAGGGGATATTGGGTGAGACTTTTGCCATGGATACGACTCAGTCCGGGACGGCTTTTTTGGGAAGTGCCATACCTGCCTTCCATGGGGTTGTGTAGCGTGAGCTGGTAACATGCATTTTTTGTATCGGTGTGTCGCTGGCCATATAGAGCTTCTGCTCATCTTTGCTCAGGTAGCGTTTGCATACCTTCATACGTTTAAGATAAATTGGTTCTTCACTGAAATGTGTCACCGTGACTTTGCGACTTTTGCTGCTTGCGTGCGCAAACCAGCCGTCACCCAGATAGATGCCTACATGATTGATATGTTTGCTTTGTGGATTGGTCGAACCAAAGAAGATCAGGTCACCTTCATGCAGCTCTTCAAAGGGAATGGTTTTTCCCACTTTGGCCTGTTCTCTCGCGACACGGGGGATCTCGACCCCCATCTGCCCGTAGATATTGTAGGTGAGCCCGGAACAGTCAAAGGCATCCGGCCCCTCCTCAGCCCAGACGTAAGGTTTATCCAGATTGGATCCCAGTTGTGCCTGGATGTTGTAACGGTTCGGTTTGTAGGCCACTTCAGGTTTGATGATATCGTAGTTGGGATAGGTGTAAGGTTTTTTTTGGGCGCACCCTGACAGCAGGAGCACAGTAAAAAACAGTGCCGTGAACTCTCTCATTTTTCTACCTCTATAGAATAAGCATTGCATCTCCGTAAGAGAAAAACCTGTAGTTTTTCTCTACCGCCTCTTTATACAATTGTAACGTTTTTTCCCTTCCAATAAAAGATGATACCAGCATAATCAGTGTACTTTTAGGCAGATGGAAGTTGGTGAGGAGATGTGTCACACGGCGGGGAGGGTTGTGCGGGTTGAGAAAAAGGTCACATTCGCCCTCTTTTTTACCGGTGCGCACATAGTACTCCACGGTGCGTGTAACAGTGGTGCCTATCGCCAGGATAGGGGCATCGCTGTCGAGCACCGCTGCTGCCTCGTCACTGATGGAAAAGAACTCCGAGTGCATCGGGTGATCGAGGATGTTCTCGCTCTCTACGGGCTTGAAGGTGCCTGCGCCCACATGCAGCGTGACCTTGTGTGTTTGATGCCTTTGCTGCATTGCTTCAAAGAGTTCGGGGGTAAAGTGCAGGGATGCGGTAGGAGCTGCCACTGCGCCTGCATGCCGGGCAAAGAGGGTCTGGTAGTCCCTCTCATCCTCCTTGTTGTCTTCCCTTTGCATATACGGCGGCAGCGGAAGATGACCGATCCTGTCAAGCAGCACGACAAGTGTCTCAAAACGAAGGGGCAGATCATCTTTGGCAAAAGTGACCGTGCGGGTGCCGTCTTCATGCAGCGCTTCGACCGTTGCAACCAACCCTTCATCAAAGTAGAGTTTCATACCCGCTGTGACTTTGCCGCGGATCAGTACCAGTGAGCGGTAGGCATCGAGCGATTTGTTGAAGAGGAGTTCCACTCTGCCTCCCCCCTGTCCGCCGATCTTCTCTTTGTGCCCGAAAATGCGCGCTTTGATCACACGGGTATCGTTCAAAAAGACATGGCATGCCTCCGGCAGGTATTCAAGAAGGTGGGCAAAGGTGGTATGGGTGATCGTATCGCTCTGACGGTCATAAATCAGAAGTTTGGCACTATCACGAGGATAGACAGGTTTGGAGGCTATGAGCTCCGCAGGGAGTTCATAGTTGTAATTTTCGGTAACGAGTTCAGATGATGGTGCCAAGGGTTAACTATCCTTCTTCTCTGCTGTTTCTTCCTCATCCTCATCTCCCTCATACGGATTGACCATACGTACGATGAGGATGGAAACACCGTAAAGAACGATAAGCGGGAATGCCATCAGCAGCTGCGTCAGAACATCCGGAGGTGTAAGCAGAGCGGCAAGTACAAAGATGATCAGGACCGCATATTTGAAGAAATCCTTGAGTGTTCTGTCTGTCACAAGACCCAGGAGTGCCAGAAAGTAGGCAAAGACAGGCAGCTCGAAGGCGATACCGAACCCCATCATGATCTTGGCAAAGAACCCTACATAATCTTCGATATTGATCAGCGGGGTATAGAGGAAGGAACCAAAGGTGATCAGGAACTGGAATCCAAACGGTGTGACGACATAATAGGCAAAAAGCACACCGATAAAGAACATAACCGATCCTCCTGCGACAAACGGGATGATCATCTTCTTCTCATTCTCATAGAGTCCCGGAGAGACGAAGAGCCAGAGCTGATAAAGGATGAACGGCAGTGCGCCAAGCAGTGCGGCGAAGAAAGAGACCTTGAGCGCCACAAAGAAGACTCCCCCGATCTGGTGGGTCGTTACCATCCCCTCAAAGCTCTTTTTGCCGGCATTCTCTACGGAGTGGTTAACATCATCCAGAAGCGTGATGAGTTTTGCAGTGGCTTCCGCGGTGGCTTTTGCCGAAGCGGCAGCCTCTTTGAGCAGTGAAGCGAGTTCGGGATTCTCCTGTTTCCCTGCAAGGTCGGAGGCCTGGGCCAGACCGTCATGAAGCTCTTCTGCCGAGACAGAAGCCTCCTGTGCATAGGACTGGGCACTGTTCGGCTGATACTCTGGTGTTTTTAGGGTAACTTCGGTGCTATTTTGCTCCTGCTGTATCTTCCACTCAGCACCACTCTTGCTCTCTATGACCAGACCTACCTGGGTGAGCGCATCGTTGAGGGGCTGGGTGACCCATGCAAGAATATATTTGTGAAAAGTAAATGCGATCGCAAACATAATAAAGACAGAGATAACTGAAAGCCCGAGGCGTTTACGCAGCTCGGCTAAATGTGGGCGGAGATCTTCAAACATCAGGCATCCCCGCTTTTATTCTCTTTCTCTTCTGCTACAGAGTCCTTGGGGGTTCTGTCAGGCTGTGCATAGGGGTCAGGTTTCTTTGGTTTTGTTTTGATCTGGCTGTATTCCTGCTTGGGTTCAACCGGTGCAGCGATCTTTTCATCACTGCTTGGAGCAGCACTTTTGGCTTCCGTTTCGACCTGCTGTCGGTGCTTTTGTGCAGCTGTCATGTCGGATGATTCTTTGGGAGAAGCAAACTCGTCATCAAGGTCTTCCAGACTCAGGTTCTTGAAACCTCTAAGCTCATCCGAAACCTCGGTAAGCTGTTTTTTGTAGTTCATCGCCTCTTCTTTCAGGTCGGCGATCTTGATCTCTTCTTCAAGCGAACTTTTCGCTTCGCCCACGGTCTGTTTGATGCTTTTGATAAATTTTGCTATATCCACCATCGCCTGAGGCAGCTTGTCGGGCCCCAGGAAGAGGATGGCGATGATAGCGATAAGGACTAACTCAGTAAATCCGATTCCAAACATAAAATGCCTTCTTGTTTAATTGCTGTATTTTAACCAATTATCCTAAAATATAAAGTGCAAGTGCATCACTTAAAAAATAATTTTTATTGAAATAACGGATTCCCCTTCGATACAGTTTATCTTCTGCCAAAAGGGTCTCGGCCCTTGCTCTCATCGGTTCGCTGAGTATAGTGCTTTCGATACCGATTTCACTGCGAAGCCCGAGAAAAATCCTTTCGGTCAGCAGATCATTATCATTGAGCAGCTCCTCGCTGATGTGCATCGGATCGGAGATATAGGCGTGAATATCATTCTGCGGGTAGAAACGGCGTTCTTTGAGAAAACCGACAGCACCTGCACCTGCGCCGATGTAGTCTTTGAGTTCCCAGTAGCCTCTGTTGTGCCTGCTTTTATAACGTCCGAAGTTGGAGATCTCGTAGTGCTCAAAGCCCTTTTCTTTGATCCTGTCGGCAACAAAAAATGCCAGTGTTTCATTCTCCTGTCTGGCTTCGGGTGTCTGTGTGAATTTTGTCCCCTCTTCGATCGTGAGTTCATAGGCCGAGATATGGTCGATCGGAAGTTCGAAAGCCTGCTCTATATCCGAACCGACCAACCTTTTGGTGTCGTTCCGGTAGTTATAGATCAGATCCAGCGAGAGATGCTCTATCCCCAGTTTGTGTGCCAGCAGGATCGCCTCTTTGGCCTGTTTCGGGTTATGGGCACGGCCCAGTGCTTTCAGTTTCTCTTCATCAAAGCTCTGAACGCCGAAACTGATACGATTGACGCCCAGTGCTTGCATCCCTTCTATCCATGAAGCAGTTGCGGAATTGGGATTGGCTTCCGTGGTAATCTCGGCATCCTTCTGCATGTAGGGCTGCATCAGTGCAAAGATCGGTGCATAAAGTTCAGGTGCCACGGTGGAAGGAGTGCCGCCCCCGATAAAGAGTGTCTCGATCGAAGCTTTTTTTGCTTTAAAGCGTTCAAGTTCAAACGCCAGCTGTCTATGCAGTGCATCCATGTAGGCTTTACGGGTATCAAACTTGTCCACATAGGAGTTGAAGCTGCAGTAGTGACATTTGGAGTCACAGTAGGGGATATGAAGGTAAGCCAGCAAATTACACCTTTTGGAGTCTTTTCAAAACTGAATATAACTCTATTTTAGATAAAATTTTATCAGAAAAAAATTACTTTAGTTAAGTTGCGGAAGAGAAGATGCAGACAAAAAAGCGTTATCGCCCAAATGTTGCAGCGGTCATACTCTCCTCAAATTATCCAGATAAGTGCGAATTTTTTATCGCACATCGAAGTGATGTCAAAAATGTTTGGCAATTTCCGCAGGGAGGTATCGATGACGGTGAGACACCGTGCGAAGCCCTGTACAGGGAGTTGCTTGAAGAGATAGGGTGTGCAGAAGTCGAGATATTGGGGGAGTTTCCCGAATGGATCACCTATGACTTTCCAGATTCGGCGAGAAGCCGTAAGATCTATCCCTATGACGGGCAGACCCAGAAGTATTTTCTGGTGCGTCTGAAGGAGGGGGCGACGATCGATCTGAATGCATATGATATCCCGGAGTTTGAAGAGTATGATTTTGTTGCGTATGAAGATGTGTTTAAGAAGGTGACCTATTTAAAACGTAAAGTCTATCGCAAAGTGATCGACTACTTTAAAGAAGAGGGTTTAATTTAAAATTTGAGAAAAGGTAAAAGATGTTAATCGTCCATAAGTATGGTGGAACTAGTGTTGGCGGTTTGGACCGTATAGAAAATGTAGCGTCCCGTGTGATCAAAGCGCGTGAAGAAGGACATGACCTGGTGGTAGTCGTCTCGGCAATGAGCGGTGAGACCAACAAGCTTGTAGAATATGCAGAGCACTTCAGCAGCAACCCTGCGAAAAAAGAGATGGATATGCTGCTGAGCTCGGGGGAGAGAGTGACTGCGGCACTCCTTTCGATCGCGCTGCAGGCAAAAGGTTATGCTTCTGTCGCAATGACGGGAAGACAGGCAGGAATCGTCACGGATACTTTCCATACCTATGCACGTATCGAAGAGATCGATCCCAAGCCGATGAAGGATGCGATCGCTGAAGGGAAGATCGTGATCGTTGCAGGTTTCCAGGGCATCACAAAAGAGGGAAATGTCTCTACGCTCGGACGTGGCGGTTCAGACCTTTCTGCCGTGGCGATCGCGGGTGCGATCGGGGCAGACCAGTGTGAGATCTACTCGGATGTAGACGGTATCTACACCACAGACCCGCGTATAGAACCAAGAGCAAAAAAGCTCGATACGATCTCTTATGACGAGATGCTTGAGATGTCAAGTCTCGGTGCGAAGGTTTTGCAGAACCGTTCGGTTGAATTGGCGAAGAAACTGCATGTCAGACTTTATGCAAAAAGCAGTTTTAGCGACAATGAAGGTACATTGATAACAGAGGAGAATGAAAATATGGAAGCAGTTTTGGTAAGCGGTGTTGTATTGGATAGAAATCAGGCAAGAGTGACACTCAGAGGTGTCTCCGACAAGCCCGGAATCGCAGCGGAAATTTTTACAATGCTTGCGGAGAACAATATCAACGTTGATATGATCATTCAGAATGTAGCAACAGCAGACGGTGAAACGAACCTTGGATTTACTGTACCTCAGAGTGAGCTGGAGAATGCTAAGTCGGTGATCGAAAAATTTGATCATGATATCAAGGGAATGGACTTCGATGAGAATATCTGTAAAGTCTCTGTCGTAGGTGTAGGAATGAAGTCCCACTCCGGTGTCGCAGCCAAGGCATTTTCGACGATGGCACAGAACAATATCAATATCCAGATGATCGCCACTTCCGAGATCAAGATCTCTATGGTCATTGGTGAAAAATACGGCGAGCTTGCGATCCGCGCATTGCATGAAGCTTACGAGCTAGATAAGTAATCCCGTGCAGCAGCTCTTAAAGTGGACACTCGATACGATCCGGGAGAAAGAGAGCGCTTTCTCGTGGATGGAAGAGCACCGCTTCGCATGGGCTCCTCTTGTCAACAATGCAGTCTCTCAGATACTGGAAGGCAAAACGGTACTGGTGATGACGGATGAATCGCGCCAATGGTTTGCAAAGTATATACTCCAAAAGGTCAATGACTTTGACAAACACCGTCCTCTTTTGCCTTTTTATCCGCTTGGCGGATGTTTCCAGAATCTTCATCACGTGAAGTCAAAAGAGGAGATCCAGCTCCTCGAAGATATGCTCGAGATCTCTTACCCGAACGGATACTATATCTGGTATATCGGGAAAGGAGACCATGCCGCCACCAAGATCGCTTATAGAAATGATGACAGTTTTTTATGGCTGATGGACGAGGAGGCACAGAACAGTTTCCATCTTCGCAGCTCCGATCCTCTTCTGGATATTAAACTGCTTCAGCTTTACCGACTTTTTGATGAGACGCTTTCCGCAGCGCTTTTCGGAGATCTAGACTTAGAGTCATGAGCAGATTAGCACTTACCAGTCAGGTACTCATTACTCCCCGGATCGAAGAGACGATTAAAACGCTTGAAGCGCTGCAGCGTGATGAGCGTATTGTCAAGATCGTTAAAGAGGATAATTTTCTTGTCGAAGATGCCGCACTGGCGATAGAGAAAGCCTATCTTGCCAGCGAAGAGACCACGGTGATCATCCTTGCTGCACGTCTTTTTTCTCCTGTCGTGCAAAACAAGCTGCTTAAAGTGATCGAAGAGCCCCCTCCGCATAAGGAGTTTATCCTGGTCACGCCAAGCAAGGCGACGATACTCGCGACGATACGTTCGCGTCTGCCGGTACATGTACTGGGCGATACTGTTTCGCATGAGGATTTGGGGCTGGATCTTTCACAGCTCTCTTTGGAGACGGTCTACCCCTTTGTCCAGGAGCATAAACGCACGGCTGCTGCGGAAATGAAGCGGATCGTTGAGGAGATCTCCAAAGCGGCGATGCGTTCGGGCAGGTTCAACCTTGATGAGAAGACCCTGAAGCTCTTTTCCGATGCCTTTATGGCACTTGATATGGGCTCGCCCCCTTCCTTTGTACTCAATACACTGCTTTTGAAGCTGCTGGCAAAGAAAAAACGCTAAAACGATTCAATGCGCTGCATTGAAAGTGAATAATTAATAGTGAAGAGCGAAGAGTTTTGGTATGCTTTTTAGACAAAAGCAAGCTATTGACAGGAGATCATACGTATGCAAATCTATAAACTTGGTGAAATTACAGATAAAGAAGCGGCTCTGAAAAATTTGGGCGTAGAGAAGGGCGGTATCTCCATCATGGCGAAGAAGATGGAGTTGATGTGCTTTTATATCAAAGATCTCAAAACCCCTGCGGCAAATATCCTCAAACAGGATGCACTAAGCATCGGCGCGGAACTGGCAGTGCCCGGCGGCGTGATACTTTGCGAAAAACCTGCTTATGACTGTATCCTGATCGGAACCAAAAAGCATATTGAGATACTCTCCCGTAAAGAACTTGCACAGCCTTTTGGACTCAAAAAAGTGGCAGAAGAACTAAAGAAGTTTCTCTCTGTAAAAACCTACCCGACCCGTATTATGGGGATCATCAATGCCAATGATGACAGTTTTTTTGAAGGAAGCAGGTTTTTGGCCGCTGATGCAGTCTCCCGGTGCGAAACGATGATAGCAGAGGGTGCGGAGATCATCGATATCGGTGCCGTCTCCTCCCGTCCCGGTGCCAAAGAGGTAAGCGCTGAGGAGGAGCTGGAGCGTATCAGGCCGATCTGCGATGCCGTACTTGAGCACAGACTCTATGAAAAAGCGCTCTTCAGCATCGACAGCTATACGCCGAGTGTAGTGGAGTATGCGCTCAAAAGCGGATTTGGGCTGATCAACGATATCACCGGTGCCGGCGATGAGGAGATCATCAAGCTCGCGGTGAAATACAATGCAAAGCTCTGTATCATGCATATGCAGGGTACGCCCCAGACGATGCAGAAAGAGCCCTGCTATGAGGATGTGACGGCCGAGGTCAGCGGTTTTTTTGAGGAGCGTATCACCAGGTGCGAAGCGATGGGGCTCAGCCGCGGGCAGATGATCCTTGATGTGGGGATAGGTTTCGGGAAGAGCTTGGAGCACAACCTGGCTCTTTTGAAAAACATGCAGCACTTTACCCGCTTTGGCTGCGAAGTGCTGATAGGGGCAAGCAGAAAGTCGATGATCGACAAGATCATTCCGACACCGACAGAGGAGAGGCTTCCCGGAACACTGGCGATCCACCTCAGGGCGGTGGAGAACGGTGCAAGCATCGTACGTTGCCATGATGTGAAAGAACATCAACAGGCGATCAAAGTTTTGGAAGCAATGAGAGAGAGATGACAGACAAAGAGTATAAACAAAAAGTAGAAACCCTAAAAAAATGGGCACACGCCTACTATGTAGAGGATAATCCCGTTGCCAGTGACGAGGAGTATGACAGGCTCTACCATGAGGTGCTGGAGTATGAGAAAGCGCATCCCGATGAGATAGCGGAGGACTCACCGACGAAGCGCGTGGGCGGTATCGTACGCGGGGAGTTCACCAAAGCAAAGCATATCAAGCGTATGTGGAGCATGGAGGATGTCTTTGACAGCGACGAGGTCAAAGAGTGGCTGGAGCGTGTCGAGAAGAATATCGGGGAGTGCGAGTACTTCTGCGAACCGAAATTCGACGGTGCGAGTATGAACCTGCTCTATGAGGGGGGAAAGCTGGTCCGTGCGATCACGCGCGGGGACGGTCTCGTCGGCGAAGAGGTGACGGACAATGTCCGCACGATCCGCTCCGTGCCGCTGACGATCGGTTATGAAGGGCTGATCGAGATACGCGGTGAAGTGGTGATCCGCAAAGATGACTTTGAGAAGATCAATGCAGAGCGTCTGGAAAAGGGGGAGAGCCTCTTTGCCAACCCGCGCAATGCCGCGGCGGGGAGCCTGAGGCAGCTTGACAGCGCCATCACGGCGAAGCGAAGGCTGGTCTTCTACCCCTGGGGGCTGGGAGAGAACGCCCTGAAGCAAAAGAAGCTCTCCGAGAAGATGGCGTATATCTATACACTCGGCTTTCTGGAACCGCCGTTTGCACAGGATTGCAAAGGGATCGAGGAGATCGAGGCATTTTACCGGATGCTGATTGAAAAACGTGATGAGATACCAATGATGATGGACGGGATGGTGCTGAAGGTCGATGAGGTGGAGAAGCAGGAAGAGCTCGGGTATACTGTGAAGTTCCCCAAGTGGATGTGCGCCTACAAGTTCCCGGCGATCGAGAAGGTGACGAAGATCAAGGCGATCACCCTGCAGGTGGGACGTACCGGTGTGGTCACCCCGGTAGCGGAGATCGAACCGGTCAATATCGAAGGGGCGATGGTCAGCCGCGCTACGCTGCACAACTTTGACGAGATCGAACGCAAAGATATCCATATCGGAGACAGTGTCATCATTATCCGAAGCGGAGATGTGATCCCCAAGATCATCAAGGTACTTGAAGAGCGGAGGGACGGCAGTGAAAAGGAAGTGAAACGTCCCACCGAGTGTCCGACCTGCGGGAGTGAACTGCTTGATGAGGGGGCATTGATCAAGTGCCAGAACCTCCACTGTCCCGACCGCGTGATCAACTCGATCATCCACTTCGCGCGCAAAGGATGCATGAACATTGACGGGCTGGGGAGCAAGATCGTGGAGCTTCTGGTCAAAGAGGGGATCATCAAAGATATCCTCGATCTCTACTTTATCAAGTATGAAGATCTCGAAGGGCGGGAAGGGTTCAAAGAGAAGCGTATCAACAACCTTCTGGATGCGATCCAGGCAACCAAGGGAGTTCCTCTCTACCGCCTGATCAATGCGATGGGCATCGAGCATATCGGAGAGGTTGCAAGCAAAGCTCTAGCGCTGGAGTTCGGGCTGGGTATCGTGGATGCAACCTATGAGCAGATCGTTGCGATAGACGGTCTTGGCGAAGAGATGGCCAACTCTCTTCTGGAGTTTATGCGGGTCAACCATGATTTTGTCCTAAAGCTCTTTGAGACGATACAGCCGACAGTAGAGAAAAAAGTCGAGGCGGAAGAGAACCCTTTCAAGGGCAAAACAGTGGTACTGACAGGGACGATGAGCGAAAGCCGTGGTGCGATCAAAGAGATGCTGGAAAATCTCGGTGCCAAAGTGAGCGGTTCTGTGAGCAAGAAGACAGACTTCGTCATCTACGGTGAGGATGCGGGAAGCAAACTCGACAAGGCCGAGAGTCTGGGGGTCGAGACACTGACCGAAGATGAGATGAAGGCGATGCTCTAAGGTGAAAGAGAGAGTCCGGTGAGAGCATAGGCTCAAAAGCCGGATCAGAAATGAATATTTCGGGCGCTTAAACAACCGGCAGCATTTTTGGACTATAATTGCGAAAAAATTCAGGAATGGCGATGCTTGGAGCGCAAAACAGTACCCGTTATCTGGTCGGTATGATCGTTGCGATGCTGCTGTGGGGGATGGCATGGACGGCGGGCAAGATGGCTGCGGCACATGCGACTCCCCAGGTGGCTGGTTTTTGGCGTTATGCCATCTCTTTTTTAAGCATCCTTCCTGTGCTCTGGATGATGAAGACCCCCCTGAAAACAGATGCCAAAGGTATATTCTATATGGTTGCAGCGGGGCTTCTGACCGCTGCGTTCAACTATCTCTTCTTCGCCGGCCTTGTGCATGGGGAGGCAGGATACGGGGGAACGATGGTGACCGCACTCTCTCCGATCGTCACCTATATGATCTCCATTGCTTTTTTGGGAATAACAGTCACCTTTTGGCAGATTAGCGCGCTTGCCATAGGGGTAGCGGGTGCACTGATACTACTCAGGGTTCCTTTTGAGGGTCTGGGGTTTTTAAACGCGGAGAGCATCTACTTTTTGGGATGTGCTGTCGTCTGGGCTGTGGTCACGATCTTTGCACAAAAGGCATCCGGAAGAGTCCACCCCATGTTCTATACGACGGTCGTCTTCGGCGTGGCGGGATTGACCAATATGCTTGTGGCACTTCCTTATCACCCCTTTGATTTTAGTGCATATGACCGCCTCTTTTGGTGGACGATCTTTTTTATCGGGGTCTTGCCTGGAACATTCAGTACGGCGCTCTACTTTATCTCGGCAGGGAAGATCGGTGCGCATCATACCGGTGCTTTTATGTTCATTGTGCCGATAGGTGCTATCGTGTCAAGTTGGATCGTTTACGATGAAAAGCTTGCAGTGTCAACGATAGCAGGTTGTCTGCTCGCATTTGCGGCGGTGCTGCTCTTCACTGTCAAAAGAGGATAAAACAGCATTACATTTCGAGGGTTTATCTGTTTGAATGATATAATATCTTTTATTTTACATTTGAGTTAAAAAATTTTACAAAAAGAAAAGAATGATGAGACTGGATAAATACCTCGTTGAGGAGTGTTACTTTGAGAGCCGAAACCGTGCTCTGGATGCGATCAAAGCGGGTAAAGTGACGGTAGACGGAAAGAAGGCTAAGGCATCACAGAAGATCACGCCGGATACACAGGTGGAAGTTGAAGATGCAAAGTTCTATGTGAGCCGTGCTGCACGTAAACTGGAGAGCTTCCTGCAAGACTATCCAATGGAGTTAAAAGGGAAGAGGGCACTGGATATCGGTTCCAGTACGGGCGGTTTTGCCCAGATTTTACTGGAGAATGGTGTAGGATCACTGACCTGTGTGGATGTGGGAAGCAACCAGTTGCATATTTCACTGAGGGAGGATGAGAGACTCTCCCTGTTTGAAGAGACCGATATCCGTGATTTTACAGATGAAAAGGGATTTGAGGTGGTCACCTGCGATGTCTCTTTTATCTCTGTTCTGCAGATCATCGATGATATCGACAGGTTGAGTACGAAAGATATCATTATCCTCTACAAACCGCAGTTTGAAGTAGGACGTGAGGTAAAGAGAGACAGCAAAGGCGTGGTGCAGGACAGTGATGCGATCCGCAAGCGAAAAGAGAAGTTTGAAGCGCACGCCAATCGTCTGGGATGGGAACTGAAGTATCAGAGTGCTTCATCGGTAGCAGGCAAGTCAGGGAATCAAGAGTACCTGTTTCACTTCGTAAAAAGTAAAAAGTAGAAAGTATAAATTTGAAATTACTCAATAAGATTAAAAGCATTGCGATCGGTTCTTTTGACGGGATTCATCTTGGTCATCAGGCGCTGGTCGCACAGGCAGATGCGATCGTGATCATCGAGAGAAACAGCGGCTATCTGACTCCGGGATATAAGCGCAGCTGCTATACCGATAAGATCTGCTGTTTTTACCATTTTGAGAAGATCAAGGGGTTGTCCCCGGAAGCGTTTGTGGCAAGATTGCAGGAGGATTTCCCTCTTCTTGAAAGGATCATTGTGGGGTATGACTTTCATTTCGGAAGAGAAAAAAGAGGGAATGCCGCACTGCTTCAAACGCTTTTTGACGGAGAGGTAACGATAGTGGAGCAGGTTTGTCATGAGGGGATACCTGTCCACTCCCGTACGATCAAGGCGTACCTCAGGGAGGGAAGGGTGAAGATGGCCAATGCACTGCTGGGAAGAAGTTATCAGATAGCGGGGGAAGTGATACCGGGGCAGGGGCTTGGAAAAAAATCTTTTGTCCCTACGCTCAATCTTGCCGTCTCCCATTACCAGCTGCCCCTTGAAGGGGTCTATGCCACACGTACCAGGCTGGGAGATAGATGGTATGATTCGGTAAGCTTTGTAGGAAACCGCGTCACTACGGATGGCAACTTTGCCGTTGAGACACATATCCTTGAGCAGGAGATCGATGAATTTCACAGCAGTGTATCGCTTCTTTTTGTGGATCTTATCCGTATTAACAAAAGGTTTGAGAGCTTTGAGGCCCTGAAGCGACAGATTGAAGCGGATATTCAAAAAGCAAAAGAACTGTTGGGATGAAACAACTCTTTTTTACTCTTCTTGCCTCTTTGGGGATGGTTTATATGGTTGGCGGTCTATTGCTTTATATCTTTCAAAGCAGTTTTATCTACTATCCGACTCCGGTGGTGAAACACCCATTCCCTGAAAAAACCTTTATCAATGAGGGTGAAACGATCAGGGTGATCACCCTGAATGAGGGAAAGCCGAAGGCTATGATCTACTTTGGCGGCAACGGTGAGTCCGTAGCCTATAGCGCTGAAGATTTTTATGAAAACTTTCCCGGGTATACCGTCTATCTGGTCAACTACAGGGGGTACGGCGGAAGCAGCGGTAGACCGACACAGGCAGGATTGTTCAGCGATGCGTTGGCTATCTATGACAAGCTCAAAAAGGATCATCAGCAGATCATCGCTATCGGACGGAGTTTGGGCTCAGGGGTTGCAGTCTATCTTGCCTCACAAAGAGAGGTAGAAAAGCTTGTGTTGATCACCCCTTTTGAGAGTCTCCAGAGTGTTGCCCAGGAAATCTATCCGATCTTTCCCATGTCACTTATTTTGAAAGAGAGCTATCGCAGTATAGAGTATGCGAAAAAGGTCAGTGCAAAGAAGACATTGATGCTCATTGCTGAGGATGATAAGATCATACCGCCGCATCATGCCTATAGGCTTGCCAAGGCATTTGCTCACAAGGAATTTACGATTGAAGAGATAGTAGGGAAAGGGCATAATACCATCTCCTATGATCAAAGATATTACCCCCTTTTAAAAGCGTTTATCGACTGAAATTTTTCGTAAAGGTTTTTTTAGGAGTGCCCATTATTGAACGTTTCTTTGAAGAATGCCTCTTTGTGAAGGGGATTGTCATTCCGGACTCGTACCACAAGGGCATTTCCTGCAGGTATCCTGAATCTGTTATGCCGGACTCTGATCCTGTATAGGGATGAGGAGAGCAATTGATCGGAGGGGTCACTCCTGGTTGGATATCCTTGATATCAATAAAAAAATATAGATGATCTCAATGAATGGGAATAGAGGTGAAAGTTTTCTTGAAACGGCTGCTTCCGGTACGATTGGGTATAATATCATAAAAGATAAAAAGAGAGCAAAGAACAAATAGAATGAAAGATAAAGTCTTTGAGAAACCGATCGAGAAGAAGTTTGAATTTGATGAAGCCGTCGCTTCTGTTTTTGATGATATGCTCAGCCGTTCAGTTCCTTTTTATGATGAGGTACGCAAGTTGATCGTTTCTGTCATCCTGGCAGAAGAGGGTGAGGGAAAAAGCGTACTGGACCTTGGGTCCTCTACGGCAAAGTTTCTGCTTGATCTTGACAGCAAACTTACTGCAAAGATGCATCTTAAGGGGATTGACAACTCTCAGGCGATGCTTGACCGTGCAAAGCAGAAGTGCCAGGCATTCGGTGCCGATATCGACCTGGAGCTTGCCGACATGCTGACCTACCCCTTCGGCGGAGAGGATATCGTAGTATCCAACTATACCCTTCAGTTTATCCGTCCTATGCAGCGCCCGGAGCTGGTGAAGAAGATCTGTGAAGGGTTGAATGAAGGGGGGATGTTCATCTTCTCGGAAAAGGTGATCTTTGAAGACAAAAAGCTCGATAAGCAGCTTATTGACATCTACTACAGCTATAAAAAAGAGCAGGGATACAGCGAATATGAGATCGCTCAGAAACGTGAAGCACTCGAGAATGTACTGATCCCATTCACGATAGAAGAGAATATCCAGATGTGTGAAAAAGCGGGCTTCAGACAGATCTCAACCCTCTTTCAGTGGGCAAACTTTGTCACTTTTATAGCAAAAAAATAGATGTGAATAAATCTATTTTTTAGCACTTCCCTGAAATACGGGTTGCATTATTTAATATGAGTTATTCACAACTTATTCACACAGGTGAATAACTTAAATGACGATAAAACAAGATATTTTTTTAGACTTTTTTTGGGAAATGTTACTTTTCTGATTTGATCATCATTTTATCATTTTGAACACTTCTCTTTCTCTCATAAATTACCTTGCAAAAGGGCCTTTTTTCACTCTAAGGTTTTTGGAGGCGGGTATAAGCTATAATCATCCAATTTAATTTACAAGGAACGATGATGAGTTGGACACCGAGTAGCTGGAGAGAATTTCCTATCAAGCAACAACCAACCTATACAGACCAGGAGGCCCTTAAAGCCGTAGAAAAAGAGCTGAGTTCTTATCCTCCTCTTATCTTTGCAGGAGAAGCAAGAAATCTTAAAGAGAAACTAGCTGCAGCAGGAAGAGGAGAGGCTTTTTTGCTCCAGGGCGGGGATTGTGCCGAAAGCTTCTCGGACTTTAATGCTCAAAGTATCAAGAACCTTTTCAGGCTTATGCTTCAGATGAACATGGTATTGATGTATTCAACCGGCAAACCTATCGTGAAAGTGGGGCGTATCGCAGGGCAGTTTGCAAAGCCGAGAAGTGCTGATTTTGAAGAGATCGATGGAGTCAAGCTCCCCTCTTACCGCGGAGATGTCATCAACAGTATCGAATTTACCGAAGAGGCCAGAGCTCCAAAGCCTGAAAATATGATCAGGGCCTATAACCAGTCTGCAGCGACACTCAACCTTCTCAGGGCATTTTCCAGAGGGGGAATGGCTGATCTGAAGAAAGTGCACCAGTGGAACCTTGACTTTATCAAAGACAATCCGCTTGGGCAGAAGTATAATGAGCTCAGTAACAAGATCGACAGTGCGATGAAGTTTATGTCCGCCTGTGGTCTGACAAGCGATATCATGCCGCAGCTTCAGCAGACAACGGTCTATACCTCCCATGAAGCGTTGCTTCTTAACTATGAAGAGGCATTGACAAGACTTGACAGTGAAACGGGCGAGTATTATGACTGTTCGGCACATATGCTCTGGATCGGTGATCGGACCAGAGGTCTTGATGAGGCACATATAGAGTACTTCAGAGGGATTGCGAATCCTATCGGCTGTAAAGTAGGGCCGTCAATGGGCGAAGATGAGCTTATCGCATTGATCGATGCGCTCAATCCCGACAACGAAGAGGGAAGGCTGAACCTGATCGTGCGCATGGGTGCGGATAAGATACGTGAGTATTTCCCGAAACTGCTTAAGCGTGTGAAAGATGAAAAGCGAAATGTGGTTTGGTCCTGTGATCCGATGCACGGAAACGTGGAGAAGAGTTCGACAGGATTTAAAACCAGGGATTTTGCCAATATTTTGAGCGAAGTGGAACAGTTTTTTGCGATCCATAAAGAGATGGGAACGGTGGGTGCAGGGATCCACCTTGAGATGACAGGCAATGATGTGACAGAGTGTACGGGAAGTACCTCCTGTGCGATCACCGCAGAGGGGCTTGCGAGCCGTTATCATACACAGTGCGACCCGAGGCTGAATGCTTCCCAGGCGCTTGAACTGGCGTTTATGCTTTCTGACACGATAGAGTAGCATTGTTTTTATCCCGGCATAAGCCGGGATAGCGTATATGTTTCTTGGGACCAGGGTCACTTTTTGACAGTGAAGCGGTTGATCCCCTCCCTGTGTTCATACTCCAGCCCCATCTTGTGAATATCCAGAATACTTTTTACGATATAGAGCCCCAATCCCAACCCTTTTTTAGAAGTATGGAATGGTTTGAAGTAGTTCTCCAGCGGTTCACTCAGCATCTCTCCCCTGTTTTCTATCGTGATACACCCCTTCCCGATAATCACTTTGATATGCTTGTCGGTACTGTATTTGATCCCGTTATCCAGAAGATTTTTGAGCGTAAGTGTGAAAAGTTCAAAATCGACCTCCAGTTTAAAATCTTCGATGGTTTCGATCGTGATGTGCTGTTTGGGATTTTCAAACATCAGAAGATCGATACTCGCCTCGACCAGATCGGAGGCCTTATAGGGCTTGATGGAGAGCTGGAAGTTCTTTGAGGTGATCTGTTCTATCTTTGCAAACTCGTCGATCAGCAGATTCAGTCTCTCAAAGATACTGTGCATACGGGCTTTGTTCTTCTCATCGGGAAGCATTTCGCTTATAAGCCTTCCTTTCCCGATAGGTGTCTTAAGCTCATGCATAATGGCACGCAAAAAGAGCTGACGCGACTGCAGCAGCTCCCGGATCATCTCTACGGCATGGTCAAACTCATTGGCCACTTCCGCGATCTCATCCTTTTTGTCACTTTTACAGGAGATATTGAGGTTCCCCTGGGAGAAGGTCTTGATCTTGTTTTTGAGCACCGAGAGGGGCTTCAGGCTGCGTATGATCCATATATAGAGTATCAGGATAAGAACAAATACGATGGAAAAAACAAGGATCCTTTTGAAGGGGAATTGCATCTTGTTTTTATTTTCCAGGATCAATTGAAAGCGGTCATTGTTGATCAGCAGTACACGTTTCAGCCGGAAAGTATCCACAGCATAACGCTTGTACTCTCCCTTCTCTTTGAAAAAACTTTCGATCTGGACAAGCATCCCTTTATCTGTGATCAGGGACATATTCTGTGCATCGAGGTAGGCTTCATCGATTTTGCCGGTCTGCAGATAATAGCTGTAGATATAGTGGACGATCTCCCGTTCCTGTGCCTCTGTCTGCTCCAGATGCTGGCTTTGGTCATATTTGATCGAAGCCATAAAGAGTGCGGCAAGCAGCACAAAGGTGACGGAAAATACCAGATTGATCTTATTGCGGAGTGAAGTCATCAGACGAGCTTATAGCCGACACCGCGCACGGCCTGGATACGTTTGGGGTCCCCCAGTTTGGATCGTATCTTTGAGATGATCACATCAAGGCTTTTGCCTTGCGAATCGATACTCATGGTCGCCGAAGCGTTGATGATCTGTTCGCGAGACTGGGTAATCCCCTGATGTTTTACAAGCAGGGAGAGGACCTCGAATTCAGCAGGGGTCAGTGAGAGCGCCTGGCCTTGAAAATAGATCGTGTCACCCCTGATCTCAAAATCACTTTTTGGAAGGGCATCACCGCTCTCTTTGGTCTTGGAGTAACGTCTCAGCAAAGAGGTGATGCGCGCATACATCTCTTTGGGATCATAGGGTTTGGGAAGATAGTCATCTGCACCAAGTGCCAGCGCCTTGACCTTGTCATTGATATCGGAGCGTGCCGAGGAGATAATCACGGGGATATCATATTTTCGTACGATCTCCTCACATGCTTCCAGCCCGTCCATTCCGGGAAGTGTCAGATCAAGAATCGCCAGGTCAAACTTTTTTACACCCGCACTCAGCCCAAGGTAGGGATCTTCATAGTTGGTGACCTTGATATCATACTGAGCCAGATATTCACTGAGAAGCTCTGCAAATTCCGGATCATCTTCTATCATCAGGACATTGATCATCTATACTCCTTTGTTTATTTTATTGTAATCTTTTAAGGTTAATCATAATCAAATACTTCTAAGGGCCGGTTTCTGGTACGGTAGGCAGTTTTATTACGAAGGTTGTACCGTCTTGTGTGTTATAAAATGCCAAAGAACCATTCAGGTGCTGTCTGACAATCACATTGGACATATAGAGCCCTATCCCGGTGCCGTCCTGCTCCTTGGTGGTAAAATAGGGTTCAAAAATTTTTTCCCGTACCTCGGTAGGGATACCGCCTCCGTTATCCGTGACACTGATAGCGATATGCTTCCCTGACGCTTTGACATGGATAGTGATTTTGCCATTGGCTGGGGAGTGGCTCTTGATCGCATCTTTTGCATTTTTGATCAGGTTGAGTATCACCTGTTTGATCTCATTGGGGTAAGAGAAGATAGGCTTGAGAGGATGTTCAATAGTGATTTCAAGAGAGATATTGTCACTGATAAGCTGGTCACCGATAATGGATTTGAGAGAGGAGATCACTTCGACGATATCAGTGATCTCTTTTTCCCTGTTTGGCCGGAAGAATTCTCTAAAGTCATTGATCGTGGTACTGAGATGTTCGATATAGGTATTGATATCTTTTAGCTTTGACTCCAGCGTTTCACGGTCGAGTATATTCAGCTGGCTTTTTAGCAAAAGCGAAGAACTCACTGAAGAGATCGCATTGAGGGGTTGCCTCCACTGGTGGGCAATCATATTGATCATCTCTCCCATCTGGGCCAATTTGGATTGATGCAGCAGGAGTTGGTCCTTTTCCCTATTTTTTGCCACTTCTTGACGTATGATCGATTCCTGTTTCCGGTTTAGCTCCATCAGCTCTTCGGTAGTCTGTGCGATCAGATGTGAAAGTGCATTGACCGTTTGTACCGAATCGTTGTACTCTACAGGTGGGATGACTTTGGGTACGTATGTCCTGATCCCCGCTCTTTCGCTCAAGATCAACAGGGTCAGTGACTGGTTCAGCAGCCCCGCCTGATTGCAAGAGTGGAAGAACTCCCCGTAGGTAAAAAATCCGCTGACGTTTACTGCATCGAGACTGAGGTTGAGTTCGCTTTTGAGATGTTCCCCAAGCAGCCTTCTGCGTGCCATACAGGAGTAGATAAAGATCGACTCGGCAGGAAGCATCTGTGTTTTGTTCAGGACCTGCTCTCTGTGGTAGAGTATATGTTCGGTATTCCCGTACCCGAAGTGGACCTTTTCCCCTTCTTTCAGATTGCCGGCAAAGGAGAGAGAGCCATCGGAATGTTTTTTCACCACCGCCCTGGCGGTATCGATGCCGTCCCTTTGGATAATCAGGGGAAACTCTACTCCGGTAGAGGGAAGCTTGTCCCGGATCTCGTCTCCCAGGTACTTGGCATAGACTTCGGTGGCATTCATGCCGTCTATGGTATAGACTCGGTTCTTGTCGCATTTGGTAATGGTAAGTGTTTTTCCTATCTTCTGCCATCCGAAACTGTTGTAGTTGGATACGATAAGATCTTCGCCTAAAAGTATGGCGGAAACGGCACCGCGCGAAGTAATGCCTTTGTCGCAAAATACATATGTCTCTTTAAATTGTCCATTGTCTCCGGCCAGCCCCCCTGCGATCATTACGTCATGGTTGATGCTCGATAGACCGTTAAGGAACTCTTCTCCATTGGTATGCAGGCCATCTGTCAGGCAGATGGCCGCTTTGATCTTTTGATGTGAAGGAAACTGACGCGCCAGTGATTGCCCCAGGCTGTAACTGTCGGTTGTGTTCTCGCTGATATAGCTCTCCGGTAAGGTTCTCTCGAACACAGAAAAGGAGATCAGGGTATCCAGCTGAAGTATCCTGTTATTGTCAATGATCCCGTCACTTGTTGCACCGATAAGCCTGCCTTGCGGAAGAAGGGCGAGAAGATTTTTTATCAGTGCTGCAATGAATTGCTTGTCGATGATACCTGTAAAAACCTGTATGAGGATATGTTCTTGATGTGCCAGTCTATGTGCATGGATGAATCTTTCCAGTGCTGTATCGTCCGTATAGGTCAGGTTAAAGGTTTTCATGATACTCTTTGGCAGCGCCAGGATAGTGATTATGGATTTTTGTAAAATGATTCATTGATCTTGTATCCCTGGGTTTTATTGTTGACGATAAAGTTCTCCGGAAGCTTGTTCTTAAATCGTTTGAGTATCCCGTGTATGGAGTGGCTGCTGAAATCTTTAAGTGGGTTATCGAAAAAGAGATGGTCAAAAATCTGTTCGATCGAAAAGTATTGCCGCGGGTTATTGAGAAACAGATCTAGAAGCTTGATCTCGTTATGTGTAAGCATGATCTCCTGATCTGCATTGAAGAATCTTTTGTTTTGAGCATCATAGCGGTAGTTTTCTGCAAAGAGATACTCTTTTCCCCTGAGTTCATTTTTGAAAATTTTATGAAGCTGGCTAAAGATCTCATCAAGCATTAAGGGTTTTTTGATAAAGCCGTTGACATTAAGATTGATCAACGGGACAAGGTATTCTTCATTCTGGTAGGCTGAAAGTATGAGTGTCTTTTGTTCCGGGTTGCTCCTGTAGATCGATTCGATCATATGGATGCCGTTGATCTGCGGCATCTGGATATCTGTGATAACAAGATCAAAATAGCAGCCGGTATGACGCTCTTCATCGAGATAGAAGCTGAGACCCTCTTTGCCGTTATCCGCTGTTACTACTTTGCCGAAGATGTCTTCAAAGAGGGGGAGAGAGGCAAGCTGGCTCTCTTTGTGGTCCTCTACGTAGAGTACTTTCAGTGTTTTGCAATAGGGAATAATCTGCTGTAAGATCGTTCTTTCTGCCATAGTGTGCCTTGTCTATTTGATATAGTAGGTTTTTGTGTGTTGATTTTCTGTATCTGCTGTTTCTCTGCAGAACAAGCGGAACAACCATTTGGTTATTTTAACATATCTACGAGAATTTTTATAGGGAAACAGCCTTTAGGCCAACAGTACCGGAGGATACCACCATAGCGTCAAGATAAATTGATAGGATTTTTCCTGAAGATTTTCAAGAGCAGTTTATAGAGATCTTCGCCTCTGTGATTGAACCTGTACTCGCACTCTTTGAGATGCAGATTGAACTTCTCTTTTTCAATTCCTCTGAATTTGGCCAATCTGTATTTGGCATAACTCCAGAAAGACTCCAACCTGTCTATCCGGTTGTGTTTTTCTCCCGAGGCATTTACTTCATGAGGGACACGGAAGTATTTGTTGTGCCTCATATCGACCAATCCTTGGTAACCTCTCCATTCCTTAGAATGGGCGAGAGAGTCTACACTCTCTTTGCCTCTTATGATCGCATGTATCATGGCTCGCTTTGTATCAGGAATCACCTCTGTATATATCCTGTCGCCTCGCTTTACAATACCGAACAAGACTGTCTTGTCTGCTGCGGTGTTTTCTCTCCCGCCCCTGATATTTCTGTCATTAAAATAATTATCTATCATTGCTTTCGTTTCGGAGAAGGGGGAATCCAGAGTGCAGTATTCTGCGATCCTTATACGAATGGCTTTCAAATATTTATTGATTGTAGGTCTGCTGATTTTTGTTAAATTCGAAATTTGGGTGGCATTCAGATCTTCAGAGAAGTATCTTATGATCTCTCTAAATTTGGCTTCCGAGATATGTGAACTGTTTACATATTTATTTTTAGTGTCCATACTACCAACTTTTTGGTATCGTTTGCCTGCTAAAGCGGTCTGAACTCCAGCAAAGTATCGGATATGTTATGTAGTTGAACGAGATCGAAATATAAAGGTAAACCCTTCTACTTCGGCACTCATTCTTCCCCCTGGCTGAAATATTACACTGTCGGATTGTCATTTGATTGTCATTTTATTTTTGCAGGGATAATTTCGCAAAAAAAGGAGAGTCAGAGAAGCAATGCCTTTTGCATATGCGGCAGTATCTCATCAAAGCGATAGGCATGATCCGTAAAGTATTCAAAGGCAATGATCCCTTGATAGAGCAGCATATCCGCTCCGTCCTTTGTGGGTTTGCCATGGGCCTTGGCAAGTTTGAGAAACGGCGTCTCTTTACCGTAGATCACATCGATACAGGCTTTTGCAGAAGGTATCACTACATCAAGGATCTCTCCCGGGCAAGGCAGGGCATCGTCTTTCAGCCCTGCTGAGGTCATATTGATCACCAGGTCAAACTTTTGCGGTTGAAAGTTCTCGAATGTATAGCACTCAAAACCCTCTTCTATAAATCGTACCAGACGGCCTTCACTGCGGTTGAGGATGCTCACTTCATAGCCGGCTTCTCTGAGGATCATAGAGGTGGATTGTGCTGTACCTCCGGCACCCAGGAAAAGGACCTTTTTGGCTCCCCTGAATTCACTGATCGCCTTGAGGAAACCGGGCGCATCGGTATTGTAGCCATAGAGTTTTCCGCTCTTTTCTACGATCGTGTTGACGGCACCGACTTTTTGGGCAAAAGGATCCAGCACGTCGCACGCACGGTACGCATGTTCTTTATGGGGTACGGTGATGTTGATCCCTTTGAGGCCAAGTGCAAAAAATTTCTCCTTCAGCTTCCCTCCGTCCTCCAGCAGGTAACGGGTATAGCATCCGCCGATCCCCAACCCCTTAAAGGCAAGGTTGTGCATCAGCGGTGACTTGGAATGGGAGACGGGATTCCCGAAGATGGCAAAAAGGTGTTTGTGCATCATAAGTCCTTGGTTTTAGATCCTCTAATTTTATCTGAGAATAGCTTAGCGGGGAAGGGTATTGCCCAAGGGGGCGGAATTAATATATGTTTTTTTAATAAGAATAATAAGCTGACGAAAAAATTAACAGATAATTAATACTTCACAGTTATCATATTTATGAAAATTTCACGCTTTTTTATAGTGGTTTTGCCAACTTGACTAGAGGAGACTTCATGGTGTCCCTGGTATTACGAATCGATGTAGTGTGATGATGATCTAAGGAGGAAGAATGCAGGCTGATAACACTTTAAAAATAGGGAGATCGATGTAGATGGAATCAATCTCTCTATTTTCTCTATTTCTCATCGGCCTTACGTCAGGGGCAACAGCCTGCATGTTTTCATGTATGCCTTTTTTGGCTCCGCTGCTGATGACGCACTCAACAAATCTGAAACAGGCCACACAAGTCGTATTGCCCTTTAGCCTTGGGAGGATCTTCAGCTATACGATGATCGCAATGGCTGCTTCACTCAGTAGTCTATTGGCGAAAAACATCTTAGAGGATAACACACTGTTTCAGGTGCTATTGGGAACAGTGACGATGCTCATGGGGATCTTTTTGCTGGTACGGACGCTAAGTAAGCGCCCTGCAGGCTGTCATACCTCCCGGTGTTACCCCCAAAATATCAAAGGCGCTCTGGGGATATTCGGGATCGGAGCATTGGTCTCCCTGAACCCCTGTGCGCCGATTGTTACCCTGATCGCATTAAGTGCCAATACCACGGTGTGGACTTCCGCTGCCAGCTATGGCTTATCCTTCGGTCTCGGTGCCGTATTGGTTCCTTTTCTGTTTTATACATTGATCGCAGGGACGATTGTACAGGGGCTGATTGAACAGTTTAGAAAATATATTAAATATATAGAGATATTTGCCGCAAGTTTGCTGATCCTTGTCGGGATAATGGTATTTGCGGGAAAAATTGCTTTGTAAGGAGGAAGAGTGGTTGATTTTATCAAGCGGGACAGCAGTGATCTGTTCAAAAATCCTGTGTTTGCTTTTTTATTTAAAAACAGCAGGTTTTTACTTATGTTGAGAGTGGCTGCGGCTGCACTCTTTTTTTATGCGATCTATTACGGATTTGCGCATCCCGGGAAAGAGAATATCTTTACGGGTGCGGTATTCTGGGGAGTGTTCTGGGCGCTCTTTATGGTCGTGACCCTTTCAACATTCGGGCGTCTGTTCTGCGGTATCTGCCCGCACGGTTTTCTTGGGAAATACATTACAAAGCTCGGTTTGAAAAAGAGCATGCCCAAATGGATGCGGAACAGGTATATCGGTATCACTCTTCTGGTGCTCGGCTGGTGGGGGATATACTATACCTTTGATGGATTTTGGAAGTCTCCGTTCAACACGGCGTTGATGTTCGGGGCGATGACGCTGTTTGCTTTCATCCTCTACTATCTTTACAAAGAGATGAGCTACTGCAAATATATCTGCCCGATTGGAACACTGACAAGAGCCTATGACAAAATCTCATTTACGAAACTCGAAACCTATACGGATGCCTGTAAGGATTGCAGGACATTTGAGTGTGCTGCAGCGTGCGAATACAACCTCAAGCCTTTTACCTTTGCAAAGAAAAACCAGACCGATGACTGTACCCTCTGTATGGATTGTGCGGCAAGCTGTGAAGCGGTGAAGTTCAAGATCACCAAGCCGGCTGAACAGCTCAGCAGTAAGCTGAAGATCTTGAGTGCAGAGGTGTGGACCTATATCCTGATCTTCGCTTCGATCCCGGTCTCTATGGGGTTTGCACACGCTCTCAACAGAAGCAACATCGCTGATGCGTTTATCTGGAACAGAACCGCAGCATTTTTCGGAATGGGTGACTATGCAGGGGGATTTGCCTTTCTCTATGCGATCATTATCAGTGTCTTTTTTGCTGTGTTTGGATTGTACCTTGCTTCCAAAGTGCTCAAAAAAGAGTACAGCTCGACCTTTACGACCTTAGGGGTTGCCTTTATCCCGCTCTTTATCTTTGCCTCGCTTGGGCATACGCTGGAGATGTTCTTTGTCAAAGAGTATCAGACGATCGTGCATGGTTTTGCCCAGGGGTTCGGCTTGAATATCGAAGTGGAGGCTCTGGCAAAAAGGGGGGATGGATGGCTGCATTATTTTAAACTTTTCAAATGGATCGGAGTGATCTGGGCACTGGTGATCCTCTATAAACGCATCAAATTGATCGATGCGACAAAATTCAGAAAAGTGCTGGGATACTTCTTCGCATCATCAATGATCCTCTTTTATATCGGCCTGAATCTCTATACAGGCTATGTATTCAGCGCTTATGGCGCGAAGTCGGGGGGACACGGTGCTCACGGCAGCCATGGCGGAAAACCGGACTATCGGGACGCATACCCAAAAGAGGCTGCAGAACCGCAGAAGGGAGGATACCTCCAAACACCTATCGACCCGGGTGAACCTTTTTACTTTTCATTGTCTGATCCAAGCATGAAGCAAAACAGCCGTAGCGGACATGGGTTCGGCGGCGGCAGGCCGGGCAGCAAAAAAGAGGTCCCGACTCAAAGTATATGGCTCGTCTACGGTGCTATGAACGATAAAAAGCGCTATAGATCAAGCACATTGGATATCTTTTATTATGGTCTGAATCGTCAGGAAAAACCGATCATAGAAAAGTCAAGCCGAGGGAAAAAAGTGTTGAGCTTTGAAGTGCCGCACAACGGCTATTACAATCTGTTTGCTGTCGATGAAAGCCAAAAAGGCTCCGAGAAGTTTTATAAGGTAGCCAAACTGGAATATCTGCGCGGCATGCACGGTGCAGAAGGTAAGTATGATCCGAAGATCAAAAAAGCGCTGCACCAAAACCGTACAAAGATCGATCTTGTGCGCCTCAAAGATAAGGATGAAACGAGTTTTTTCTATAAGCACTCCATGGGCGACACGCTTACTTTTCAAGCACTGTTTGAAAACAGACCTTTGGCAAATGCAGAGGTGGAAATTGCTTTGCAGTCAGGATGGACAAAAGCGCTTAAAACAGACAGTGACGGGTTCGTGTCGATCCAGCTGATCAGGGACTATTTCCCTGACTGGAATACGTTTGACAAGCGATTCAAGCAGGAGATGCTCATTACTCTGAAACATCAGAAAGCGGGTACGCACTATCTCTTGACCTATCCGGCAAGCTATTATCCAAACAGCAATGACTATCAATCCTACGGCTATGCACTGTTGCTGATCACGCTGACACTGCTTATTGCGGGCATCATCATCTATCGGTTCAGACGCAATAGGACCACCCCTTTCAGAGAGGTAACTGTCGATGCAGAAGATTAAAAAAATGATCAATAACATGAACCTTCAGAAGGTTCGGTTCATTATCCAGCTGTTCAGTTTTATCCTTTTTGTCTATGGCGGATATTTTGCCATTGACCTGGGGTCCAAGCTCCCGATCTTTGCCTGTCCCTATAACGGTGAAGCAGCAGGGGCATGCTACCTTATCCCCCTGCAGCACCAGCTCTCTATGCCGGCACAGATCCTGCTTGGCGGGGCCGGTATCGCCGTCATTACCGGACTGCTGGGGTTCCTCTTCTGGTTTATCTTCCTCAACAAGGCGTGGTGCGGGTATGTCTGTCCTTTCGGAACGCTGCAGGACTGGCTCACCTATCTGCGTAAACGTATGGGGATACGCTACTCAACCTACAGCCAAAACCAGTTTGATAAACTTTCAAAAATCAAATACATTTTCCTCGTGATCGTCATTCTCTTCCCGCTGCTGATGGGTGTAGGCCTGCTTGGCGGAGAATGGTCTGCCGCATTTTGCCAAATGTGCCCGGCACGGATCATATCTCCTGCATTGAGCGGGGATTTTTCTCAGTGGACGATTGACTTTTCCAGCAAAACAGCGATGGTCTTAACCGCACTCGGGATGCTCTTTGCAGGGTTGTTTTTTGCAGGAAGCTTTGTCAAGAAGAGGTTTTTCTGCTTCTTCTGCCCGATGAGTGCGCTGCACTATATCTTCTCAAAGTTCTCCATCGTACAGCTGAGAAAAGAGGGGAGCAAGTGTACACGGTGCGGCGACTGTTATGCTGTATGCGATATGCAGATCAAAGATATCGCGGATAATGTCACGGATGTGAATATCCTGAGGGATGACTGCATCCTCTGTCTGAAATGTGTGGCGGCATGTCCTGAGGATGATGCGCTCCATTTTGATATCTTGAAATTCAGGGCATTCAGCTCGACAAAAGAGGGGTTTGAAAAAAGAATGGGGATAGGTAGACCAAAAGGGATAGATGATGAACACTGAGATGCACCACAAGATAGAGACGCCCAAAGAGAAACAAAATCGTCATAAAGCGATGGAGACGGTCAAAGTGCTTCATGCGCTGAAAGAAGCGAAAAATCCGATCACTACAATGGAGTATTTTTATCAACGCTTTGAAGATGTCTATTGCCATCAAAAATCACTGCATGATGATAAACTGAAAGTAGGTACGATGTGTATCCAGATACCCAGCGAGATCATCTATGCATTGGATGCAGTGCCGATCCGGCTATGCAACGGTTTTTACACCGATGATGAGATAGGAAGCGATCTGCTGCCGCAAAAGGCATGCCCTTTGGTCAAGGCGACGGTGGGGCATTTTGCCAGCGGGAACTTCAGCGATAAGCCCCATTTTGTCTACTCTCCGACCACCTGCGACCAGAAGACAAAGGCCGGAGCTACAATTGAAGGATTTGGATATGAGGTGATCGATGTCGATTTTCCGAGAGTTAAGGAATCGGAGATCAGCAGGGAGTATTTTCGTAGAAGCATCAGAGAGTTCACTCTCGATCTGGAAAAAAAGACAGGAAAGAGACTGACGAAAAAAAAGCTGCGTGAAACGATCAGTAAAATAGGATATGCCCAGGGTCTCTATCACAAACTGTGCGCGTACAGAAAAGAGAAAGATGTGCCCATCAGCGGGAACGATATGTTCCTGGTCACCAATGCCTTTTTCTTTGACAGGATCGACAGCTGGATCCATGCCGTTGAAGAGCTACTTGAAGAGTGCGAGAAGAGAAAAGAGAATCATGTCAGCATCAATGCACGTGTAAGCCCCCGGATCGTCTATACAGGTTCGCCTCCGATCTTTCCCAACTACAAGATCCCGATGCTCATTGAACAATCAGACGCCGTGATCGTAGCAGATGAAACCTGCAGTTCCAACCGGATGTTCAATGACAGGGTGGCAGTAGATGAGTGGTTTGTCAACGATATGCTCGATTCGATGGCAGATAAGTATCTCAAAGCGTGTACCTGTCCGATCTTCACCAAAAACGATGACCGTATCAGGCGCATTATCGATCTGGTAAAAACCTACAGCGCAGACGGGGTGGTCTATCAGGCATTTGCGGGATGTACGGTCTATGAACTGGAGCAGAGAAGCGTACTGGAGGCGATGGAGAAAGCGGGGATTCCGATACTCTATCTGGAGAGTGACTACAGCCCAAGCCAGGGAGGTCAGCTGAGTACCCGTGTAGAAGCGTTTATCGAATCACTGAAAATGAAAAAAAGAAAACAAGGAAAATAGATGAAATACTTCGCAGGGATAGACATAGGTTCAACGGCCATCAAGATATCGATCGCAGATGAGAACAGAGATCTTGTCGGACATAAGATCAGCGCAAGCGGAAGTATGTTTTACAAATATGCACATGAGACACTCGATGCACTCTTGTGTGAGCTGAATCTCACCAGGGATGATATCGTCTATATGGTCGCAACAGGCTATGGGCGCAAGATATTCAAAGAGGCCAATGAAAATATCAGTGAGATCACAGCCAACGCGATCGGTGCAAGGGCAGCCGCCAAAGAACACAGGCAGATAAAAACGATCATCAATATCGGCGGACAGGACAGCAAAGCGATCTCGCTGGATGAGGAGGGGAATGTGGTGAATTTTGCGATGAACGACAGATGTGCCGCAGGTACGGGGAAGTTTCTGGATGCGTGCGCGATGAACCTGGAGATCGGGGTGGATGAGCTGGGGAGCAAACACTTTGAATCAACAGGCACCCCGTTATCGATCAACAGTACCTGTGCGGTATTTGCAGAGTCTGAGATCATAGGACTGCTCGGGAACGAACACAGCGTAGAGGATATCGTCTGCGGTGTACACTACTCCATCGCCAAGAGAATCGTCAAGCTTGTCAAGAGAGTGGGGGTGAAAGAGGGGATCTATTTTGATGGTGGTCCTGCATTGAATGCCGGGCTGGTCAATGCGATAGAGAATGAATTGGGCAAAAAGATCTTTATCCCCCGATATCCGCAGATCACTACCTCATACGGTGCAGCGATCATAGGGATAGACTCCTATCAGTATGAAAACCAATAGTAGAGGGAAGTGTATTAACAGAGATAATAGAAATAAATATACAAAAGATTAATACATATAATAAGTAGAGATAAAAATTAACAGAAAATTAACAGTTCTTCTATATGATTGATAGGCAAAAAGAGGTCTGTCCGTATCGTCTACGCCAATAGAAAAAGTACGGACAGACGCAGGTTATACCGTAAAAGTATAACGGCGATGATTATAGCATACCCGTTGTTCCTTTTGCGACTCTTTTTGCTACTTAAGGAGGAAGAAAATGGAAAGAGTAAAGACAGGGATAGTGGTTTCAGGCCTTTTGTTGGGCTTGTCAGTCGTGAATGCGACAGAAGATCTGGGGGAGATTCATATCTACTCTTCAACGATAGATGATAAGTTTGAAGCAAAAAAAGGGGAAGCTTCTTCTGTGTCAACGATCAGCGGAGAAAAGGTGGATGAAGCGCACGCTACAAATATTCATGAGGTTTTGAGGTCAATTCCGGGGCTTACCTCTGAAGTGACGACAGGGGATTCACTTAAGATACATATCAGAGGCGTTGAGAACCAGATGTACATGGGTGAAAAACCCGGCGTTGCAGTGGTGATCGACGGTGTACCGGTATTTGAGCGAACAGGGAGTGTCAATATCGATCTTGACAATATCGAAAGTATCAAGGTGATCAAAGGCGGTGCTTCCTATCTTTTCGGTGATGATGCATTGAGCGGGGCAGTCATCATTACAACCAAAAAGGGGGCAAAGTATGATCATAATTTTGTCTCTGTGGAAAAGGGAAGTTTCGGTTTCCAGAAACTGTTGGCCAGAACCGGTTATGCAAATGATGATTTGAGTTTTCATCTTCAGGCCAGCGAGAGAAAATCGGACGGGTACCATGAAGACTCTGATTATGCCGCCAAATATCTCAACGGCAAACTGCAATACTATATCGATGAAACATCAGATGTCACATTTGGCGCAGAGTACTCCAAAAGGGAGAAGGATTCACATGGTACGGTCGGGGGAGCAACTGAGGCCAGGACCAATCCCAAGTCGGTCTATCTTGGGGATCAGGACAGCCGGGACTACACAAGGGGCTATGATGTCGAACTCGGCAAGTTCTTTGCAACCTACTCCAAGGATTTTGAAGACAATTCAAACCTTCTTGTCAATACCTATATCTATACCGATAATACGGAGTTTATGTCTGCACCTCAAACCAAAGATGCGAATGGCACGAAGCAGGCATATTTTGATGATAATGACTATGTCTATAACAACTACTATGAACAGATACAAAGAGGGGTGAAAAGTGAATACAGAACAGCATCCGAATCCCATGCGACACTTCTCGGTCTGGATCTTCGAGCCAATGAGTATAAGAATAAAACCACTTATCGGGTGCCTCAGGCACTTGTTGTCTATGGCGGACCAAGTGCGGGTGTCTATCCGGACTATTACCAGCCGGGAGATTTCAACAGTGACAGTGCTACGGACGAAAAGGTCTTTGCCCTGTATGGCGAATATAAATATGCATTCAGCAAAAAGCTGAGCGTGACCTCCAACCTGAGATATGATTTGATCAAGCTGGACTATGCAGATTATATGGATAACGCATTTAAGGAAGACTTTAAAGTGTGGTCCTACAGGCTTGGTGCCAACTATCAATTCAATGATACTGCTGCACTCTATGCCAATTTCTCTACGGGTTTCAGGGCACCGACTGTCAATCAACTCTATGCGGGTGATGTGAGCGCATGGGGCGATACGCAGAACAACCCGGACCTAGAACCTGAAAAATCGCTCAACTATGAGATAGGGTTCAGAATGATACAGCATGGAATCACCTATGATGTTTCACTGTTCCAGCTTGACAGGGAAGACTATATCATGAAGACTACAGGTAACTACGGAAATAGTGATGGTACTGTAACAGAGATGTGGGATAATATCGGCGGAGCAAGACATAGAGGTCTGGAGCTTGCTGTAAGCGGCAAGATGATGGAAGCGCTCTCTTTCAATCTTGCCTATACCTATCTGGATGCTGAATATACAGACTACAAAAACTTTGGTATCGCCATGGGCGAAAGTACCTCCTGGGCATCTGCACCTGTATACTATTATGATGTGACCGGCAACAGGATCCCAAGAACTTCAAAACATCAGGTAAACCTTATTACGGAGTATCGGGCAACGGATCATTTGAAGTTTATCACCGAGATCAATGCGAAGTCAAGCTATTATGCGGATGATCTGAATCAAATCAAAGTTGGCGGTCACGCGACGTTGGATCTGGGGGTGGATTACAAAACGAAGTTGAATGGTTATGAAGTAAGTATGTTTGCGAGAGCAGACAATATCTTTGACAAACAATATTACAGCACTGCCAGATCAAGCAGCGACAGGAATGAAGACGGTGTTTTTGATGCTGAGGATCTATCCATTACAGTCAATCACGGACGTATGATTACTGCGGGATTGAGTGTGAAGTTTTAGGATATTGTGCATAGAGCAATATCCCCGCAAGAGATGCAGTAAGGATTTTAATGATCAAATCCTTACATGCTTCAAAGTAGTGAAAAGCGCCTTAGAGGGCTTCCATCTCTTTGAGGGTTGCGAGCAGTGCACCGAGTTTATTCTTGACCTCCAGGTACTCAAGCTCGGGAATCGAATCTGCTACGACCCCGGCCCCTGCCTGCAGTGTAATGGAGTCGGGTTTGATCAGCGCGGTACGGATGGCGATAGAGGAGTCCATATTGCCGTTAAAGGCAAAGTAGCCTACTGATCCGGAGTAGAATCCGCGCTTGAGACCCTCATACTCTGCGATCAGCTCCATCGCTTTGATCTTCGGTGCACCTGTCATGGTACCGGCCGTAAAGGTCGCCGCAAAGAGGTCGAACATATCTTTATCCTCATCGATCATCGCTTCAACATCGGATACCAGGTGCATGACATGCGAATATCTCTCCACACGCATCATCTCAGTCACCTGTACTGTGCCTACTTTCGCCACACGTCCGACATCATTGCGTCCAAGGTCGATCAGCATCAGGTGCTCTGCTCGCTCTTTAGGGTCCGCCAGAAGCTCGGCTTCGAGCTCTTTGTCCCGCTGATGGGTTTTGCCTCTTTTGCGTGTACCTGCGATCGGGCGCAGGAGTATTTCGCCGTTGGTAAGCCTTACCATTACTTCGGGGCTTGAACCGCAGATAGCAAAATCTTCATACTCAAGCAGAAACAGATAAGGTGAGGGGTTCTTTGATCGCAGAACCCTGTAGAAGCTCAGCGGATCGATCTTCCCTTTCTGCGTATAGCGGTTGGAGAGCAGTATCTGGAAGATATCCCCGGCGCGGATATTCTCTTTGCACTCATCCACCATCGCTTTAAAGCGTTCTTCCTCGATACTGAACTCGCCTTCACCTTCCAGCTCAACGGGTTGAAGCAGCATAGGTATGCAGATGTCGCCAAGAGACTTTTCTATCTCATTGAACTCGCTGTTCAGGCGTGCATCATTCAAAATCAGTGTCAGCTTGGCATTTTTGTGGGAATAGGCGATGATGATCGATGGGCGCACAAGATCCAGATCCGGAGTATTCAGCGGATCATAGAGGTTATCCATGCTCTTCTCGAGGACAGGCTCAAAGACTTTGACCATATCATACCCGATGAAACCGATGAATCCGTCAACAAACGAGAATCCGACCTCTTCAGCTTTTGCCTGATACGCTGTCTGGTCCAAAGAAGCATAGTATGACTTAAGGAAGCTGAAAGGGTTCTCTGAAAGGTTTCGGACGCTTCCGCTCTGGTCGGTGTAGCGTGTTGTGTGATTTTTGTAGCTGAGGCGCTCCTGTGCTCCTATGGTAATAAAAGAGAAGTTCCCATCAGCAGTATTGACAACACTTTCAAAGAGCATGGTGATCTCATCAGGGAAGAGCGTTTTGATCTTCCCGTAGAGTGCTACCGGGGTGAGTTGGTCAAATAGTATAGTTTTATGCATGATTACTTCTTATTTGAGCAGAAATGCGTTTTTATTGATACGGTCTTTGACTTTGACCAGTGCGCGTTCGGCCGAACTTCTGTCCTGATACGGACCTATTAGGAGTTTTCTGAGCCCTCTGGGATTTTTATTGGTGATCGTATAAGCAAATCCGTTTTGGGAGATTCTCTCCAGGAAACGCTTACTTGGAACAGTACTGAAAGCACCTACCTGAATATAATAGCCTCCGCTCTGTATCCCTTCTGAGCTCTTTGAATGGGGTCTGGTGATAGGATTCGCAGGTTTAGGCCTTGGCTGCTGCGCAGTTGTACCTGTAGGCTTCGGTGTTGTTTTCTGGTAGCTTTTCTCCGGGGTGCGTGGCTCTGTTCTGAGAGGAACAGATTCCTCTGCGGTATCCAAAATATCCGTTGGTTTCTCTTCCTCGGCTTTTGGCATTCCTGCTGGTACAGGTTCCTTCTCTGTTTCGACTTCCAGCTTCTGGGCAACGGCTTGTTGAGGCGCTTCTGATATCTCTGTGGTCTCTTTTGTTGCCGGCGCAGGAACCTCCTCAGTGACTTTTTGGGATACCGTCTCTTCTGAGATATCAAGCAGGTCCCCTTCTTCTGATGATATTAACGGTTCAGACGTTTCGCCCTCAGGCTCCGTGATGCTTTGCAGTGTCAGGTCGGGACTGATTATCTCTGTCTCATTCTGTTCAAAAAGAAGCTGATCCTGTTTTGGATCCTTGAGCAGGATCTTGGTAAAGATAATGGATACGATCAATACAACAATTGCCAGCGCAATAATTGTCAGAAAACTTTTTGCTTTGTTGGATTGGTTTGGTTGTATATCATCGATAATAAGGTCATCAAGATTATGATCGTTCATAGCAGAAAATCTCTCCCAAATAAATTTAGTTTGATTATATCATATTTATCTATATAGATGATTAGGAGTTCTATCTGAGTCAATGTGAAACATTGTTTCAAATAATTTTTAATCTAAAAATAATAATAAGTTATTAGAAATAATAAATTGAGTAGAGGCTTCAAAGCCTGCGAAAGGGTATCAAACGGAGAGTTCATCACGGGTGAGGATGGTTTCCTGGATCAGGCAGCCAGTGATGCGAAAAAACACCTTGTAACAGAGGTATTCTCAAAAACAGTCAGTGTAGAGTAATCTACACGACTTCTTCTTCCCTCTCTTTTAAGGGGGGGAGATCTCTGCCTTAGAGTGCTTTGTAGGGAAGCGTAACGATATTATACGCTTCCGGTAAAGAGCTGTCGGGCAGACATTTCCACTTTTTTGTAAGCTTTTGTTTGAGCATCTCCGAGAGCTCCTTCAGACGTCTATCCGCCTCTTCCAAAGAGAGCCTTTCCACCTCGATAAACACCTGCAAGCGTTCTTCGCTCTTCCCTTGATAGATATGATAGTGCTCTATCTCCAAAGCAGAAAAAAGATGTTTGACCAGGTGGTGGAACCTCTGGTGCTCCTCCCCTTTGTATTCGATCACGAGATAGTCGGTATATCCTTCGTTAAGCAGTGGTGCGGCAATGGTAAATTCATGTTGCAGATGCTGATCCAGCAGCAAAGGGGTCAGAGGTTCGTCGATACGTTCGAACTTGGCATAAAAAGTACGGTTGTTGAAGACGATCTGTTCAACGATGCTGTTGCGTTTGATATAGTAGTGGGTATCGATAAGATCGAGGTCAAATACTTTCAACTATTTGACCTCGGTTACAGCTTCGTCATCCTGAACTGGTTTCAGAATGAGAGTCATGGAGATATTGAAACCGTTTTTAATCATTAATGATTAATAGATCGGCTTGTCATAGATTTTAAAGTTTGATGCAAGTGCCTTCATCTCTTCTTTGATCTTCGCGTGAAGCTCGGCATCGTTGATGTTGTCAAGCACATCTGCGATCTTGTTAGCGATGATCTTGAACTCCGCCTCTTTCATCCCTCTGCTGGTCAGTGCCGGTGAACCGATACGGATACCCGAAGTGACAAACGGGCTTCTAGTCTCACCCGGTACCGTGTTTTTGTTTACGGTGATACCCGCTGCACCAAGTGCCGCGTCCGCATCTTTGCCTGAGAACTCTTTATTGAGGAAAGAGAGAAGCACAAGGTGGTTGTCCGTACCGCCGGAAACAACGTCATATCCTCTTTCCATCAAGATCTCCGCGAGTACCGCAGCATTGGCTTTGACCTGTTTTGCATAGACCTTCCATTCAGGGCTCAGGTTGTGTTTGAAACCTACGGCTTTTGCTGCAACGACATGCACAAGCGGACCGCCCTGAAGACCCGGGAATATCGCAGAGTTGATCTTCTTGGCGATCTCTTCGTCGTTCGTCATGATCATACCGCCGCGTGGACCAGCAAGTGTTTTATGCGTGGTTGTCGTCACTACATCCGCATACGGGAACGGACTTGGATGCTCTCCCGCACATACGAGTCCTGCAATGTGTGCGATATCAGCAAAGAGGATCGCGCCTACTTCATCAGCGATCTCGCGGAACTTTTTAAAGTCGATCTCTCTGGCATATGCCGAAGCACCGCAGACGATGATCTGTGGCTGTACGATCTTTGCGATATCCATCACTCTGTCGTAGTTGATACGGCCGTCAAGCTCTACACCGTAAGTGAAGCTTTGGTAGTTTTTACCGGAGAAGCTCGGCTTGGAGCCGTGGGTAAGGTGGCCACCGTGGCTAAGGTCCATACCAAGGATCTTCTCACCGGCTTTTAGCAGTGCAGCGTATACCGCACCGTTTGCCTGAGAACCTGAATGCGGCTGAACGTTTGCATAGCTACAGTTAAACAGTTCACACGCTCTGTCGATCGCCAGTTGCTCTACCACATCGGCATTCTCACATCCACCGTAGTATCTTTTATACGGGTAACCCTCTGCATATTTGTTCGTAAATACCGAACCCATCGCTTCCATGACAGCCGGGATAGTGAAGTTCTCACTCGCGATCATCTCAAGGTGATCAGTCTGTCGTTCGAGCTCATTATTGATCGCTTCAAAAATTTCCGGGTCGAAAGTTTCCATTGCGTATGACATGTTATTCCTTTTCCCGATGATATCGGTGGGTAATTTTTTGAATGTATTTATAGCAAAATTCGGCTAAGGGGAGGGTAAAATGAAGAAAATTTATCTTTTGATTTGCCAATGTGTTGGAGTGGCAGGACGGGAGTACCTGCCTACAAAAAAGCGGATGGTATCCGTCTTATTTTTTGTTGGCCGCTCTCTCTTTGCAGGCATTGACATCGATACAGAACATCCCCTTGCCTTTTTTGGCAGGTTTGAGCTCTTCTGTGACATCATGGCCGCACTTCTTGCACAGGTTCTCCACATCGCAAAGCGGCTGCAGTTCCGGACGCGGCACTTCAGGTTTCATCGCAGGGAAGAGAAGTACGTCACGGATCGAGTGCTGGTTGGTCAGCATCATCACAAGACGGTCGATACCGATACCTTCACCCGCAGTTGGCGTCATACCGTAGCTGAGCGCTTTGACATAGTCGGTATCCATATGCATCGCTTCGTCATCGCCTGTCGTCTCTTTTGCATCGACCTGGCCTTTGAACCGCTCATACTGGTCGATCGGGTCATTGAGTTCAGAGAAGCCGTTGGCGATCTCTTTGCCCGCCATGAAGAGCTCGAAACGTTCTGCGATATCCGGGTTCTCATCGCTTCTTCTCGCCAGCGGCGAGATATCTACCGGGAAGTCGGTGATATAGGTCGGGTTGATCAGCTTGCCTTCCACGAACTCATCGAAAAGTTCCGCCTGGAGGTAGCCCAGAGTCAGGTTCGGGTCCACCTCGATCTTGTGCTCCTTCAGGTAGGCAACGATCTTCTCCCTGTCATTTGTGATCTCGGCAGGTACGCCGCCGATCGTCGTCAGGGAATCGATATAGGGTACCTTGGCAAACGGTGTGGAAAAGTCGATCTCAAGCTCTCCATAAGGGAGCTTTCTCTCCAGTCCCAGGTGATCGAAGAGGTAGTCAAAGAGCTCCTCGGTGATCTTCATCAGATCATCATATCTGTGGTATGCCCAGTAGAACTCGATCATTGTGAATTCAGGGTTGTGGGTATGGTCCATCCCCTCGTTACGGAAGTTTCTGTTGATCTCGAAGACCGCTTCCATACCGCCTACGATCAGACGTTTGAGGTAGAGTTCGGGGGCGATACGCAGGTATCTTTCCACATCGAGCGCATTGTGATGCGTGATGAAGGGCCTTGCATTTGCCCCGCCCGGGATCGGGTGCATCATCGGTGTCTCCACCTCAAGGAAGTTCTTCTCTTCGAAGAATCTTCTGACAAGAGAGACGATCCTGCTTCTCATGATAAAGGTCTCTTTGACCTCTGCGTTCATGATCATATCTAGATAGCGCTGTCGGTAACGAAGTTCTGGGTCCTGCAAGCCGTGGAACTTCTCAGGCAGCGGGGAGATCGCTTTGCTGACGATATTGATCTCTTTGCAGTGCAGGGTGATCTCACCGGTCTGTGTGACAAACGGGAAGCCCTTCGCTTCGATGATATCCCCGACTTCAAAAAGCTTTTTGACTATGTTATTGTAATACCCCTCGGGGAGATCGTCGCGACTGTAGTAGATCTGCACAAGGCCTTCGCTATCCTCTATCTTTGCAAATGCCGCTTTACCCATGATACGCACAAATTTGATACGCCCTGTCAGTGTGTACTCCCTGGACTCATCCTTCTTGACCTCTGCATCCATCGAGAGAAGGTCTTCATTCTCTCTGAGAAATTGCTTGGAAGGTATCCCTTTCTTGACCTGATTGGGGTAGGGGTTGATCCCCTCTTCTCTTAGTTTTTCTGTTTTTTTGATACGTTCCTGGATATATTGATTATCAAATATCAAAGTGGCTCCTATTGTAAGTTGGTTCTTTTTCTTTCATTTTTTTTCGAAAGTATTATGCTTCCGATTCCGCTTTTTGGCACGCTTCGCAGATCCCTTCGATCTTCATCGTATGGCCTGTCATTTTGAAGTTGAATTTCTGAGCGATCGCTTCCTGGCGTTCCTCTATGGTCTCATCATAAAACTCGATGATCTTACCGCATTGGGTACAGATGAGATGGTCATGGTGTTTTTTGAGTCCCAGTTCATACTTTTTGCCCTGAATGCCGAAAGAGATAGAACTGACGATATGGGACTCCTCAAGCAGTGTCAGGGTACGGTAGACCGTGGCAATACCGATGTTGACATCAGGATGTTCCTTTTTCAGTTGCATATAGATATCTTCAGGGGTGTAATGTCCCTTGTTTTGATAGAGGAACTTTAAAATAAGCTCTCGCTGCTTGGTAAATTTGAGAGAGTTTTTTTTGAGCAATTCTTTAAATTTTTCTAAAAGTCCGTTATATGAGATCATCAGCTACCCTTTTATTGTGTCATTGTACTGGTCTTATTCTCTTCCTGCGTGTGTGTTGTCTGTCCGGGGAAACGCGATGTTGCATTGGTTTCGTTCCTTTCTGAGAAAGAGACCGTCTCAAGGCCAAGCGCCTTCGTGTCAAGATTGATCAGGTAAGATCCCGCAGCATAGAGATAGGGAAAGAGCTGGCTGCCCTGCGTATAGGTTTCAACTTTCTCTTTGATCAGTTTTACATTTGAAAGGGCGGTCACGATCAGCGCAAAGATGACGAAGTACTTCCCCCCGCCGATTATAAGCCCAAGGAGACGGTTGATAAACCCCAATCCGCTTGCAGAGGTGAGTTTGGACAAGAGTACACCGATCAGGGTTGCGCCTGTCCATATAATGATCAAAACCGCAATAAATCCGATCAGTTCGAGTATCGCAGGATTGTCGAGCTGCAGGAAGTTCGCTTCGACAAATGCAGCGGCTTTTTCCGAGAGACGGGAAGCAAAGTAGACCCCTGCGATCAGTCCGACCAGACCGAAAAACTCTTTGATGAAACCGTTCACAAAGCCCTTGATCCCCAGTATAATAATGATCGCACTTATGGTCACATCAAAGTAGTTGAAGTCAACCATTGAAAAGTTTTCCAGTGAAAAATCCATGCTCTTACCTGCACTCCAAAATTATTTTGTGTATTGTATCGAAAAAGGCTTAGTGCCTACACCTTCAACTCATTGGGTTTATTAGCAAACTGCAGCGCGACATCACGGCTGATAATCCCCTGGGAAAGGTATTTCTGAAGCGCCTGCGTCTGTGTCTGCATCCCTGTATCACCTTGCCCCAGCTGCATCTGGGAGTAGATCTGGTGTACTTTGTCTTCACGGATAAGGTTTGCGATCGCGTGGTTGGTGATCAGTATCTCCGATGCTGCGATACGTCCTCCACCAAGTTTTGGAAGCAGAGACTGCGCGATCACGGCGATCAGCGAGGCAGAGAGCATTGCACGAATCTGGGGCTGTTCATCTCCGTTAAATACATCGATGATACGGTTGATCGTTCCTGACGCCGAAGAGGTATGTAGTGTACCAAAAACCAAGTGGCCTGTTTCTGCAGCAGTCAGAGCAGCTTCGATCGTCTCCTTGTCCCTCATCTCCCCGATCAGGATGATATCCGGATCCTGACGCATCGCATATTTCAGCGCAATGGCAAATGACTTTGTATCCTCGCCCACGCCTCTGTGAGAGAAGACACATTTTTTGTTCTGGTGGATAAATTCGACCGGATCCTCAACTGTCACCACGTGTTTTTGTTCGGTCTGATTGATCTCATTGAGCATGGCCGCCAGTGTGGTAGATTTACCCGAACCTGTCGGCCCGGTGACCAGAATAAGCCCTTTTTCGCGTTTGACAAGTTTTTTATAGACCTGTGGTGCTCCCAGGTCATCAAGAGAGGGGATATTGATAGGAATGGTCCTGAATGCCGCAGCCATATCTCCCAATGTCCTATAGTAATTTGCCCTGAAACGCCCGATCCCCGGCAGCAGCAATGCAAAGTCAAGCTCGTCGTGCTCTTCAAATGCCTGTTTCTGTTTCTCTGTGATCAGAGAGTAGCACATCTCTTCGATATCGTCACCGGTAAGTATGGGAAGGTTGACCGGCTTCAGCCTCCCGTCGAGCCTGATCTGCGGTTCTGTACGGCTTACGAGGTGAAGGTCTGATGCACCATGTGTCACGACACTCTGGAGCAGTTTTTTGATATCGAAGCTTGCCATCGGCTATCCTTTATTGCAATTTTTCATTATATAAATTCTCATTATACCCAACGATGAGATCATTGTCCAATACAATTACTGGACGTTTGATCAGCATGTTCTCTTTTGCCAACCAGATTTTTTGATGTGTATCATCGAGATTGAGTTCTTTGAGCCTGAGTGTACGGTAGGTGGTGCCTCTGGAATTGAAGAGCGTGTTGATATCGGTGTATTCGAGCCATTGCGATATCTCATTCTCCGATACGGGTGTTTCCCTGAAGTCTATAAACTCGAACTCCAGTGCATGACCTTTAAGGTACTTGAGCGCTTTGCGGACCGAGTCGCAGTTTTTGATGCCGTATACTTTGATCATTGTTGAAGTTCCTTGTGTGGAATATGTTTTACGCGGCTAGCCGTGTGAGCCCTCCGCTGAGGAGAACCCAGTGTTAACGTAGTAAAATGGGCTTTGCTCATTTTACGTCCTTATTCAATAATCGCCGGCACGATAAAGAAGTCATCTTTCGCATTGGGTGCATGACGGAGGATCTCTTTTGCAACATCTGCATCGTTATGAGGAATATCCTCTCTCATCGGTGTTCCGCCCTCCAGCGTGGAGAAGGTCGCAGAGAGATTTTTTGTGTCGAGTTCATTAAGGTTTTCCACATAGGCAAGAATTTCGCTCAATTGGCTTTTCACCGCTTCTTTTTTTGATTCATCGATACGTAAGTGTGAAAGTTTTTCCAAATTTGCCAAAACTTTGTCATCAATTTGCATAATCTACCTTGCTTCTTAAAGATTTTTGCTTATTATATATCAATTTAGTTTAGAATTAGAGAAATATAAGAAAAGGAAAACGATGTTGCAGTTAGATATGAATTCTCAGGAATTTAAAGATGAGATGGAAAAAACAGAGAAGTTTACGGATAAGGTGTGCGAATCCAGAGGGTGGGTCTACGGTCCGAATGCGGATGTCAATGAAGGTGTGATCATGGGGCTTGCCAGACACAGGCTTCTGTACGGGAAAAGATTCTGCCCCTGTTTTATGGTAGAAGAGGATCCTGAAAAGCCGGGCAAGTTCAAAAGTACCGATGACCGTATCTGCCCGTGCAAACCGGCGATCGAAAAAGAGATCCCGGAACATGGTATCTGTCACTGCCAGATCTTCTGTACACCGGAGTATTTTGAAGCAAATAAATAAGAGTTTTATGAAAAGTAGATAAAATACGCGATTATTTTATCGTCACTTCAAAAGAGACGCTATAAAGGTATTTTATGCACCCAGCATTAGACAAAAGCAGTATCCACTCCGAAGAGCTGGAGGAGCTGCTCCGACAAAGAGGGGAGGGGAAAATAGATTTTCTCCTCGTTGATGTGAGAGAGGATATGGAGTACAGGATGGGGCACATCAAGGGGGTCGATATCCTTTTGCCTACCTCTTCGTTCGGCCAGTGGGCGGAGAAGTTTCTTGAGGACCATAAGGAAAAAACGGTTATTTTCACCTGCCGTACGGGAAACAGAAGCGGGCAGGTGCAGCATATCTTTAAGCAGCATGGACTTGAACGCGGGATCAACCATGCCGGGGGTATCGTCTCCTATCGTGGCGAGATAGAAAAGTAAGATGCAGAGGATACTCTATCTGCATGGTTTTTCTTCTTGCGGAGAGGGGAATAAATCCGGAGCGCTCGGGAGATATTTCGGTATTGAAAATCTGCTTGCCCCTGACCTGCCGTATGTGCCGCAGGAGGCTATCGAAACCCTTTCAAAACTGATCTCCGGAAATAATCCTTCCCTGCTGGTCGGTTCTTCATTGGGTGGCTACTATGCGACCTATCTTGCGGAAAAATTTGACATTCCTGCTGTATTGATCAACCCCTCCTGTACCCCCTGGGAAACTCTGTCTGCGTATGTAGGATGGCAGAAGCGTTTTTGTGATGGGGAGCGGTTTGAGTTCAAGCCGGTCTATCTGGAACAGCTCAGACACTTCTCTGTACTGCCTGAAAGATCGAGGTATCTGGTTCTGTTGCAGAGTAAAGATGAAGTGCTGGATTATCGTATTGCAAAAGAACGCTACAGAGATCAGAGGGTGGTCGTCGAGTACGGCGGAAATCACCGCTTTGAGAATATCCATGAGTATCTCTCCATGATAGAGAGTTTTATGAAATCCCAGGAGAATAGATGAGTGTTGTAGACCTCTTGATGAAATTGTTGAGTTATGAATCGATTACCCCTGATGATGCAGGTTCTCTCAGATTTATCGAGAAGTACCTGGATGGGTTTGAGGCTACCTATGTCAATAGGGAAGGGGTGAAAAATCTTTTTTTGACCAAGGCGTTGGGCGAAGGACCCCATCTCTGTTTTGCAGGGCATGTTGACGTCGTACCGCCGGGTGACGGATGGGAGACCAACCCCTTTGTCCCGGTGATCAAAGAGGGGAAGATCTATGCCCGCGGTACACAGGATATGAAATCGGGTGTGGCCGCTTTTGTGCAGGCACTGAAAGAGACTGAAGCGTTTGATGGACGTCTGTCGCTCCTGCTGACCTCTGATGAAGAGGGGGAGGCGAAGTATGGAACTGTGGTGATGCTTGAACACCTCAAAGAGACCAATATGCTGCCTGACTACTGTATCGTTGCAGAGCCGACCTGCGAAGAGAAGTTCGGCGATGCGATCAAGATCGGACGCAGGGGATCGATCAACGGATATCTAACGATCAAAGGGAAGCAGGGACATGCAGCCTATCCGGAAAAAGCGGTCAATCCCGTACACCAGATCGCCCCGATCCTCGATAAGATCGCCGGGGTCAACCTGGACAGCGGAGATGAAAATTTCGCACCGAGCAAAATGGTGATCACGGATATCAGGGGCGGCATGGAGGTGACGAATGTGACTCCGGGTTCGCTGAAGATCATGTTCAACGTGCGTAACTCCACAAAAACCACACAAGAGGATATTAGACTACATATTGAAAACCTATTTAAGGATCTGGACTATACACTGGAGCTGACGCAGGGCTCCTATCCGTTTGTCACAAAGAGAGACTCCAGGATCGTCCGGAAACTCTCTGAGACGATCAAAGAGGTTACAGGCGTTCAAACCAAATTTTCAACCGCCGGCGGTACCAGTGATGCAAGGTTTATGGGGTCATTCGGGATCGATGTGGTGGAGTTCGGTGTGATCAATGACACGATCCATGCGCCCAATGAGAGAACCTCTATTGTTGAGGTAGAAGCGCTTTATCGGGTATTTAAAGAGCTGATCAAAGATTTTAACGAAAGGTAGAGTGATGGGAAATATGATGAAACTATGGGCTGTTGTGTTGCTTTTTGGCAGTGTGCTCTTTGGTGCAGAGCTGCATTGGGAGAAGGATACTGCAACAGCCTTTGCCAAAGCGAAAGTTGAAAAGAAAAATGTGATGCTGATGGTCGAGGCCTCCCGCTGCAGGTGGTGCAAGAGGATGAAAGAGGAGACCTTGGCAGATGAAGAGGTGAAAAAACGCCTTCAAAACTATATACTGGTGAAAGTATTGAGAGATGACAAGGAGGAGATGAAGGTACTGCCTGAGTCCTACTACCCTGCGCCTTCGACTTTCTTTATGACACCCAAAGGTGAGATCATTGAGAGAGCGATCGGTTTTTTCGAGGTGGAAGACTTTATCACCTATATCAATGATGTAGAGGCAGACTGATACCCGATGCTGTTTGAACGTCCCCAGTTTACCGAGTATGTGATGGCGAGGTTGGTGACTCTGTCGCTGACGATTTTTATCATCATTTCGGTGATCCTGGCGATCTTCATCACCGATACAATGACGCTTGCTTTGGTGATCTTCCTTCTCTGGCTTGCTTTTATGATCTTTGTCTTTGCGATCTATCGGGGGGCATCCAGGATGCAGCGCGAACTGGGTAAGATCAACAACTATCTCAAGATGCTCGATACGGTGGATACCATTGACCTGGACAGGCACTTTTTTACCAGAGAGTTCGAACAGATCAATCACAACCTCACCAAGGTGCTTGAAAAATCCAAAAAAAGAGAAGAGATCAAACAGCGTTACAATACGAAGCTCAAGCTCAAAAACAAACAGAGGGGGGACATGATCTCTGCGATCGCCCATGAGTTCAGAAATCCTATTGCTTCGATTATAGGGTATGCACAGACCTTGCAGGAGGATAAAGATATCCCTCCTTCTCTGCATGACAAATTTCTGGGAAAAATATGCAATAACGGTGACAAGATAGAAGCACTTTTAAGCAGGCTGGTGCTCTGGAACAAGTTTGAGAGCGGCGAAGCCAAACTGCATCAAAGCACTTTTGATCTTTTGAGCCTTGCGCAGGAGGTGAAAAGCGCACTTGTCGAGGATAAGTATAAAAACAGGGAGATCATCATACAGGGCGAGCCGCGCCAGATTGAGGCAGACCGTACGCTTATGGAGGTCGTCATTAAAAACCTGATCGAAAATGCGCTCAAATACTCCAAAGAGGAGGTTGTGGTGACGATCGCTGAGGATACCTTCTCTGTGAGCGACAAGGGTGTGGGGATCTCCGAAGAGGATATCGAGAAAGTGACGAAGAAGTTCTACCGATCGGGTACCCACAACTGGGACAATTCGATGGGGCTCGGGCTCTCCATTGTCAAAAAGATCCTTGCGCTGCACAATACGGAACTTGAGATCCAAAGTAGGCTGGATGCAGGTTCCATCTTCTCATTTAAGATATAATAATCTATTTATTTTGTTTAAATTATAATTAAATAGTACTATTTCTTTATTTGATGAGATAAGACAATTTGATTTATCAGATACAGCTAACTAAAAGTTACAATTTAAAAAAAAGCAATATTCTTTCTTTCTAATAACCGTTTTTTTATTCAAAATTCTATACACTCTTACCATGCAAAACCCCCTAAAAAGACTATTTAAGGGGTACTTATGATTATCATAAGTACAGCTAAATCTTAAGGAGAAAACATGAAACTGGGTTTCTTA